>NZ_AP024897.1:950289-1267052 GCF_024529975.1 Vibrio quintilis | reverse complement strand
ACAGCGTTGTTTCACCCTGACGAATCACCAGCTGATCAGAGGCTTCCACCTGTCCGATCACGTGAGAACAGTCACCCAGACCATTCGCAGCCAGCGCCACCAGTACGGTATCCATATCGTCATTGCGCACCTGAATCACAGCACCCAGCTCTTCGTTAAACAACGCAGCCAGAGCATCTTCACCCAGAGCAGTAATATCAACATTCAGACCACAGTGTCCGGCAAATGCCATTTCCGCCAGTGTGACAAACAAGCCGCCATCACCTTTATCGTGATAAGCAATCAGATGGTCATCACGGACCAGCATCTGAATCGCATTAAAGAAACCTTTCAGCTGTTCAGCGCTGTCAACGTCCGCCGGCTTGTCACCTAACTGTTTATAAACCTGCGCCAGTGCTGTCGCACCAAGGCGGTTCTGACCATTGCCGAGGTCAATCGCAATCAGGCTGGTTTCTCCCCTGTCCGTGCGGAGCTGAGGTGTCACAGTTTTACGGATATCTTCCACACGGGCAAAAGCAGTAATAATCAGAGACAACGGCGAAGTGACTTCTTTCTGTTCACCCTGTTCTTCCCAGCGGGTCTTCATCGACATCGAGTCTTTACCCACAGGAATTGTCAGACCAAGCGCCGGACATAACTCTTCACCAACGGCTTTCACGGCTTCATACAAACCCGCATCTTCACCCGGGTGACCGGCCGGAGACATCCAGTTTGCAGACAGTTTGATATGTTTCAGATCGCCAATATCTGTTGCAGCAATATTGGTCAGTGACTCAGCAACAGCTAAACGTGCCGATGCAGCAAAATCAAGCAACGCAACCGGCGTCCGCTCACCCATCGACATCGCTTCACCATGATAGGTATCAAAGCTGGCAGCAGTCACTGCACAGTTTGCGACCGGCACCTGCCACGGACCAACCATCTGATCACGGGCAACCAGGCCGGTAACAGTCCGGTCACCAATGGTGATCAGGAATGTTTTTTCCGCCACTGCCGGCAAACGCAACACGCGGTCAACAGCTTCATTGAGTTCAATACCGCTGCGATCCAGTTCAACACCATTCACTTTCTGAGTCGTGGCATCGCGGTGCATTTTCGGTGGCTTACCCAGCAGGATATCCATTGGCATATCGATGGGCGTATTGTCAAAATGCGCATCATCCAGCGTCAGGTGATGTTCTTCCGTTGCTTCACCAACCACGGCATACGGTGCCCGTTCACGCTGACAGATAGCATCAAAAGTAGCCATATTTTCCGGCGCAACCGCCAGCACATAACGCTCCTGAGACTCATTACACCAAATCTCAAGCGGGCTCATTCCCGGCTCATCATTCGGGACATCACGCAGCTGGAAGCGGCCGCCACGGTCTCCATCGTTTACCAGCTCAGGCAATGCATTTGAAATACCACCCGCGCCGACATCGTGAATAAAGGCAATCGGGTTATGTTCACCAAGCTGCCAGCAGCGGTCAATGACTTCCTGACAGCGACGTTCCATCTCCGGGTTCTCACGCTGTACAGAAGCAAAATCCAGATCTTCAGCAGACTGACCGGACGCCATGGAAGACGCCGCACCGCCACCCAGACCAATATTCATTGCCGGGCCACCTAAAACAATCAGTTTGGCACCGACCGGAATTTCACCTTTCTGAATATGTTCTTCGCGGATGTTCCCCATACCACCGGCAATCATGATAGGTTTGTGATAACCACGCACTTCATCACCGGCATGAGAATGAACTTTCTCTTCATAAGTCCTGAAATAGCCAAGCAAATTCGGCCGGCCGAATTCATTATTAAATGCAGCACCACCTAACGGACCTTCCAGCATAATATCCAGCGCATTCACAATCCGTCCCGGTTTGCCAAAGTCGGTTTCCCATGGCTGTTCAAAATGAGGAATACGCAGGTTCGATACTGTAAAACCAACCAGCCCGGCTTTTGGCTTGCCGCCAATCCCGGTCGCACCTTCGTCACGGATTTCACCACCACTTCCGGTTGATGCGCCCGGCCACGGAGAAATGGCTGTCGGGTGGTTGTGGGTTTCAACTTTCATCAGAATATGTGCATCTTCCACATGATAACGATACTGGCTGTCCGCGGAATCCGGGAAGAAACGACCGGCAGGTGAACCTGTCATCACGGCGGCATTATCTTTGTAAGCAGACAACACGTAATCCGGCGTGGTTTCAAAGGTATTCTTAATCATTTTGAACAATGATTTATCCTGACGCACGCCATCGATCGTCCAGTCCGCATTAAATATTTTATGACGGCAGTGCTCAGAGTTTGCCTGGGCAAACATCATCAGTTCAATATCATTCGGATTACGACCCAGCCGGGTAAAGCTCTCAACCAGATAATCAATTTCATCATCTGCCAGTGCCAGCCCCAATGCTGTGTTTGCCGATTCCAGCGCCTGACGGCCGCCACCCAGAATATCGACCGCTGTCATCGGTGCCGGTTCTGCAACGGTAAACAGTGCTGCTGCCTGATTCATTTCGGCAAAGACCGTTTCCATCATCCGATCATGGAGCAATCCGTTCAGCAGATTTAACTGTGCTTCGTTCAGCTCCGCTGAAGATTCAATATAATAGGCCGTTCCGCGCTCAAGACGTTTGACCTTATCCAGACCGCAGTTATGCGCGATATCAGTCGACTTGGAAGACCATGGAGAAATTGTTCCGGGGCGGGGTGTGACTAAAAGCAATAAGCCTTCCGGCTGATGCTCTTCAATCGTCGGGCCATAAGTCAGTAGTTTTTCTAACTTATCAACATCCTGATCATCCAGGCTGGCTGTCAGGTCAGCAAAGTGCATAAATTCAGCATAAATACCGGTGACAGGCAAATGATGTTCACGACATTGTTCAAGAAGCTTACTTACCCGAAATTCAGAAAGTGCCGGGGAACCACGGAAAATTCTCATATGCTTAAGTCTCTGTTGCAGTTGGTTGAGTAATAAAATTGGAATAAATTCAGTGAATTAACTATAGTTTCACTCAATTTACACCAATTTCACCTCTGTGATGCGAGCGCATTATAAATGAATTAGTTCTGTGATGTAACAACCAACGCAACCGTTTGCGTCATTTTTTTACAGTTTATACCATCAAATCATCTGTCGAGACCGCTCCCGGGTTGTCCGGGTCTCAAATTTAATGCCGTTTATTTTGTGATTCAGGCGATTTACCCAAAGATTCCGGCAATCAAAAGTTGCCATTCACCGGGGCTCTGATATAAAGGACGAAATGTTTTAAGATAGATTTATGAAAAAAGACAAGCCGTCCATGACCCGATTTTTCCGCCATACCACTCGGTTGATCATCCTGTGGTTTACCTGCGTTGCCCTGTTGAGTGGCTGTCAGATCGATTCAAAACCCAAAAGTGAACTGGATCAAATCAAGCAAAGAGGCGTACTTCGCGTCGGTACCGTGAATAATGGGTTGTCCTATTTTATCGGCCCGGACGGCCCTTCCGGGCTGGACTATGAACTGGTCAGGGAATTTGCCAGTGAGTTAGGTGTAAAGCTCGAGGTCAAACCCGTCTACCGGATTTCATCACTGTTTCCTGCGCTCAAGCGGGGAGAAATTGACATGATTGCTGCCGGGCAAAGTCAGACCAAAGAGCGGATTAGCCAGTTCCGCCCCGGTCCGGTTTATTATTATGTCAGCCAGCAGGTCGTATATCGTCAGGGACAATGGAAACCACGTAATCTCAAACAAATCATCCGCAAACAAAACGATCCTGACGCCACGGAGCCACAAAAATACCTGCTCAGCGTTGTCGATGATTCTCACTTTGAACAAACCCTGCGCCAGCTGAAGGAAAAAAATCCGGATTTACGCTATCAGGTGGAAGCCAATTCAGATATTCATGATTTATTGAAACAGGTATCGGAGGGGTCGCTTGCTTTTACCATCGCCGATTCGATTGAGATTTCTCTGGCCCAGCGGGTTTATCCGGAGCTGGCGACCGCATTTGAAGTGACTGATGATCAGCCGGTTTCCTGGTTTATCCGCCGTTCCGATGATGAAAGTCTGTATGCGCTGATGATTGAATTCTTCGGTAAACAGAAACAGGCCGGACTGATTTCTTCACTGGAAGAGAAGTATATCGGCCATGTCGGTACGTTTGACTACGTGGATACACGGGCATTTCTCAGAGCCATTGATAACCGCCTGCCAAAATGGTCGCCGATGTTTAAAAAATATGCGGAAGAGTTTGACTGGCGTCTGGTAGCGGCCCTGGCTTATCAGGAATCCCACTGGAATCCGAGAGCTAAATCACCGACCGGCGTGCGGGGCATGATGATGCTGACCTTACCTACAGCCAAATCCGTCGGTATAAAAAACCGCCTGAATGCAGAACAATCGATTAAAGGTGGCGTCAAATATCTGCGAAAACTGGTCAACCGGATTCCGGATTCTATTCCGGTCCATGAAAAAATATGGTTCGCGCTGGCATCATACAATATGGGCTTCGGACACATGATGGACGCCCGTCGTCTGACCCGTTCTCAGGGCGGCGATCCCGATGCCTGGAGTGATGTTAAAGACAGACTGCCGCTGCTCAGAAAAAGAAAATATTTCAGCAAGACCCGTTACGGTTACGCCAGAGGGAATGAAGCGCTGACCTATGTCGAGAATATTCGCCGCTACTATCAAAGCCTGATTGGGCATCTGGACTCGAATGCCATTGCTGCAGGTGAGAATGGTGAAGAAACTGAGATCGATGATTTAGCCGTCATTCCGGCGCCGCCAATCGCTGAGCAGGCTGGCACTCCCAAGTCATCGACAGAACCGCAAGAGGTTACAGAAACGGTCAAAAAACCGACAACGGACGGTTCTGCTTCCAGCAAGCAACCCGTTCAGAATGAACCTGTTCAGGCACAACCTGCCGCAGAAAAGGCGGCAGCAAGACCGCAGAAAGCAGCGCCGGAAGCTCAGTCTGACCACAGTCAGTTGAACAGCAAAGATAATCAGACAGAAGAAAAACAGGCATTGCCTGTGACTAAGCCAGAAAAAAATTAATACCAATCTGCCCGTTATCTCTTGATTTTTTCCCATTTTGTCCATAAATAAAAGATGAGTCCGGAATTTCCGGATTCATCTTCCGGTCATAAAACACGTGAACAATAAGCCCAATTACAAAAGGTTCCTGCTTTGAGTCAGACATATGTCTGCGTGATTCAGATAAGGAACACAGGAGGATTCTGTTTATGCTAAAAAGACGTATACAATCAAAACATCTGTGGAGAATCACCTCAACAGTCCGCCGTAAAAGAAAACTGGCGAATAACAAAAATAAGGTTTTCGACCGCCACCGGACGTTTATCAATCATCTGTCACCCTGAAGCCCTTTCATTCCGGGAATATATTATCCCGGGTTATATTGATTCTCAGAAATAAAACTACCCCGGCTTGCAGAAGTATCGTTGGTAAGCGTTGCTATGACTCTGAACGATTTTTCTTTTGTGCTTTTATTTCTTTACGCCGGCGCTTAAAAAACTGCTGTAACTGTTGTCGGCAGTCTGATTCAAGCAGCCCTTTTTCAATCACTGCGTAATGATAGACGCCCTCACCTTCAAATAAATTCATCACGGTGCCTGCCGCACCGGTCTTCAGATCCGATGCACCATATACAATTCGCTGAACCCGGCTGTGAAGTAAGGCACCGGCACACATCGGGCAGGGTTCCAGCGTGACATAAAGCGTTGTTCCCGGCAGACGATAATTCTCCAGCGCATGGCCTGCTTTTCTTAACACCTGAATTTCAGCGTGTGCCGTCGCATCATGGGAACCCACAGACTGATTCCACCCCTCTGCAATAATCTGCCCGTCTTTCACCAGTACCGCACCCACAGGTACTTCACCTTCATTTTCAGCCAAAGCAGCCAGCTCAATCGCCCGGCGCATAAAGCATTCGTCCTGCGCAGAAAATACAGATTGCTCTTGTTCCAAAACCGTGACTCTTTCTCTATGTGATCCGGCCGCCATTATAAAGCCTGCGCTGGCTGTAAGCGACTATATAAGTAATCAATCAGCAAGCGGACTTTGGGTGACAAATAGCGGTTCTGCGGATAAAGCGCCCAGACGCCTTCCCGATCATCCCGGTAAACGCTTAATACTTCGATCAATTCACCGGATGTTAAAGCAGAAGAGACATAGTAGTCCGGCAGCTGAATCAATCCCATTCCCCGAAGTGCCGCACTCAGCAGAACGACCCCGCTGTTACAGCGCAGAGTGCCGTGAATCCCCGGTGACCGGAGCATGTGGTTGTCTTTGAATCGCCAGTAATCATTCGTGCCAAGTAAACACTGATGCCCCGCCAGCTCCTTAAGCGTGTGGGGTGCACCATACTTTTCCAGGTACGCAGGGCTGGCACAAACATATAGTTTCCGGGAGCATAACTTGCGTGCTTTCAGACTGGAATCTGCTAAAACACCCAGCCGGATTGCCAGATCAATCCCCTGCTCAATCAGATCTAAACGTTGATTGGTCAGGTTCAGTTCAAGCTCCAGCTGAGGATACTGTTCCAGAAAATCCTGCATAATCGGGGCAATGATTCTTTCCCCATATGTTACAGGCACCGTCACCCGGAGACGTCCGGCCGGAACCTGCTGCATTCTTGTGACACTCAGCTCTGCCTGTTCCAGCCCTTCCACCAACGGTTTACACTGCTGATAATAAATCTGCCCCGCTTCTGTCAGTGACACCTGCCGGGTTGTCCGCTGCAACAACCGGACTGCCAGCCGGGACTCCAGCGCAGCAACCCTGCGGCTGATATTCGCCACAGAGGTTGATAACCTTGCAGCAGCCAGCGTAAAGCTTTCAGCTTCAGCAACGGCAATAAACTCAGCCACACCTTCCCAGTTTGCCATATTGATTATTACTCATTTGTAAAAGTTATTATCTTTTTTACGCCATTATCAAATATAAGAAAAGAACTATACTCAGTTTTACGCAGTAAAACATAAACAGAGGAAGCTACAATGTCGGAGCCCGAATTCATTAAATCCCGTGCTGCTGTCGCATGGGGACCGAAACAGCCACTCACGATTGAAGAAGTGGACGTCATGTTACCCAAAGCCGGTGAAGTGCTGGTCAGAATTGTTGCATCGGGCGTCTGCCATACTGATGCATTTACCCTGTCCGGTGAAGACCCGGAAGGTGTGTTCCCTTCCATACTGGGTCATGAAGGCGGCGGCATTGTAGAAAGAGTTGGCGAAGGCGTCACCAGTGTTGCCGTGGGTGATCATGTCATTCCGCTGTACACCGCAGAATGCGGGGAGTGTAAGTTTTGTAAATCCGGAAAAACGAATCTGTGTCAGGCCGTACGTGAAACGCAGGGCAAGGGACTCATGCCGGACGGTACCACCCGTTTTTATAAAGATGGCAAACCCATTTATCACTACATGGGTTGTTCAACATTCTCTGAATACACCGTCCTGCCGGAAATCTCACTGGCGAAAGTCAACCCGGTCGCGCCACTGGAAGAAGTCTGCCTGCTGGGTTGTGGGGTCACCACTGGCATGGGCGCGGTGATGAATACAGCCAAAGTACAGCAAGGCGATACCGTTGCTATTTTCGGGCTGGGTGGCATCGGGTTATCGGCTATTATCGGTGCACGAATGGCAGGCGCCAGCCGGATCATCGGCGTTGATATTAATGAAAAGAAATTCGAGCTGGCAAAACAGCTCGGTGCGACTGAATGTATCAATCCGCAGCATTACGACAAACCAATTCAGGAAGTGATTGTTGACATGACAGACGGTGGTGTTGATTTTTCTTTTGAATGTATCGGAAATGTCAACGTGATGCGTTCAGCACTGGAATGTTGTCATAAAGGCTGGGGGGAATCAGTGATTATTGGTGTTGCCGGTGCCGGACAGGAAATCTCGACCCGTCCGTTTCAGCTGGTCACCGGGCGTGTATGGCGCGGCAGTGCATTTGGCGGGGTAAAAGGCCGCTCTCAGTTACCGGGAATAGTGGAACAGTATCTGGCAGGAGAGTTCGGGCTTCAGGAGTTCATTACTCATACGATGCCACTGGATAAGATTAATGATGCGTTTGATTTGATGCATGCCGGTGAAAGTATCCGTTCAGTCATTCACTTTAAAGGTGACTGATATCAAATCAGAATCACCGCAGACAAAAAGCTTTTTATGAGTTCGTTTTCCTGCTGTCACAACAGGCAGCAGGACACAAGGAGTGACCATGTTAGAACAAGTCAGTCAGTCAAAAGTCTTTGGCGGATGGCAAAAACAATATACCCATACATCCTCAACACTGAATTGCACCATGCGTTTCGCAATTTTTTTACCGCCCGGCGCATCTCAGCAGAACCCGGTGCCGGTACTGTACTGGCTTTCCGGACTGACCTGTACCGATGAAAATTTTATGCAGAAAGCCGGTGCATTCAAAAAAGCAGCTGAATGCGGTATCGCGATTGTTGCACCAGATACCAGCCCGCGGGGTGAGCAGGTGCCGGATGATCCACAAGGTCAATATGATTTAGGCCACGGGGCCGGTTTTTATCTGGATGCCGTCCGCCTGCCGTGGGATCAACACTATTCGATGTATTCCTATGTCGTCAAAGAGCTGCCCAAACTGATAGAAACACACTTTCCGGTGACATCCGTGCGTTCAATCTCCGGTCACAGCATGGGCGGGCATGGGGCGCTGACCATCGGCATTAAACATAGTGACGACTACCGCTCTGTCTCTGCATTCAGTCCGATATGTCATCCTGGTGCATGTCCGTGGGGGCAAAAGGCATTCCGGGCTTATCTTGGTGAAAACCGCGGCTTGTGGCTGGACTATGATGCCGTTGAATTGTTCAAAACCCGTGCCTGTACCGTGCCGGTTCTGATTGATCAGGGCGAAGC
Organism: Vibrio quintilis; assembly: GCF_024529975.1. Lineage (GTDB taxonomy): Bacteria > Pseudomonadota > Gammaproteobacteria > Enterobacterales > Vibrionaceae > Vibrio > Vibrio quintilis. Next base: position 1,258,165 of record NZ_AP024897.1, on the reverse strand, counting down.
CGATCCTTTCCTTGAGGAGCAGTTGAAGCCAGAGGACTTATTGGCTGTGATAAACAAACAGCACCCCAATTTTCACTACCGGAGCCATCCCGGTTATGATCACAGCTATTACTTCATCCAGAGTTTTATCGGTCAGCATCTGGAATTTCACGCAAAATATCTATACCCGGAAGACTGAAAAAATTGCTGCAAAAATGAACCCGAAAGGTCAACAGACCTTAGTGTACAATCCGGCTGGAAAGGCTTATCTGATGTGTTTTTCCCCTGAGATCGTCCCATGAAACGGTGACAAGAACCAACCAAAGTCCATCCATCTGGTCTGCCGGCTGTTCAACAATGACCACCTGGTACCGTTCATCAGCAACGTTTGCCGCTTCAGCCTCCTCAGCCGGCCTGCCAGCATGAATGTCTTCAAGACAAGTCCGGGCAATTGCGAGTGCATGCGTCCTATGACTGATTTCATCATCCTGAAAAATAATCAGTTGCCGGACCTGAAATATTCCGACAATGCCGACACTGGTAATCAAGAAAGCAACCATCACTTCAATCAGTCCAAAGCCATTAAGCTTATTCCACATACCAGCTTCCCGACATCCAGGCCACGGGTTTGATCAGGCTCAAAGGCCGGAGCATCAGATCACGGGCATAGCGGGTATCCAGAACACCATCAATAACTGCATACCGGGCGGGCGTATCAAGATATAAACCACCCAACGGGAAAAAGCTGCCGGACTGAAAATAACTGAGCTGAGTGAGCGGCATATTATATCTTGCTATCACAGGTTGCAGAGATTCATACAAAGGACTGTCTGGCCATCCGGTGAATTTCATGGATTGATGAGACGGCGTCATCAACTGAATCATCGTGCCGCGGAAATGCCGATCACTGTTCACCGCCAGAGCGCCGTCACGAATTACCAGAATGATGCCATCCTCAGCAAACGTCATTTGAATTGCCTGGTTAATCCGGAAGATATCATCATCTGACAGAAAACATCCGCCATCGATCCACACAATCAGATCACCCTGCTGAATGTCACGCAAAATCTGCCGGGCACAGTGTTCATTCCAGACTACCGGATGAGCTGAAGGCACATGGTGACTTTTATTTGCGATCTTCTCCCATTCTTTCCGGGGAATGCCAAATAAGTCTTTGAAAGGATTGAGCGTTGAATCATGCTGATAATCCTGCCCCGCATGGGATTGGTCTCCATCCAGCGTCCGGTGATTTGCCTGGCATAACTGTTCCCCTGATTCCGGAAAGTCCCGATAGGGCTTTTGTGACAAATCTTGTGGGTGATATGTCGATACAGACGGCGCCTGAAAACTATCCCGGTAGCGCAAAACCACACAAGGCCAGTGATGCTCCGCATCCATTTCTCCCGGATCTGGCATAAAACGGGCGGGCTCTGTCATGATCAGCCGGGAAGACGATTTAATCACACCAGAAGATGCCGGCAATGGCAGCCGGAAACGTTGCTCAAGGCTCACATCCTGATTCTGTACCCGAATGAGACGAACCCGCTGGCCCGAAACGGTCAGGGAATCTCCGGATTCAAGACAGGATTCACCATCAGTAATCAAGCCATGAGATAACACAATCTGACGCCATAAACAGGCAAGCTCACCTTCCGCCCGCCAGAAGGACTGAGCCCTGTGAATTTGATGTTGGATCTCAGAAGCATGCTGCTTTACCCGCTGATAAGGCCGCATCATCAGCATCAGCGCAACAGCCATAATCGCCATAACAACCAGCAAAGTCACAAAACCATCGGATTTCTCCGGAACGCCTGCCGGAACATGCCACTTTCTCACAATGCGTTCCTCTCCGTCAGCGAAAAACCAACCGATTCATGGATCGATGGCATACGGACTAAAGAGACACCCAGTAAGACCGAGACCTGTTGATATTCTGTTTTCATTTTCCGCACTGAGCTGGCTGATATATGAAATTCATCAACCTGTATCCGCTTCGGATCAAAAACTGAGAAACAGGGGGACTGCCGGTCTGACTGTGCCACCTCAGCCATCGTTACAGGCGATGCCGAGTACTTCTCACAAAGCAGCAAGCGGGACACCGGCTCCGATGACGACAATTTATAAACGACCTGTCTGAACTGTCCGGCACCTGAAGATGAAAGCCGGTAAACATAACCGATTTGATCCGCCCCGGCAGAAACAGAAACGACATGGTCTGCCTGACGGAATACAGCACTGTTGCCGGTATTGATGTTGTACCCGGCACGCCGCATGTCATTTCTGATCATCTGAAGCACAGTCACCAGTTGTCGCTGTAAATAAACCCGGCGGCTCAGGCGTTGTGTATTCTTCAGTTGAGTTGCCACGATTTGCGCCAGAGACAGAATCAGTAAACTACTGAGGAACAGGGTCACAATCACCTCCGGCAACGTCATCCCCGATACGGGCTTAACACGCAGAAAAACCATAATGCACCTCCCCGACACCACAGGTACGTACACGTCCGGCACCATATGAAATCAAGACTTTGACCATTTGCTCCGGAGACTGACGCAGAAAAAACTGAAGATAACCGTTGGCTCCCGGCCGGCCCGTCAGGTGATCAATTCTGATTTGTTGCGTGGTAAGTCCGGACATCAGAACAACATCCGGATAATAGGATCCGGTGATCTCCCGGATAATATCCTGTGGTGAAAACTGTTTATTGCGATGTAATATCACCCGCCATATCCGGCGTTTATTCCCTGTTTCAGAAGTACGGATATCAATCCATAAAGGTTTACCGGCAGAAAGTGCTAAGGATTTCGCCGACAAAATAATGCCTTCAGCTTCACTGACAGCATTTTTTATTTCTTCAGTCATCATCCGGGAGTGATACTGCGGAACGGCAATTGCCAGTAACACGCTGAACAGTGTGATCGTCAGCATAACCTCCAGCAGGGAGAAACCACATATTATCCGATTCATAAAATATTCCTTGCCTCTATCCGGGAATATTTTAAATCGTGCCGTTCAACGAAAAGGATGAAGATAGTATGAGAGATTGCGAGACACATTCAAAACGAAGCAATGTAGCTTGATCATATCGCTTTGACCATGTCGCTTACTGAAGAATCGCAGCGCATAAAAAAAGACCTGCCGGAGCAGATCTTTTTCAGTCATTCTGGTTAAAACAAGCGACTTAACTGGTCAAATCATCAAAGAACTTTTTTACACCACTGAAGAAGCCCTCAGATTTGGGTTTATGCTTGCTTGCCGCTTCACCGCCACAGGAATCTTCAAATTCACGCAGCAATTCTTTTTGATGCGCACTCAGGTTAACCGGTGTTTCAACAACCAGTCTGACAATTAAATCGCCAATACCGCCACCGCGAACACCTTTGACACCTTTTCCGCGCATCCGGAACATTCTGCCGGTTTGCGTTTCTTCAGGCACCTTGAGGTTAACCCGTCCGTCCAGTGTTGGCACTTCAACCTCACCACCAAGGGCTGCCATACTGAAGCTGACCGGGACTTCACAATACAGATTGTTCCCTTCCCGCTCGAAGATATGGTGCTCTTTCACATGAACCTGAACATATAAATCACCGGCTGGTGCGCCCATTTCCCCGGCTTCACCTTCACCGGATAAGCGGATGCGATCTCCGGTATCCACACCTGCCGGAATTTTCACATTCAGAGTTTTGCTCTTCTGTTTCCGGCCCTGACCATGACATTCCCGGCAAGGATCTTTAATAATCTTGCCCTTACCATGACAGGTGGGACACGTTTGCTGAACGGCAAAGAAGCCCTGACGCATCTGAACCTGACCATGACCATGACAGGTCGGGCAAGTTTCTGCGGATGTACCTTTCTTCGCACCTGAACCATTACAGCTGTCACAGTGAACCAGTGTCGGGACTTCGATTTCACGCGAACAACCGCGAACCGCTTCTTCCAGTGTCAGTTCCATATTGTAGCGAAGGTCAGCACCACGCTGCGCTCTTGCCTGACCACCACCACGGCGACCACCACCGAAAATATCACCAAAAACATCACCAAAGATGTCGCCGAAGTCAGCACTGCCGCCGCCAAAGCCGCCACCGCCGCCAAAACCACCACCCTGTTCGAATGCTGCATGGCCATACTGGTCGTAAGCTGCTTTTTTCTGAGGATCAGTTAACACCTCATACGCTTCTTTTACTTCTTTGAATTTTTCGGCGGCGCTATCATCATCCGGATTCCGATCCGGGTGATACTTCATCGCCAGACGCTTATAGGCTTTTTTTACATCGCGCTCTGAAGCATCACGGCTCACGCCCAACACTTCGTAAAAATCACGTTTTGACATGTTCTTTGTCACCAGTTATTACAACAAACGACTCACTCGCCGCCTGAAGGGGTATCGATATAGCTCATGTTCCACATCAGCTTCAGGGCTGATTCAACCCGATAAAACATGACCTAAATCGACAAATAAGTTACAAACATACGGGCGTAAGAGTTCCCCCAAACGCCCGTATCATCCCAGAAAAAGGTCTGAAAGTTATCCGTAAACTATGGGTTCACCGATTACTTTTTCTCATCGTTCACTTCTTCAAACTCGGCATCAACGACGTCATCGTCAGCAGATTGCTGTTGCTCTGCACCACCTTCACCCTGTTGTGCCTGAGCCTGTTGCTGTGCAATCTCCATCAGTTTTTGAGAAGCAGTCATCAGCGCCTGTATCTTCGCGTCAATTTCTGCTTTGTCTTCACCGCGTTTTGCAGTTTCAACGTCACTGATTGCCGCTTCAATCTTCTCTTTCTCATCCGCAGGAAGTGCATCACCAGCTTCTTCAATTTGTTTACGCGTTGCGTGAACCATCTGGTCAGCCTGGTTACGGGCAGAAGCTAATTCTTCAAACTTCTTATCCGCTTCTTTGTTTGCTTCCGCTTCCTGAACCATTTTCTCGATATCGTCATCACTCAGACCACCAGAAGCCTGAATCGTGATGTTCTGCTCTTTACCTGTCTGCTTATCTTTCGCAGAAACATGCAGGATTCCATCCGCATCAAGGTCAAATGTCACTTCAATTTGTGGCATGCCGCGTGGTGCAGCCTGAATGCCTTCAAGGTTGAACTGACCAAGAGATTTGTTATAAGTCGCTTGCTTACGTTCACCCTGCAGAACATGAATTGTTACGGCACTCTGGTTATCTTCTGCGGTTGAGAAAACCTGATTCGCTTTGGTTGGAATCGTGGTGTTTTTCTCAATCAGTTTGGTCATCACACCGCCCATGGTTTCAATACCCAGAGACAGCGGCGTTACATCCAGCAGTAAGACGTCTTTCACGTCACCAGCCAGAACACCACCCTGTACCGCAGCACCAACAGCAACTGCTTCATCCGGGTTCACATCTTTACGGGCTTCTTTGCCGAAGAACTCAGCAACTTTTTGCTGAACCATTGGCATACGGGTCTGACCACCTACCAGAATTACGTCAGTGACTTCATTCACAGACAGATCAGAGTCAGCCAGTGCAACTTTCATTGGTTCAAGAGAACGTTGAACCAGATCTTCAACCAGTGACTCCAGCTTCGCACGTGTCACTTTGATGTTCATGTGCTTCGGACCAGTCGCATCTGCAGTAATGTATGGCAGATTCACGTCAGTCTGTTGTGCAGAAGACAGTTCAATTTTTGCTTTCTCAGCAGCTTCTTTCAGGCGCTGCATTGCCAGCGGGTCATTCTTCAGGTTAATACCCTGTTCTTTATTGAACTCATCAACCAGATAGTTGATCATGCGGTTATCGAAATCTTCACCACCTAAATGCGTGTCACCATTCGTTGCAAGTACTTCGAATGTTTTTTCACCTTCAACATCATCAATTTCGATAATTGAGATATCAAATGTACCACCACCAAGGTCGTACACAGCAATTACACGGTCGCCACCGTTTTTATCCAGGCCATAAGCCAGTGCAGCAGCTGTAGGTTCGTTGATAATACGTTTTACTTCAAGACCTGCAATACGACCAGCATCTTTAGTTGCCTGACGTTGTGCGTCATTAAAGTAAGCAGGAACAGTGATCACTGCACCAGTCACTTCTTCACCTAAGAAGTCTTCTGCTGTCTTCTTCATTTTCTTAAGGACTTCAGCAGAAACCTGTGGTGCAGCCAGCTTGTCACCTTTGACTTCAACCCACGCATCACCATTATCGGCTTTCGCGATTTTGTAAGGCATGATAGAAATATCACGCTGAACTTCTTCGTCTTCAAAACGACGGCCAATAAGACGCTTAATAGCAAATAGCGTGTTTTCCGGGTTGGTAACTGCTTGACGTTTTGCAGGTTGCCCAACCAGTGTTTCACCATCTGTATACGCAATTACAGAAGGCGTCGTACGTTCACCTTCAGCGTTCTCAATTACACGAGGTGCATCACCATCCAGTACAGCAACACAAGAGTTTGTAGTACCTAAGTCAATACCAATGATTTTACCCATCAGGCTATCTCCGAATAAATTCTGTTGTCGTTTTGCAATATCCCGAAATATGGGGACAAAGAACAGGATTTCAACCTGTTCCTGCTACTAAAAGCAAAGTTTGCTTTCTCTATGCCCCATAGATAAGGGCGGAAAAAACCTTTTCAAGGGAAAAAATAAAAAAAATCGACATTCAATGAATATCTGACATTGATATGCATGTTTTTTAACCAGCTCTCATATTGTCAATTCCACATCGTTTCGAAACTTTCTAACACTGGTCATTTTCAGGCACAACGACTATAATGAAGACCCTCACAAAAATAAACCATATAAATCATACATTTAAGCTATAACTCATTCACTCAGCGACCCGAAAATGAATGAAAGGAGATCCGGTTTAACCAACCCGAAACACCGGAAATCATTCAAACCGGATTGCAATAAACCTCTGACAGGACGGGTCATCACAGCGTCGTGAATGATAAAAAGGACCAGGGAGTATCTTATGTACAAGGCCGTAAAAAAAATACTTTTCATTCTGGGGCTGGGAATGGCAATCCCGGCAGTTGCAGCAAATTACACCATAGGCACAGGAAGTCAGAGCGGTACCTATTATCCGCTGGGAGGAACGCTGGCTAAAATCTGGAGTGACAATATTCCGGGATTTAATATGCGGGCAGAGGTGACTGCCGCATCAGTTGAAAACATCATCAAAGTTGCCACTAAAAAACAGCTGGTTGGTATTGCGATGGGCAATGTGGCTCAAAAAGCCTGGGACGGCAATAAACCTTTCCCGCGTCAAATGCCGACAGAAGTTCTGTTTGCACTCTATCCGAATGTTGTGCAGTTTATCGTTCCGGCTGACTCGAACATCCACACTGTTGAAGACTTAAAAGGAAAGAAAGTCTCTTTAGGTGCACCGGGCTCCGGTACCCGGGTCAGCTCTGTCAATATTCTGAACGCATTGGGCATTTCTGAAAAAGATATCCGCCCGCAGTCACTGAATTACACCGCAACCACCAGTGCTATTGCCAATGGCCAGATTGATGCCGGTGTGATTGTCGGCAGTCTGGGGGTTGGTGCAATCACAGAGCTGGCTCTGACCCGCAATATCCGGATTTTGTCTTTTTCTGAACAGGATCTGAAGAAGATTCAGGCGGCAAATCCATCCTACCAGCCGTTAAAAGCACCACAGGGCAGCTATAAAAACGTACCGGCATTTACCGCCCCGGCGGTCTGGAACGTACTTGTCGTTAATAAAAAAATGGACAAGGAAATGGCATATAAGCTGACAAAAATTGCTTTCGAAAATATCGGTAAAATACGTCAGGCCATTGGTGTCGCTAAATTTATGACCGTCGACAACATGACCCGTCTCAGCGGCGTTCCGCTTCATCCTGGCGCACAGCAATACTACAAAGAACATCACCAGTAAGCGTTTATCTCTCCGCTCCGGAGATTCATAACGATCTACGGCTGCGACAATACCTGTGAGGTTACCCCCATAAGGTATTGTCGCTGCTGCTCCGTTTTTCAATGAAGAGAGAATACTGTTTATGACACAAATCACTTCCGCTCAGGAGAAGATGGCGAACCTGCTCACTTATGTGGTGAGTACGATTGCTGTGCTGCTGACAATCTTTCAGATCTGGCAGGGCATCACGGCCAGTCTCTCTGCCACAATATTTCGTCCGGCTCACCTGAGCTGGGTATTGGTCCTGATTTTTCTCGCTTTCCCGCTGGCAAGACCCGATCATCCGCCGCTCAGGTATTTTGTTGCCAGAGGGATTGATATCCTGCTGGTCTGTGCAACCTGCTGGGCTGCCAGCCAAATTATCACCTTCGATTATGACGATATCAGCTTCCTGCTTGATGGTCTGCAAATGCAGGATCAGATTGCCGGCATATTGATGATGTTGCTTCTGCTTGAGGCAACCCGCCGCTGTGTCGGCATGGTTATGGTCGCCGTTGCCGTCATCTTTCTGGTCTATGCACTGTTTGGAGATGCCTTGCCCGGCTCAATCGCCAGTAAAGGCTTTTCGCTGGAAGAAATGGTCCGTTTTCATATCTATTCCACCAACGGCGTCTTTGGCGCACCACTGGCAATTGCTGCCGGTGTTGTATTTATCTTTGTGCTTTTCGGGGCATTCTTACAGGTTACCGGCGCCGGACAATTCTTTATCGACAGTGCTTTTGCCATTGCCGGTAAATCCAGAGGCGGCCCGGCCAAAGCCAGCGTACTGGCTTCCGCTGCACTGGGGTCGATTTCCGGCTCTGCGATTGCCAACACAGTAACAACCGGCTCCCTGACGATTCCGATGATGAAAAAACTTGGCTATCGCGGTGAACAGGCTGCCGGAATTGAAGCGGCCGCTTCAACAGGCGGGCAAATCATGCCGCCGGTTATGGGCGCCGGCGCCTTTGTGATGGCTCAGTTCACCGGTATTCCTTACAGCGAAATCATTCTGGTGTCGATTGCCCCCGCAATTCTTTACTTTGGCTGTACGCTGTTATACGTCCATTTGATGGCCTGCAAACTCAACCTGCAGGGAATGACTGAAACAGAAAAAATCGGCAAAATCATCAAACAAGGCTGGCACTTCCTGCTGCCACTGGTATTGATTACTATCCTGCTGGTGATGAGTTATTCTCCGATCCTGGTCGGTATCGCCGGATGTGTGGCCGTGCTGGTCGCTGCGATGGCCGGAAAAAATACCCGCATTAAATTCAGTCAGATCATTGAAGGAATGAAAGAAGGTGCGATTCTTGCCCTGCCGATTTCTATCGCCTGTGCCACGGCCGGTATTGTGGTTGGTGTTGTGGGTCAAACCGGTATCGGGCTGCAGTTTACCCAGTTTCTGACGTCACTCTCCGGCGGCCATCTGTGGTCAGCACTGCTGTTTATTGCAATTGCTGCGGTCATTCTGGGCATGGGATTGCCGGTGACAGCCGCTTATATCGTGTTATCAGTGATGGCCGTACCGGCCCTGATGGATTTAGGCATTCCGATGCTGACCGCACACATGATTGTCTTCTGGCTGTCTCAGACTTCCAACGTCACACCACCAATTGCGCTGGCTGCTTTTGCCGGAGCGGGTATTGCCAATGCATCACCGATGCGCTCTGCCGTACAGGCATTTAAACTGGCACAGGGATTCTTTTTAATCCCGGCGATGATGGCATTTTCCGGTTTAATCTGGACGCAGCAGGAATCGGTATTCGCCTTTATTGAATCAATCCTGGCCTGTATCGCGCTGATTGTCGCTTTTGCCGGAGGCATCGAAGGTTATCTGTTCAACCGGTTGTCTAAAATTCAGCAATTGCTGTTTCTGCTACTTGCAGTCACTACCCTGCTGCTGCCGAATCCATACCGGATTGTCAGCATGGCGGTGATTTTGTGCTGGGTTATATTTGAGTGGAAAAAGAGCCGCACACAGGTCACAGCAGGCAGTCGTTTATAAATAACTTCCCTTCAGTTCAGACAGAGTGGAGCCCCACTCTGTCACTTTTCACATATTAAGCGGACATAATATACAAGTCTGGATATATACACCCGGGTCATATAACATCAAATACTCTGTTTTTTATTGATCTACTGAGGCTTTATGCAACATCAACCGGAGGACAACCGCAGACCGCTTGCTGTCCGGAATACCGCTGTTTCCCGTAAAATTGCAGTCTGGCTCAGCCAGAAAAATATCACACCCAATCAAATTTCTCTGGCAAGTATCGCATTCGCAATAGCCGGATTTGCCATACTCGCCGTTTATCATTACTGGTCAGCCCCTCTGTTATTAATGGCTGCCGCTGGCTGCATTCAGCTTCGCCTGCTGTGTAACCTGTTTGATGGCATGGTTGCTGTTGAAGGCGGAAAGAAAACACCGGCAGGAGAACTCTATAACGATATACCGGACCGGGTTGCAGACCCGGTGTTTATTCTGGCAGCCGGATTGACGACTCAGTCTCCGGCAGGAATGACACTGGCATGGGGATGTGCACTGCTGGCAGTGATGACTGCTTATATCAGAGTTCTGGGTGTCAGTATGCAATGTCCGGCAGATTTCCGCGGACCAATGGCAAAACAGCACCGGATGGCATTACTGACCGGAGTCCTGTTACTGCTCATGGTTCACCGCCTCACAAACTGGTTGCCAGCGTTCTTTGATTACACCATGGATGCAGCACTTGCGATCATGTTGAGCGGATGCCTGATCACAATATGGCGCAGAACAGCCGGAATTTATCGCACTAAACAACGTCAGGCAGATATCAGTGAGCGTGCACACCATGATTAATATTCCGGCGCATTCTCTTTATCTCATCGGTGCCATTTTTTCGGTATTAATCTTTGGTTCACTCATCTGTTTCTGGTTATCCCGCCGCTATCCTGACCGGGATTATCTGGAGCTAAAGCTGCGTATCCGCTCATGGTGGTGGATGATTGGGATTGTTTGCTTTGCTCTGGCATTACCAACGCATTACACCTTATTTTTTGTCGGTTTCCTCAGCTTTATGGCTTTGAAAGAGTTTCTTTCAATTGTTCCGACCCGAATGGCTGACCGCAGGGTTATCTTCTGGGCTTATCTTGCCATCCCGTTCCAGTATTATTGGCTGGCAACCGGGTGGTACGGGATGTTCATCATTTTTATCCCGGTCTACATCTTTTTGTATTTGCCAATGGTGATGGTGCTGACAGGCGACACCAAAGGTTTTATCCGCTCTGCCGGCGTGATTCACTGGGCACTCATGCTGACGGTCTTTTGTATAAGCCATATGGCATACCTGCTTGTCCTGCCCGGCAAGAATCCGGATGCTGGTTCTATGGGAGTGCTGCTCTTTCTGCTGGTTTTTACCCAGTTCAATGATGTTTGTCAGTATGTCTGGGGGAAATGCTTCGGCAAACATAAAATTGTGCCGAAAGTCAGTCCGAATAAAACCTGGCAAGGCTTTATTGGTGGCGTGTTGACTATTTCCACGATTGCTTTCTTTGCCGCCCCTTATCTGACTCCGCTGACCTCCGTTCAGGGGCTGGGCGCAGGGGTGATTATTGCACTAAGTGGCTTTATCGGCGATTTGGTCATTTCATCGGTTAAACGAGATTTACAGATTAAGGACACCGGCCGGTTAATTCCCGGACATGGTGGTATTCTTGACCGGATAGACAGCCTGATGTTTACCGCACCGCTGTTTTTTCATTACATTTATTATCTTCATTACTGAGGCCGGAAATGCCATATCTGTTCAAAATACTGTTTGTCCTGCTGATCATTAAACCACTGGTTTTTATCGGACTGGGGCTGAATATCATTCAACGCCGACATCTGCCGGAGAAAGGTCCGGCGATTATTGCTGCCAATCATAACAGCCATCTGGATACATTGGTTTTACTGGCACTCTTTCCGCTGCGAATGGTACATAAAGTCCGGCCGGTTGCAGCGGCCGACTACTTTCTGGCAAACCCTGTGATTGCGTGGCTATCCCTGAATATCATCGGGATTATTCCCATCCGTCGCTCGGTGAAAAAAGCTGACAGAGACAACATCTTTTCAGCATGCCACCAGGCACTTGATAAAGGTCATATTCTGATTATTTTTCCGGAGGGCAGCCGCGGCAAGCCAGAAGAAACTGGCCAGATTAAAAAAGGGATTTATCATTTATCTCAGGCCCGTCAGGATTGCCGGGTCATTCCTGTCGTCATGCGTGGACTGGGGCGAACGCTTCCTAAAGGCACGGCCAGACTGGTACCGTTTAACTGTGATGTTGTTATCGGTGAACCGCTTTGCCGGTTCGAAAGTGCCGGTGACTTCGTTAAGACCATGACAGAAACCTATCAGGCACTGGCTGAGCACTGTATTACTCAGACTGAAGAACCGGATGAGTAAAGACCGGTCAGGTGCCTGATCAAAAGAGCCCCGCACAAAACGCGGGGCTCTTTAAAAGCGGCTGCAAGTCCGGTTACTTGGAGACCATGACCATCGCCGGACGAATCACGCGACCATTCAGCTCATAGCCCTTCTGCATCACAAACATCACTGTGTTCGGCTCATGATCAGCACTTTCCTGAATTGACATCGCCTGATGTAACTCAGGGTTGAACTGTTCGCCTTCAGGATTAATCGGCTTCAGGCCAAACTTACCAATCGTGTCAACAAACGTTTTATAGGTCAGTTCAATCCCTTCAAGCAGAGGTTTCACTGTTTCATGTTCCGCATCCGCCGCCTGAATGGCACGTTCCAGATTATCGACAACCGGCAGCAACTCTTCAGCAAAACGACCCAGTGCATATTTACGCGCTTTCTCAATTTCCTGCTCGCTCCGGCGACGCATGTTTTCAACTTCTGCTTTCGAGCGCAAAACGGCATCCTGCTGCTCTTTTAGTTTGGTTTCACTGGCAAGAAGCGCAGCTTCCAGCTGAGCGATTTTAGATTCCTGCTCTTCAGCCTCTGGTGCTTCGCTCTCATTCCACTCGATATCAGCTTCACCACCGATGACTTCAGCCTCGGTTTGATCCTGCGCTACCGGCTCCTGCTGCAAATCTTCTTCTTTGACTTTATTCTCTTCGTTGCTCATGATATCTCCAGAGTTTCATGATCCTGTATTGATGCCTGAACATTCAATACATTAAAAATTCGTACAAAAGTATAACTTGCCTTTATTATGGGGATGAAGATTTCCGATTCAAGCCTAATTCGTATGGAAACATTATGAAAAAATCGTTCAATGTGATTGCTATCGTTGGTAAACCCCGGGATCAGGTCGCAATTCAGACCCACCGGGAGCTGTATCTTTGGCTGACAGAGCTGGGATACTCAGTTTTCATTGACGATCGCCTTCAGACGATTCTTGCCGATATTCCTCAGTCCTGCTTTCAACCACTGGTCAAACTCGGTAAAGATGCTGATTTGGCGATAGTGGTTGGCGGAGACGGCAACATGTTAGGAGCAGCCCGGGTTTTATCCCGCTTTGACATCAAAGTGATCGGCGTGAATCGCGGCAATCTCGGATTCCTGACCGACCTGAGCCCTGATGATTTTCACGACCGGCTGCTCGAAGTGTTAGAAGGAAAATATCTCGAGGAACAGCGCTTTCTGCTTGAAACTGAAATCCACCGCCATGGCCAGGTCAAAAGCAGGAACTCAGCCCTGAACGAAGCTGTACTGCACCCCGGAAAAATTGCCCACATGATAGAATTTGAAGTGCATATTGATAATCTGCTGGCTTTTTCCCAACGCTCTGACGGCCTGATCATCTCCACGCCAACCGGTTCAACCGCTTATTCGCTCTCTGGCGGCGGCCCGATTATGTCACCCAACCTGAACGCAATCTCACTGGTTCCGATGTTTCCGCATACCCTGTCGGCAAGGCCACTGGTCGTTGACAGCCACTGTCATATCAAGCTTCAGCTTTCACCGGATAACAGAGGTACGCAGGAAATCAGCTGTGACGGTCAGGTGTCTCTGCCTGTCACTCCCGGTGATGAAGTTCATATCTACAGAAGCCCGCAGACACTGCATCTGATTCACCCGGAAAACTATAACTATTACCACGTGTTACGTAAAAAACTCGGCTGGTCCAGCAAGTTGTTCTGAAAAAGAACCGGCAAGATTGATTAAAATTAAAACACCGAATGACTTTACTGTATAAAGAAACAGTATATACTGTTTCTTTATACAGTATTGGTAAAACATACAGGTGTGAAAATGTTGGCTCACTTAAGTGTAAATAACTTTGCTATCGTTAAATCGTTACAACTTGAACTGTCTCAGGGGATGACCACCATCACAGGAGAAACAGGCGCAGGTAAATCGATCGCAATCGATGCGCTTGGATTATGTCTCGGAGGCCGGGCTGAAGCTGGCATGGTCCGCCCCGGTGAAGACAAAGCCGATGTCAGTGCCGCTTTCATTCTTGATGACAACATTCATGCAAGCCGCTGGCTGGAAGATAATGATCTGCTGGACAACAATGAATGTATTCTCCGGCGGACCATCACCAAAGAAGGCCGTTCCCGCGCTTTCATCAACGGCAACCCGGTGCCGGTTTCCCAACTTAAAAACCTGGGTCAGCATCTGATTAATATCCACGGCCAGCACGCCCATCAGCACCTGATGAAAAATGAACATCAGCTCATCATGCTGGACCAGTACGCCGGGCATCATGATCGTCTGAAAAAGACCCGGACAACCTACCAAAACTGGCGTCAGGCCAGAAATGAACTGGAGCAGTTAAAAGCGAATACCCAGCAAAATCAGGCTCAGTTACAATTACTCGATTACCAAATCAAAGAGCTGGATGAACTGGCTCTGGGTGAAGAAGAATTCACTGAACTGGAACTGGAGCACAAACGCTTAACCAACAGTGGCGAACTGGTCACAAACTGCCAGCAGGCAATTGATTGCTTGTATGAGAGCGATGAAGTCAATGCGGTCAGCCTGCTGCAAAGTGTCAACAATAACTTAATTCAGCTCTCGGAGCTGGATGAAAAACTGGTGGAACTGCCTGCCATGCTGGCTGAAGCCATGATACAGCTGGAAGAGATGAACAGTGAACTTCGTCAATACCTGGATAACATTGACGTTGACCCGGCACAGCTGGCCTATATTGAAGAGCGTTATTCCAAAGTTATGTCGCTGGCGCGCAAACATCATGTTTTGCCGGAAGAATTATATCAACATCATCAAGCGCTGTTGCAACAGCGTAACCAGCTTGACTGTTCAGATGAAAGGCTTCAGGAAATAGAAGCAGCCGTCAATCAGAAATATCAGTCATTTACTGCTCAGGCAGAAAAGCTTCATCAATCCCGTTGCCGCTATGCCAAAGAGTTAGATAAACTGATCAGCCAGAGTATGCATGAACTCAGCATGGAGAAGGCCCGTTTTCATATTGAAGTCAGCTATGACGAAAATCATCCGTCTCCCCTTGGCTTTGATCACATCACGTTTGAAGTATCGACCAACCCCGGTCAGCCACTTCAACCTATCTCAAAAGTTGCATCGGGCGGTGAACTTTCCAGAATCTCACTGGCAATTCAGGTCATTACCGCACAGAAAGTAGAAACCCCAAGCCTGATCTTCGATGAAGTGGATGTCGGTATCAGCGGGCCAACAGCAGCGGTTGTCGGCAAGATGCTGCGTCAGTTAGGTACATCAACCCAGGTGTTGTGTGTCACTCACCTGCCGCAGGTTGCCGGATGTGGTCATCAGCAGTTGTTTGTTGCCAAACAAAGTAAAGGCGGAAAAACAGAAACGCAGATGATGACACTCGATCATCACCAGCGTATCGAAGAACTTGCCCGCCTGTTAGGCGGTAGTCAGATCACAGAAACCACATTAGCCAATGCGAAAGAACTCTTAATTGCGGCTTAAATTGATGCGCTGGCATATAAATTCGTTAACTGGCGCACATTAACAAAGACTTCTTTTGAGATAAGTGCAACCAAACTTAGAAATCGCAGTCAGAATAAGCTCAGAACACAGAGAATCTTTTACTTCTGTTCTGAGCTTGTTATTATCACTACTGTTGAAATATAGATAGATTTATAAGTTAGCAACCTATGCATTTAAAGAAGAGCCTTTTGATTTTACCGCTGGCAGTATCACTATTAGCCGGTTGTTCATCCATCTCCGATATGCTTGTTTACCGGATCGATATTAATCAGGGAAATTATGTCGAACAACAAGCAGTCAACCGTCTGAAGTTTGGTATGACGAAGGAACAGGTTCGTTATGTTCTTGGTTCGCCAATGTTGGTTGAAAGTGGGTATCCGGATACCTGGTATTACATTTATCATCATGTAGCAGGTCATCAGGATCCTGTGCAGAAAAACCTGATTGTGGATTTCGATAAAGATGGTGGCTTGATTAAGATTGCTGGCGATTTCTCCAACGGTGATAATTTCTTTGAAGGCCTGCATTAATTTCAGGGCCTGACTTCAATTTAAACAACCAGTAAAAAGTCCGCACCTGCGGACTTTTTATCTGTGCCATTATTTTTTGAATCTTTCAGCCCTTTCTGAGCTGATTTGGCTTACCACCCGTGACCGGATCAGCATGACCGGTAGCTTTCGCCTGCTCTGCCCGTTTCCGGCGAATTTCTTTTGGATCAGCAACTAACGGACGATAAATCTCGATTCTGTCCTGATCTCTGACAGTCGTATCCAGCTTAACATTCCGGCTGAATACACCCACTTTGTTTTTACTTAAATCAATTTCAGGATAAATAGCCAGGATGCCTGACTGAAGAATGATTTCCTCTACAGTAGTTGCCTGATCGACAACCAGAGACATCACACGCTGCTCATGTGGTAACGCATAAACAACTTCAACATGAATCATTCCGGACGCTGTTTCTGTCATACATACACCTGCTTTGCCCGATGCGTGAATGCATTGACCATATTATTGGTTAACTCATGAAAAACCCGGCCAAAGGCCATTTCAATCATCTTGCTGGAAAATTCAAATTCCAGCTTCAACTCAACTTTGCAGGCTAACTCATCTAATGGCGTAAAATGCCATGCACCCCGCAATGTCTTAAACGGACCTTCAACCAAATCCAGTAAAATAAATTCGCCATACTTCATCTGATTTGATGTCGTGAAGGTTTTGCGGATACCCGCTTTCGCGACATCGACCGAAGCGACCATTGTTTCTTCGGTCGCTTCTATCACCTTCGCACCAGAACAACCGGGTAAGAATTCCGGATAACGCATGACATCATTGACTAAATTAAACATCTGTTCAGCGCTGAAAGAGACCAAAGCCGAACGACTCACCTGCTTCATTGATTCTCCTGTGTTCAGTCTGCTGTCATAAAATGCCAGCGATTGAATTGATTGAAGCTAATTTTACTTTTATTCCGGTCTAACGCAAATAAAAGGATTTCCTAAGTAAAAACCAACCCGTATAATACGCCCACTATGGCAAAGAAAAAATCAAACACAAAATCAGGGAGCAATACGATTGCTCAGAATAAAAGAGCGAGACATGAGTATTTCATCGAAGATGAAATTGAAGCAGGTCTGGCTCTTCAGGGCTGGGAAGTGAAAGCACTTCGCCAGGGAAAAGCAAACATTGCAGAAAGCTACGTCTTCCTGCGTGACGGAGAAGCATATGTTTCCGGCATGACTATCACGCCACTGCAACAGGCTTCAACGCATGTTGTCGCTGACCCGGTCCGTGTCAGAAAATTACTGATGTCACGCCGGGAGCTGGACAATTTGTTTGGCCGGGTAAATCGTGAAGGCATGACGCTGACAGCATTATCGCTGTATTGGTCCCGCTCATGGGCGAAGCTGAAAATAGGCGTCGCTAAAGGTAAGAAACTCCATGATAAACGGGCCGATGTAAAAGAACGCGACTGGCAGCGTGAAAAATCCCGTGTGATGAAAAGCGGATTGCGTTAGTCAGCAATCACATCAGTAAAACGTTCTTACCGGCATACACCAGAATCAGCCGCTGATTCTGGTGTATTGTTTTGCCTGATATCCGGGTGTTTTATCGGGTCATTTTTTTCACAAAAACCACCACAAACAACGCCATCATAAAACTACCAATAAAGGCTTCTAATGCAGCCACGAAGCGGGCAATGCCTACCGGTGAAATATCTCCATATCCAAGCGTTGTAAATGTCACCACACTAAAATAGATCGCATTCATAAACTCCAGCACATAAAACAACCACCCTTCTGTCCCTGCATATAAGGGGCTGTCAGAGGTGGTATCCAACACAAAGTAAATCACTGCGCAGCTGAGAATCATAAAAATTGAGAAAAATACCACCCGCAGCGGTTCTTCCCCATAGCCACAGAACAGATCAACAATTTTTGAAATAAACCGCTTCAGGCTCAGACATGGCATCTGATAACGTCTCAGCCGCATCTCTTTCTTAAAAAACAACCCGGCTTTTTCAAATAACCCCTGCTTTTCACACTGTTTACGGATATTCCGGCACACCTCCTCAGCTTCCTGAAGCAAACTGGCCGATCTGGCCTTATCTTTCATCTTCAGGCTTTCGAATGCAGCTCTTTCCTGTTTCAGGTAACGCCCCCAGTCAATATTTTCCAGCTTCGCTCGGGTTAAATCTGCGCCCAACAGGTTACAGTCTTCAATCTTTGCACAGTGAAGGTTTGCATCCATCAACCTGGCTTTCATCAAAGAAGAACCACGTAAATCCAGCCCAAAACAGTGTGCTTCTGTCAGGTCTGCACGATAGAAGTCTGCATTCCGGCATTTAAAGCCTTCCTTATTGCCATGATTGACCAGATTAATGTCACGAAGTTTTGTTCTTGCCAACTGAAATCCATCCAGAGGACGACCAGACTTAGCCCAGGCCTCCACTTCCTCTTTCACATTATCTTTGCTTTTATTGATGTTTGGATCATGCCAGTAACATAAACCAGATTCACCGGCATCCTGATCACACTCCCATCCATCAGGAGATTGATAACGGCATTTACAATCAGATGATTTCATAAGATTCTCTCTCCTCTTCCCCCAAATACCCGCAAAGCCGGATACGATAGGTACAAATTAAGTTTAGGAGCTTGCTTTGAGGGTGCAAAAACAATTAACCAGACAGGCGCAGCAGAAAAACGAATTAAACTTAACCAGTTAACACAGCAACACTGGACAGCAATCACAATTCTGGTACTATGCCTCTTCAACTCAGGGGCTGATTCAGGATTCGACGGGAATACTGCAGTCTGAGGAGCATGCCGAGGTGCGGTAGGCCTCGTTAACAAACCGCAAAAAAATAGTCGCAAACGACGAAAACTACGCACTAGCAGCTTAATAACCTGCTCAGAGCCCTTCCTCCCCAGCCTCCGCTTGTAGGACGGGGAATCAGGAAGGTCAAACCCAATCAAGCTGGCGTGGATTCTCCCACCTGAGAGATGAAGCGTGAGATCTAATTCAGGTTAGTCATTCATTCGCGTGTCGGTTCGCAGGTGGGTGGCGAAATTAAAGATCGACTAAGCATGTAGCGCCAAAGATGGATGGTTTTCGGACGGGGGTTCAAATCCCCCCAGCTCCACCAATTGGAAAGAAAAAAGGCTTGTGAATCAATGATTTACAAGCCTTTTTTGTATCCACTTTTCAAGCAAACGGAGATAAACTAGGCGATTTTGCAGGTGAGCCACACAGGTGAGACACACAATGCAAAAACTCAACTACCTTCAAGTTGGCAGATACCACACGTTCTACTTTCGTCAACGCACCCCGTTAGATATCATAACGCTCATACCCAGAGCAAAAAAAGAAGTGAAAATAAGTCTTCACACAAAATGCAAAGCCGACGCTCTCGTCAAAGCAAGAGAGCATAAGGTGATGTTTGATTTGCTCTTTACCCAAATTAGGGAGCGACAGCAATCTATGGAAAGAGAGTTAACCGTATTCAAAGACATAGATCCCGAAATGAAGCGTCAATTGATGCTCGAACAACGCACCAAAGAAGCCATACTCGATCAACAATTTACTCAGCAACTCTATTCTCTGTTAGAAAGAAAAGGTCGAATCAAATACGCTTTTAACACCTTCCCAGATTTAGAGGGGTTGACGCTTTCTGATATTGATTTAAGTAACGTGGATAAAATCAATCGCTTTATTGCGATTATTGATCTTCTCTCTTCCCCGTCGTTGTCCGATCCCACACCATATATCGAGCAGATCGCTTTTAAGGAGCGATTCACTTATCAGGAACAAAGCGCAGCCAATGAGCGTCGTTCAGCAGCCGAGCCGTCGGTCAGTATTGCTCGTATGGTCGTTAAAAGACAGAAGCCAAAACCGCCCCCGTCCAGCCCAAATCAACTAAAAAACCACGCTAAGAAGATCAGAGAAAACGCCTCGCACACGGTCGTTGAGCTGTTAAAAAGTGATATGGCTCACGATGACGCCCCTTCCCTTCGAACCGATTTGCCCGACCATCCGAAAGAGGATTTGGTTTTAGAAGGCATTACGCTGGAAAACGAAGCCGATACCCATAACTTTGTCAAACTGCTTGCCTTACTGGAAAAGGGCGAAGACGTCACCTTGAAAGATTTCGAGCCTTTTTCTAAACCTGTGGTTGTGCCTAAAACCATGCTGAAAGTCTCTGAGCTGTTCAAAAAGTTCTACGACGAGCAAAGTAGCGAGTGGCAAAGTGAAAAAACGCACACCACGAACTTATCGTTCTACGACACCTTCATTGATATTGTGGGTGATCGCTTTGTTGACGAACTCACGTATGAGCACGCTAACCTTTATATAGAAACGTTGCGAAAACTGCCTCCAAACCGAAAGAAATTGAAGGCATTTAAAGATAAGTCCATTGACGACTTGCTGGCTATGCAAGGCACGTTTGAGCCAATGAAATCAGCGAACGTCAACAAGAACCTCGAAAGATTAAAGAGTGTCTTTATTTGGGCAGTTCAGCGTAAATATATGCAAGTGAACATTCTTGAACGAATGCGTGTCAAAGACAAAGTTCAGCGTCGTCAGGCGAAAAAGCAACGTGAGCGATTTACGCCCAAAGAGCTGGCATTGATTTTTAATTCCGCTAAATACGTGGACGGTAAGCACAACCGAACTTATGAACATTGGCTGCCGTTACTCGGACTCTATCTTGGTGCTCGATTAGGGGAGCCCCTGTGTGTCAACCTGCTATTGAACCACCCGCTTTTGAGATAACATACAAATCAGGGTGAAAAAGGAGTTCATGATGCCAAAGAACACAACGGTTGAGCCGCAGGTCAATCCCTCTCCGGAGCTGGAAAAGAAAACCCGCCGTATCTTTACGACCGAATACAAGCTTTCCATTATACAACAGGCCGATGCCTGTAAACATGGCGAGGTTGGTGCCTTACTCCGGCGGGAAAAGCTTTACTCAAATCAGCTTTCACAATGGCGGAAAGAATTCGCTGAGAACGGCATCAAAGGGCTCGAAAAATCAGCCCCCGGTCCTGCGTCAGCAAAAACTCCCGAGCAAAAACGCATTGAGCTCTTAGAGAAAGAGAACGCCCGTCTTCGTCATCAGATTGAGGTAAAAGACGGTTGTCTCTCGCTCCAAAAAAAAGCCTTGGCGTTGATAGAAGCGATGGAACAAGAGAACAAATCATGACGCTGGCGCAACATCCCTTACCTGCATTTGTCTCCCAAAGGCTCGCCTGCCAGGTGCTTAACGTCAACCGCAATACATTAAGACGTTATATCCGGGGTGTTCAGTTTTGTGGCCCTTTGCCCCGGATTCACCGCTCCCGGAAACACGCGCGCCAGCCCAGAGCATTAAGCGATACAGAAAGAGAAACAGTGAAATCGGTGATGCTCAGTGAAACTTATTGTAACCAACCGCCGGTGCAGATTTATTATGACCTGTTGCAGCAAGGGCAATATCTGTGCTCAGTCAGCACCATGCACCGGCTCTTACGTGAAGATAATCTTCATGGTGAACGCCGGGCACAGCGGCCAGCGCAGTCTCACATGGTTCCCCGTCTGGTGGCTCAACATCCCAATCAGGTCTGGACCTGGGATATCACCAAATTACCCACTCAAAAGCGGGGAGAATATTTATCACTTTATGTCGTGATGGATTTATTTAGCCGTTACATTGTTGCCTGGATGCTATCGCGCAAGGAAAACAGTGCGTTAGCATCCCAGCTAATGGAAGAAGCAATCACCCGTTATGACCTTGAATCAAGCGGTTTAACCCTTCATCAGGACAGAGGCGCGCCGATGACTGCCCATTGTTATCTGGATTTGCTGTCTGAGCTTGCAGTCACCGCCAGCCACAGTCGTCCGCGGGTCAGTAATGACAACCCATTTAGTGAATCACAATTTAAAACACTCAAATATCAACCAGATTATCCCCGTCGTTTTGAAGATTATGGGCATGCGAATCGTTGGTGTCAGGACTATGTAACATGGTACAACACCTGTCATTATCACAGCCAGTTAGGTGGCTTTACACCGGAGCATGTTTTTACAGGAAGATATACAGAGGAGGCAGTGACACGTCAGGCGGGTCTTGATGCCGCTTATGCTGCACACCCGGAGCGTTTTGCTAAAGGTGCCCCCAAAGTCGCGATGCCAGCCAAAGAAGTGAGTATTAATCCGGTACCGGAAGATGCTGATAGTGAAGTGATAGAAAAAGGTGTGAATTTCCCAACCTTATCCAGCGTCACGAGAAATGCAATTTAATTATTTTCCGGGTGGTGCAAAACAGGTTGACACGTTCCGGAGCTATCCCAGCTAAGGATCAGCGACATTTACACCGAAGACCGCACGTGGTTGATTGACTTTAACGATGACGACGATAAAACCCTTAAAACCATCAATAGTCACCGACAAGTACCCGTTCACAAAACACTGATCCGCCTTGGCTTCATTAAATATGTGCAGCACTTAAAGGATTTATATAAACGCAGGCAGCTAAAAACTGACCTACTCTTCCCTGATATTGTCAAAGGTCGTGACGGTTATGGACATAACACCAGTAAAGCCTTTGATCGCTATTTAACGGCATTAGAGATAAAAGAAGAAGGGAAATCGTTTCACAGTTTACGTCATACGTTTGCCGACGAACGTAAACAACGGGAAGAGAACCCTGCAATGACCGCCGAGCTTATGGGGCATGAGATTGATAACGAGACATTAGGGAGATACGGTAAAGACTATCGAATCACTCTTAAGAAAACCGCCATTGATAGGTATGAGCCGTTAACGGAACATCAGATCCGTCAAATTGCGCCTTTTAAACTGTGGCGAGAGTTTGCTCCTCTAAACACACTGTCAAGAGACCACCTTCCCTTGATTGATATGAAAAAAAGTGTTTATAAAAATAAGCACCTTCATAAAGCACTGACCAAGGCATTAAAGCTTAAACCTTATATAGAAGAGCCAAGAAAGCCACGAAAGGGATAAACAGAAGAAAAAAGGCACTCAATTGAGTTGAGTGCCTAAAACTGCTCGAATTGCAGACAGAATTATCTCAATAGTTGTTCAAACTCTGGTGAAAAATCTTCTTTTGAAGACTGGTAGTTATAGAATGGCATCCCCCAAACAATAAACTCCTTACCTTGCCATACTTGCTCTATTTGGTGTGTGGCCTTTAAATCAAGCAAAAAGTTTTGTTTCCACGCATCATTTTCAAATAAATGAGAACCTTTGGGTTCAATAAATACTTGATAAGTGAGTTCAAGCTCTTGTTCTTTCTTAGTTAGAAGCAATAAGAAATCAGGCTCGAAAGCACGACCATCATCAAATGTGTAAAGTTTGAAATGTTTTTCATTTCTTAACAAATATACATCATCATAAACTGATTTAAGGTCATCGATCATTGAGTCTAGGTATCTTACGAAATATTTTTCTTCAGAAGTTCCATAGTTTTCATTGAAGACAAACCAATCACAATCTGAAAGATCTAAAGAAAGTTCTTCATTAGTTGTTTCACTTTGAGCAATACCAAACTCTTGCTCTGTCAAACCATCATTTGATATGTTTAGAATCTTATCCTTATCATACAATTCATTAATGGTTTTTGGTGTGAATTCTTTTGTTCCTTCGTAATCAATACGATTTACATTTAACTGTTCAGCAATCTTACCAAGAACTTTCTTACACAGTTTCAACTTTTCAATTTGTGGGACATTTTCTAAAATATCTTCTCGCCCACTAATCTCAACTTTTATCGAGCCTAAAAAATCTTTTGAGACAATAAAATCGTCTATTGTCTTCAAACTTGGGAACAATATTTTAAGTTCGTTAAATTTATAAGCAGGAATGGTAGCCATTGCCTTTCTTACGATGTGTTTACCAACATCAATTAAATTAACACGTTCTCTTTTTACCTTAAGATGTTTAACTGTAGCACTTTCAAAAATTGTAAGTTCGTTCGAGTGCTCTGTCTTAATGGCATAAGAGTAATTAGTGTTTATGATAGAACTGTCTAGACCTTTAACCTTTGAACGATCATAGGAAACTCGCTTGTTCACATAAATCAAACCAGATTTATAAAGCGAAGTTTCTTTGAACTTATCTTTTACTCTTAGCGAAAGCTCTTTACGAGTTTTTGGCTTGATACCGATTTCTTGAAGTGCGATGTTTAAATCGCTGATATATTCAGGGTTGTGAGCTGAATGATAATACAACTCTTCACAAATCTTAAGTTCGTGCGCTTCTACAGTATCGTCTAGAATGTCATACTTACGTTGGTATAGTGGTTGTTCATCTTCAACTTTGAAAGGACAGTAACGAGCACCACGACCAATCAACTGTGCTTCTTGTGTAGCGGTTTTGCCCCATTTGTTACGAGTATCGTATAAACGAACAATATCAAAGAGGTTGAGAACGTCCCAACCTTCATTAAGCTTATCTACCGCAAAAATTGCACGTATTTCATTATCAGAATCTTCTAATGAGTTAAGTTCAATTTGGTATGTTTCAGCTTTTTTACTATTTACTTCAATTGTTTTTTCTACGGAAAAATCTTCTTGAAGCTCTAATGCTAAAGATTCTAACGTAATATTATTATTTTCAAAGAATTGGAAAGCGGTATAAATTACATCACCTTCCTTAGAAGTGTTTTTGATTGCTTCTAAATCTTCTTCACCGATTTTTTCAATAGCGTCTAAAAACTCATTATGAAAAGCTGCACTATCAGCGATAGTTTTTGCTTTAAATAATATTACTGGCTTAATGACAAGTTTATGTTTCTCAAAAACCTTACGGCGATATTGGCTTAATATAATTGCACGTAAAGCTCTTGGGAAAGCTTCACTATCTGACTGTAACACTTTAACTTCTTTAGAGTATAAATCTTCTCTGAAGTTCTTTAGAGGATAATCAAAAAGAATAATATCTTCGTATTTTTCTTTTATCTTTTGATCTGCTATGTCTGCTGTAGCTGTAAACTCTAACATAACATTAGATTTGTTTGCTGAGAAAATTTCTCTAATTGTATTTTCCCAACTGTCTACAGAATGTTGTTCTTCTTTACTTTTCTTCTTTTTCGTTTCAGCATTAATATGGTGTGCTTCATCAGAAATCAAAACAACTTTGTTATCTTCAAAATCTTCCATTGAAAGAGCGTTCTCTTTCGGGTTGAGCATTACAGCGTGAAGACCTTGAATCGTAGTGAACACAATGTTTATGTCACTTGAATTAGTCGTTGCAAAGTTATCAACTTCTTTTATATTTACCTGTTCACCATCAACATTAATTGTGCTGTTGAAAAGATACTTAGAAGAACCTTTGTTCAGAAAGTTTTCTTTTGTCTTTTTAATGATGTTAGTGCTATTCACAAAGAAAATGAAATTACGATACCCACGCTTGTATAGCGTGATCATTTCACCTGCCATAATCAATGTTTTACCTGAACCAGTAGCCATATGATACAGCACATTTATTGGTTCATTTTTGGGTTTATTCTGGTATTTATCAAGATAGAACTCAAAGCGTCCAAACGCTTCTTTTTGGTATGGACGCATTTCAAAACTTGGGTTCAGGTTATCTTTGATATAATCAGGCACAAGATCAGAAAAAACGTTTTCACCAAACGCTGTTTTAAGAGTACTTAAAGTCTCGTGAAGCATTGTCATAATCGTTATGCTCCGTAAAACACTTGGTTGAATTTCTTATCTTGTTCAGAGATCCCATTGCTTTCATCGTCAATATCTGAGTAATTGACGTAAAGTTGGTTCTTATCAATTGCTTCAATAAGAAAACGTTGTTGGTTGTCAAAAGAAAGTTCATTGAAAGAGTTTATGTTTTTGTCAAACTGTTTAGGATCGACTTTGTAAGAGAGATTTGAACTCTCTTTTAGTTCGTCCCAAATTGAAATTAATTCTTCTGAGCTTTGAGCTTGCTCTACTCGATCTGAGTATTTCGAAGCTAGTTCAGCCAGTTCACAGTAAACAAATGAACCGCCACCTTGCCAGTTAACGTCTTTAGAAATACCTTCTAAATCACCCTCAATAACACCACTCAAGCGTTTTATAACAATATCATTTACATAGTCCATCTGCTCGATGCCAATGTATCGCCTATGTAATTTGTGCGCTGTGGCGGCTGTAGTCCCACTACCAAGATGATAGTCGAGAACAATACCACCTTCAGGGCAGGAAGCTTTGATGATTCTTTCCAAAAGAATTTCACGCTTTTGAGAAGTGAAGCCTACACTTTCCTTAGCTGAATTGTTTAATTTATCTAATGCCCATACATCATCGACAACCTTTCCTCTTTTCATAGAGTCTTCGAGATAAATTTTTGACTTGCGCTTACCACCATCTCTTGTATCTAACGTGTATTCTCTACCATCTTCATCCGTATAAAGCTTTTGTTTTCTGGTCGCTAGGTACTCTTCTTTAGTTGCATATGGTTCAAAATAAGAAGCAAAATAAGCACTATCACTTTTGGTATACATGAATATAGTGTCGTGCCTTCTTTCAAAGTTATTCTTGAGTTTTTTGTTCCAACCGCTATAACGCCAAATAATTTCATTTCTGAAGTTTTCTTCACCGAATACTTCATCCATTAAAACCTTTAGATAATGACCTTCGTTATGATCAATATGAACATAAATCGTTCCATTTTGGTTCAGTAGTTCCTTAGCAATTTCAAGTCTATTTTTCATAAACGTTAGCCAAGTCGAACGATTGAACTTGTCATTATAACGAAATGAATCATTTTCAGTATTAAAAGGAGGATCAATATAAATAAGGTCAACCTTTCCTAAAAACTTTGCTTTTAATGTATGAAGAGCTAGAAGGTTATTACCTTTTATTATTAAGTTATCATTGTCCTGTAATTGAAACTCGCTATTTTCACCCTCTGTATCATACTTTACAAAGTTTTGAAGTGCTTTTGGCGCAAGAAGAGTATCAACCTGCTCTGGTGCGAGAGTTTCATTCCAAAATACCTCACTACGCTTTTGGTCTTCTCTTGTCTGACCACCCTCAAGAACACAGTCTTTATATGGCCATGTAATGACCACATCATTAGATTCGTTCAGGTAGTGACTGTCTACAGAAAGACCAATTTTGTTCTTGAACTGTGTGAAACTATCAGGAAGGAATGATTTGTTGTTTACAAAACGTTGAAAAGCCACTTTGTCGAAAATCAACATACCATCAACATCTTGGAAGAAATGACCTTTTAACTGATCATCAGACAAGAGCAGTTTCAGTAGCGAAGGATCTAGGTTCAAAGCCAGTTCAACGATTTTGTTCTTAGCAAGCTTGCCGTCTATAACAAGTCTTTCATCTGATTGCAGGGCGATAGTTAGAGCATTTAGAATAGGTAACATTATGTTTTCTTTACTGTTTATGCCAAAAGACAAGTTCAAAAAAATTGAGCAGATTATACTAGAGAATGAGATAGAAATCATTACGTAAAAACAAGTATCCCCCTCTAACAATCATTCGTTTTCTTAGTCCAAAACACATTGGCCGAATGTAAGTGGACAAAAGTCTGGGCTGAAGTTCGTTAGAACCTAATCGGAGGAGTTTCCTTCATTGTGAACCAACTTCCAATCACCAAAAAACGTCTGACTCAGGGTTTTCTTGGGTAAATTGATCATAAGCGTAGTAAAGCGAAATTATATCCTCGTCACAGTCTTCAATGACCGCTTGTGACATAGATTCAGGCAGAGTCGGAACTAGGCTTTCTGGTTTTGCTTTAGGCTTAAAGTGACACACGTATTTGTCAAAGCGATCCGCTTTTTTAGGTTTTGTTTTTCGTAATGTTTGTGCCGCTTTTTCAGCACAAAAATGAAAACAGTCATACTGATAACCCAACGGCTCTGCTGCACGCTTCAAAGTGCGCACCGCATTTTTTCGCTGCGTTGCCGTGCCACAAGGAAAACCCAACAGTTGAAACAAAAAATCTCGGTCTAATGCAGTGTGCTCTTTGTAATACTGCTTAAACCATTTCAGCACCATTGGAGTCACTGAACGTTCAGATTTCATAGACTCTAAATCAATGTAATAAGACTGCTCTTTCTTCTTTTTCTTATCACTCATTGAGTCTTCTTTGATAGCTCTGACCGAATCAAAAAAACTCACGTCTACTGAAAAATGTACTTGTGTATGACTCACCGATTTAATGTGCACCAAAGGGTGATTAACCTTCCTTAACTCGGCTCGGATCACATTGTGATTAGTCTGAAAGAAGCGACCTAGCTCTTGTATAGAAACTGAAGAGTGCTCAACCACGTTGGTGTGATTTAAATAATTCTGCAATTGGTTCACGTGCAGAAGATAAAACGCCAGTTTCAGGCATTTAATGGATTGGTCAGGCGGCAAGAGTTGTTGCTGAATTGGGTTGATATAGGTGTGAATCAACCTTCGATCAACGATTAAGATTTTCTTTTCAGATCCTCCTGTGTTTATTGTGCTCATAATGTGGCTCTCCATATTTAATTTGTGGTAAAAAGTCACAAGACAAAGAGCGTTTATTTAGATTTTTTCCTTTTAAAATAACAACTTACTGTCAATTTTCAATCGTGTTGAACTGCCTCTTATTTGTGCTTTTCTCCTAATGTGATGCCATATCTAAAATAAAAATCAAGAGCAGAAGTGAAGATAATCACAACAAAATATTTTAATGCTGGATCAAGAGGCAAAGGCTCAAATGAGTGTTTGGAGCACTGTCACCAGGGACTGTTAAACTGTCCGCTGTAACGACGCTCATTTGTGGTGAAGTGTCTACACCTTAATAATGTAACTCATTTAAATCCTCTATCGAGTATTTAAAAATAGTTTTTTTAAGCTATAAGAAAACTGACCTAGTCAGGTTTTCCCGTTGTGCTTGAAAAGAAAGGTAAGGTTTGACGGTCAAATCGTATTTCGAAGGTGAGTCTTGCAGCACCAACCCGTTTTACTCTCTTTGACTCGCTGCGCTCGGTGGCTGGAAAAAGAAAAACACAATCCATGCCTCTACGTTGAGCCAGAGATTAAGACTCGCAGAGTCGATGACTTTTGCTTTGTCAAAAGTGGGATAAAAACGCCACTAATACTGAATCGCTCGAAGCACCGCTACGCAATGACTTATTTTAAACGATTTTGAGCCATAACGAAGGTTGAGTGGCTCGTAGCACCTAAACCGCTACTTTGAGCCTAAATCATGGCATTTTGTGAGTATGAAGAGCGGTTAGCGGAAACGCACTTCGTCAAGCTGGGCGAGATAATTGCGTAATGTGCCACGGTTCATTCCTAAATGACGTGCAGCCTTTGTCTGATTACCTCGTGTATGAACAATCATTTCTTCTAACAGCACATCTCTTACCATTGGCACAACCCACGATACATCAGGCGTGGCGTGTCTCTCTGTTCTTGTTGGTTCAAGCATCAGTTTTAAAGTGGTAATGAGGTTTTGCTTATCAATGATCGTTACTTCGGACATGGTATTTCTTACTAAGATAAAAAGGTCGGTAATTATGAAAAACTAAACCGAGTTTGTCTATGAATCACTCAGCCAGTTTAACCGTCCTACACCTGCAAGTGACACTTTATCATACACTACAGCCAGATCATTTCGGGCGTAAACCATTCTTCCAAAGCAAAGTAAAAAGCTATCAATACCATTATCAAAAACCATTGCAAGACAAGGGTTGTTACGCCCGTCACTGCGTGAGCGTATCGCAGCCAACCCAACCAACACATTTTAAAAATGGTTGACTCCTTACCAGTCGTTTAAGAGTTAATGCACTTGCTAAAGCTTCATTGTGTGGTATGAAGTAGATATAAGATAATAAAGGAGAATTATGAAACTGTTTCAAAACCACGATCTTAAATACACCACGACCATACCAAAACTTAACACTCAACTTCGTCAATATCACAGTGAACTGCCACTGTTTAACCGAGTCTTACCAACACTCGATACACCTCGAACGATTCACCGCTCGCAGATAGCCCCAAAACGCTATTTCTGAGGTGAGATATGTTTTTCCACTACACGACGAATCAAGATTTTGAAGCCTATCTCGCTCAACTGACTGAGCGTTGCGGTTATCAATACAAGACGCAGTTTATCAATGCCATATTTCAAAATGACCTGCTGATTTTGCAAGTTAAAAATAATGAGAAAACCGTCCCACAATCAACGTTATTTCGCCCTAACGCACAACAACTTTTGCACTTAAATGACACCTTTCATTCAGGCTGGTCAAGATCGGTAAACTCTGGTTTTAATCAAAAGGGGTTTGATAGTGTTGAGGCTCTCGTTCAAGCCGCTCAATCGCTGACGGTCAATGACCAAGCTTTTTTACCGACCTACCTCCATTTACTCAACGACGCTTTAATCAAATCAGACTTTGAACAAGTGAATCACACACCCAAACCACTGGATAAAAACTCCGTTTTCATAGCCAACCATTTTTCTGAAATTGATAAAGCACTGGCTTCAAAAAGTAGACGAACAAAACGTCGAGTCACGATTTACAATGAACAGGCGTTTCACCGCTCAATGTCGCAGTTTTTACCCTTCTCTCTTACCAATGCTCAAAAAGAAGCGGTATCAATAATCAACATAGCGCATTTTCAAATCGACACGCTACCGCTCGAAGCAAAAGAAAAGCACACGCTGATCCAAGGGTTAAACCAGTTAAAAAGCACTTTTTCAAATCAAACGTCACCGACACAAATAGAAAAGCTCGCCACATTAGTTAAATCAGCGAGATTTGCCGTTATCAGTAACGAATCTAATTCCGCTTCCACTTCTACTCACCAAGTTATGAGCGAACTGAATCGAGCCATTAAGCACTGTCATATCTCACCCGATAGAGAAGAAATCATTAAGTTAATGCAGCAAGTAAAGTTTGCCGCTCTTACACTGCAAAAATCGCTAACACATTGACAAGAAAACGTTTAATGGTATGACATCGGTAAACAAGGACGTTTATTGATGATTGTAAAAATGAAGAAAGTCGCTTTTAGCTGCGACAACAAAAGAAGAGGCAAAAACACAGGCTCACTGAGCAACCATATCCTTTATCTTATCACTGATAAGAAGACCAAACGTTACAGCCTAAAACGCTCAGACTTATCTTTTTCAATTGATCCGTCTCAACCTAACTTGGGACTGTTACTGAGTCATAAAGGCACAACACTGAATCGAGCGGACTTATCAACGCTAGTCAATGACTATTGCCTGAGTCAACACCGCTATATTATTCAAAACTACGTCAAACGTAGCCGTAAAGCCAATCAACTCGACGAGTATCAAGAATGTTTAGATACAAAAAATCTCTTTAATTATCAGGGTTCACTGAGCTTTATCCAAGACGAGTACCAACGCTTACTACAAGCATCAAACAACAATGTAGAGCGAGTCAAGCAAGCCATAGAAACTATGACTCGTCACTTCTTAGCGAACTACTATAACCAGATCAAAAAAGAGCAAAAAATCAAAGGCAGCAAAACCAGACCAGAAGAGATTGAACTTGTTACAAACTTTCATATTGAAGATGAAACCAACCCACACATTCATTTCTATAGCCACGCATACGACCCTGTAACAAAGCGATACATGAACCCACGCTTTTTCTATGAAACAAAGCGCATTGCACATAAACAGATTGAAAAACAGTTCCCATTATTAGAACAAGGTATAGCCAGTGGAGAAGCACAACAGACAGGGGCTAATCATAGAAAAAAATATCTGTCTCACCTCTTAAAAAGATCTGAAAACTGGCGACAAGTGAGGGCGGATTTTAGAGCGTTAGAACAGCGTATTTATGCCACATTAGAGAGTAATGAGCCACTCGCTGCCAAAATCAACACACTTCAACAAATGGGGATTTTACTGTCTGCCCTATCCAACGACCATGTTGAAATAAAACAGGAAGGATTAGGACTTGCACTGAATATCGACACCTTTGTTAATCGAGCTTTAAAACGTTCGTTACGCCAATTTGCCAAGCAGTGGCACTTTGAAAAGCAACATCAACGCCACTGCACGCCAACCATTCAAAAAATGGAAACGGTGCTTCTAAACAATCTTAAAGCCGTGAAATCAGCGTTAGAAAGAGAGTTACGTCAATTACCACCAAGCAAACATAATCAAGCTCAAAAAGACGCTTTCTGTGTGTTTTATCAACGTTGTCTCAACACAGGTATTGTTATCAACCTCAACAAACAAAAACACCTATCATTTCACAAACTTGCAAACACAAAGCTATCCACTATCAGAGCGACAAAATACAACGCTTCACTGTTTAGCTCTAAGGCGTTATCTGGCAAGGCGTTAGCCGATACTTTCAGCCTCGAAGCCGCCGACATATTAGCGCATCAAACGGAGTTAATGAGCTTGATGCCAAAGCACGTTAACTACCGTAAGCAGGTGACAGTCAATCTTAGTGAGCCATTTAATGATATCTATCAAGAACACTTCTCTATTGAGCGTCATAGACGGTTGTTTGATCACTTCGGCATAGAAGTTCGAGAAGAAGGTGATCACACCACACTATTTAATGAGAAAGGCTGTGCGCTGGTTGATATTGAGCGCATAGACGAAAATCATTCCATTATTAGCATCAGCATGCTTAATCCACAGGCTTCTGCGAAACTTCTGAACGCTATGCTACTTGAAGAAGC
Organism: Vibrio quintilis; assembly: GCF_024529975.1. Taxonomy (GTDB): domain Bacteria; phylum Pseudomonadota; class Gammaproteobacteria; order Enterobacterales; family Vibrionaceae; genus Vibrio; species Vibrio quintilis. Next base: position 1,225,176 of record NZ_AP024897.1, on the reverse strand, counting down.
GAAGTCACTTGCCAGCGATGAAATCCTTGTGATAAGCCCTGTCAATAAGAGGGCAAACGTTGGAGCACTGAGACATTTACACGTTGAACTTATCTTCTCAGGTGACAAATACAGTGAAAAAGTGCAAGTCTCTTACCCTGGTATGGAACAAGACGAAACGCTGCAAGCAATGATAGACAAAAGGTTAGAATCCGAGCTAAAACGCTTTGAGAAGAACTTTCAAAAATACAGTAAGAAGACGCCTGATAAGTTCAGATTCACCAACGCAACAGGATTACATTTGCTTGATTCATCTCGCCTTAGTGAAGCACAAAAAGAAAGAGTAGCGATACAAATAGAGGCTCAAAAAACCTATTTAAAACAGCAGTGTCAGACATTAAATCAAACGACAGAGGTCAAAAAAACACACATTTGAAACGAATCAAGACCGACTTATGTTACTCTTAATGAAACAAACTATAAGTCATTGTATTAAATGGAACTCTTTACTTTCATACAAGCTGTAAACCCAGAAATCATACCAACAAAATGCAAGATACACTTGGCAGTCTGGAACGGATACCAAAACCCATTGGACGTTTATTTGGCTGGTGATTTTGAAGAGTGGCAATCTTGGCAATCAAAGAAAAACTTTAACCGAGACTATATTGTATCACTGATCCAGCTACCTGAACCTAATACTTGGCTTTTTGCTGGCGTTTATGAGTCAGTATCAAGCATATGGAATGAAGATCATTACGACTACACGACTAAATCGATTCCTGAGTTTGAGTCATATTCTGGTCGCTTAAAAGTGTCCTTTACTCGCTCAGGGCGTCAATCTTATTTGATTGCCGAAAACTGGTCTGAAAATATCGTAGTAAAAGAAATTACAGCTCAAAAAGTAGCGGTCGAGAGTTTTCAAGGTTATCAACACACAAGTCTTTCCAAGGCTCACCTTGACATTATTGTTAGGCAACAAATTAGTGATTGGCGTTCCGCTTTATCAAGTGTTTCAGGCATTTATCTGATCACAGATCTTGCCACTGGAAAACTCTACGTGGGGAGCGCAACAGGTGAGAACGGACTTTGGCAAAGGTGGTGTGACTACTCCTACTCTGGTCATGGTGGTAATAACCAGCTTTACTCACTCCTCAGTGAAAAAGGAATGAAATACGCTGACAATTTTCAATACTCTATTTTAGAGATCGCTGATACACATAAAACCAAGGACGAAATATTATCAAGAGAGGCATATTGGAAGAACGTATTAGCCTCTAAGGAGTTTGGTTACAACGATAACTAAAACTTCGTCGTGTTAACGCTTCTTCGGCTTGGGCTTAGAGTATTGCTGTATGATAAACATCGATTTATCAAAGCATTCACTATGATAGGCCTCCAAGTATTCACTAAGCTTGAACGCCAGAAGCTCAACCCACGCTTGATAAAGCCTTACTGCTGATTTGAAATCTTGTGCCAGCATACTTTGCTCCCAGCCAATGCAATCTAATGCAGTGTTCACCGCATCAATAGAAGCTTGTTTGTTTTTGTCTAAGCGCAAATCGTCAAGCGCATTGAAACTTGGAATAACGCTGATAGCAGAGATCACCGCTTTACAAAACACATTCAAATCCACATTAAACTGCGACTGTTGATACAGTCTCGTGATTTCTGGCATATCTCGCAGCGGCTTTATTATCGTTTCTAATTGACGCTTCGCTCCTTGTTCCATAGCCAGACGAACCTCAACAGGCAGGATATGATTAACCCAATAGTGGATATCGCAGTGTTTATTAATCACATACATAAGCGCATAGAGCGTTTGATTTTCAATCTTAATACTCTCGCCTTGATCATCGTTGCTGGAAAGTAGCTCCCCCTCCTCAGAAATCAGCGTCAGCGTTTGCCCTTCAAAACGCAATAAATCCGCTGTAAAAGCCCTTCTCCAATCTATATGAAGATAGTCACGACAGCCTTTTAAAAACTCACTCGTGACAGTGAACGTGCAGCGACTTGGCATCGGTGACGAAGAATTAAAATGGAATAAGGCAAAGTGATTCTGTTTTATCTGCTGATATATAAGGTCAATGTCTACCTTTGAATATTGCACGACAAAAGGTAAATCATATCGTTGAGAAAGTTGCGTAAGCTTTTGAACAACCGAAACTAACCTCTGTTTCACACCCGTTGCTGATTGTGCGTTTTTGAGTTTGTCGGGCAGTTGAGTGATCACCAACTCATAATTGCTTCTCTCTTCTACCGTCAAACCTTCAAAATCTTTATGTTGGTTTAGTTGCTCTATCTCACTAAAAAATCGCTGCCTACTCATACCTTTCTCCCTGTCTTAACTCCATACCATCGACTTACCACAGCCTTGAAATATTGCAAATTAACTTAGGCGTGGTAAGAGATATAGAGAGCCAATGGAAGGAGGAGTAATGAATGACACACTAAATCAGATTGAGGATGAATTACATAACGGTGACGTATCAAGCGTGATTAATTTCATTATCAATGACAGCGACTTTAAGAGCCTGTTTGAACAAGCGTTAAAGAAGCAGCGAATACCCAAAGAGAGTTTCAATCGCCAGTTTTTCCGCTCAAAGCCACAACTGCCAATTATCAGACATTCTTATTACCGATGCCTATTACTCAGTTGTGATTCGGTTTCCGACGCTGATTCACTATTTTTAATACAGTTTTTTAAACCGCTATTGCACCAGTATCAAGTCCAGCAAGCCATTGCTTATGAAAAAGAAGTCAGCGAAATCATTCAAGAGATATTGAAGCGAGGTGACAAGTGAAGCCTCTGCTAAATCAACTGAACAACTACACGTCCATTCTCGACATAGAACACTTATATGTCATTGCAGGTGAAGATTATTCAGCGTTTCTCAAACAATACCGACACGTGGTTTATCTAACGGGACTGACTCAATATTGGCAGCTCCAATTGAAAAAACGTCGCACAGCCAGTAACCAAAAGCACTTTCGAGAAGCACGAAAGGCGCAAGCGAATGAATATCAAAGGCTCACCTCACAGATTTATCAAGATACTCGCATTGATATCAATCGCAGTTACAGCCATGACGAGGTGTTTGATTTAATGGTGAAGCAACACTCTCGATTTCATATCGTTTTAAGCGTCTATGCCAAACCATTGCTTGCAGCAATTCAATACGCTAAAGCCAATACGGGGCTATGGAAACGCTTCAAACAAGAATTGCGTCTTGTCGGGATAGATTATCGCTCTGTAACAAGCCTTCTCAAAGCCATTTACTACCAGAACGAGACGGATTATGCCTATTGCTTAGACGCAATCTATAAGCAGTTTCAATCCTTTTACCAGCACGAGACTGACCGTGATTTTGAAACACTAGTCTTAGAGGCAATGAGCTTTAATTTGATTTTCACGAATACAACTTCGTGCTTTAAAAGGGACAATCTACGCATTACGCTTCCTGAGTTGTTTATCATTAAAGCCTGTTTATCTCAGGCTATGAATCGAACTGAATACCACCAATGCACAGTAGAGCATTTAGGGTTTTCGTTTTAAGCGTGGTTTGCAGCTTTTAGGTTGTTTAGAGACAGGAAGTAAAAATGCTTGCTGCACGACGCTCTCACAAGCCACATATAGCTTCGTCAGGGCAAGATCGCTCAATAATCTGTCTAAAAGCGTTTCTGCGTCCTGCTCTCGATATTGCGACCAGTATGAGAGCGGTTTGTCTTGAAGCACAAACTGACAATGTAAATAGGTATCGAACACCACATTCATCGCCTCTGCTAAACACGATTGATCCACGGCTTTATTGTGCAGTAAAAGGTCGCTTTCCACTCGTTTTAATACTTGCTCAAACATACTGTTCACGAAAGGTTGATTTGCCGCTAGAAACGCTTGAATGAAAGCCTCTTCACTCTGTCTTTGAGTTTCTACACGCTCCATATCAGCCCCAAAAACAGGACTAAAATAACTCAGTGTCAGCAGCTCTAATACTGTCACGGTTTCATCCTTGGATAGATCTGATTCGGCTGCGCTGCCAGTTTGTTTTGCTTGATATGAGTAATCTCTTCTCTGATTTTGTCCAATTCATTTTGGTATTCTCGATCAAGATTAAAGACACAAGACGGCTCTTCTTTAAGTGGTGATTTTTCTGGTGTGTAGACTGCGTCAATCACACGTTGGTCTATCTTCTTCGAGAAAGTCACCGCATTCACATCGAACAACTGATCACGTTCAATCACCGCTACTGCTTTTTTCAAGTTTGCCAACCCTTGATCAGTATAAGGAAAAGCACTGATATGCTTGCTTTGACAAGCCAGTAAAGCATTGAGAAGTTCGTCACTGCTTGGGATTTTATCGAGCACGATATGGTCAATACTGCCAATCAATTCTGGAATAGCGAAAGGTCGAGACTTTCCTTCTTGATAGTAATGCGAACAAAATACGGGCTGTGCTAATTGCTTAATCTTTTTATCCAACTCAACAAGCTGCGTTTGTCGTTGCCTGTAAACTTGAAGTTGCTTTGAAATATGGACAGGTGTTTCTTCACCTTTCCAAGCTAAATCAGCAACAGCAGACAAGCTCAATACCCCGTTATTCCATTCCGCTGGATAGAAAGAAGAGAAATCACAGGTTGGTAATGGTCTATCGTTGAATTGAGCCAGAAAAGGGTCGCTGTTGTTAAACGGGTCAAGCAAAGAAATATCAATATCAGTTCCAATAACGACATTGTTGTTGAGTAAACTGAGGTTTAAGTCATTTTTCCTGTCTGGATTGAGCTTCATCGCCTGTGCATCCGTGTTGAAAATCCAATCACTCAATCCCAAATCGTATTGAGCGAGATACAAACCGATTTGCTCGGCATTCTGATACTCAATCAACGCCGCTTTAAATAGATTGAACTGCTCAATACTGGCTAAAAGATTGCGACCTAACACGTGCGTCTTATCAAGGATCAACTCTGGACGTATCACGTCTTGCTCATAGAAAAACCTAAACAAATCTTGAATATAAGCTTTATCATCCTCTGCGTTTTTACGGACTGAAAACACCATAAATTGCTCGAATAATTCGGGTTTCGCTTCCAGTAAAGCGATGCTTTTTTGAATCATTTTTTCAGTAAACTGCTCTCTCATTGCTTTTCTTCCTGTTTCTCTATTCGTGATATCACAAAACGAGCCTTTCACAAGCTCATAGCAATTTTTCAAACGAATAAACACTCAAAATCCTTTTACTTACTGAAATAAATAAAATCACATATTTTCAATAAGTTGAAGAAAAGTAAATCAATGATATGACATCGATATACCACTAAAAGGAGTGTATCAATGACAAAGAAAAGACTGAGTGCAACTGGCAGCACTACCGAAAAAAAGAGCCAGCAAGACCAAATACTTGACCGTTTATTTGACTATTTTTCCAAGCCAAAAGGGGAAAAACCAACCTCAGATAATGACGTAGAGGTGTCATTCTATCGCTCAACGCTCAACGCCTTACCAATCAACTTTTTTGGAAACCAATACAGCGGTATAAACATTATTATGCTCTTAGCTGACCAACAAAAAATGGCAACCAAGATCCCTTTATACGCCACGTTTAAACAAGCCCAAGAGCTGCTTGAAAAACACAAAGACCAGCTACCAACGCAATCAGAAAACTTTGACCCTAATAAGCCGCTAAAAGGCATTAAACTTGAAAGCGTCGTCGTTAAATATCTGGAAAACTACAAGAAAGATGGTCATAGGATAAGCAAAGCGCAATTCGAAAAGTTCACTGAGGGTATGAGCTTTAAAGAAATGCGAGACAACGGCTTTGAGTTAAGACGTGGCTTGAAGGGATACAGAGTTTTCGCCCTAGAGAAAATCAAACACCTATTGCCGCAATCCTATATTGACGAGCAGCCTTATTTTGCCAAACAAGACGCTCTCGCCAAGCAGACAATGGTTGAGTCAGAAAAAGACCAAGCGTTTGTCAATCAGGCAAAAATGATTATCGAAGCAATGGGCGTGCCTGTCATTGAAAAAGACAAAGACAGAGCCTATTACAACGTTAAAGAAGACCATATTGTCATTCCACCAAGAGAGAAGTTTAAAAGTGACAAAGCACGTTTTGCTGTGATCCTTCACGAACTCAGCCACAGCACAGGGCATCCTTCAAGGTTAAACAGAAAGTTAAGCAATCCATTTGGCTCTCAAACGTATGCGAAAGAAGAGCTTATTGCAGAGACAGCAACACTTTTTATGTGTCTTGATCAAGGCTTAGAAACGTTCCATTCTCACGCAGCTTATCTTGAAAGCTGGACGCAGCAATTTGCTGATCAAAAGAAAGCCTTGCTATCGGTGTGTAAGCAAGCCAAAGAAGCGCAAAGTTACATTTCTGAACGTGTTGAGCAGCACAAATTAAAGCTACAACAAGAAACTCAATATCTCGATTTTTCGCAGCAGAGCCAAACGGTTTTACAGCAAGTGATTTGTGATGAAGCCAGCTTTGACCCGACTCTCAATCCCTTAGTGAATCACTCGATTATCGGGATAAGATATGTAAGCAACGGCATAGAATTAGTGACCGATTCAGACCAAAGAGTGGAAGTGAGTAATGAGTTCAGCAAAAGCCTTTCGAGAGAAATTGAACGACTGATAACGTTAGAAAAATCAGCGTTTCAAGAAGAGCGAAAAAAGCACATTGGCGTGGGTCGTAGGGCTGGACTGAGCGTATGACCGTCCAAAAACGGCAAAAGCCCATAAATGGGCTTTGCTGCAATCCGTTGAAATGTCGTTTAGAGTATTCCCCTCTCTCGTAAAATGACGTCGATAAACCAACCTAAATCATACGTCGTCTCGGCTTCATTCCGTAGCTCGTCTTCAATCCTATGAAGGTTTTGAAGCGATAATTCGTCGTGCCAGTCCAAGCTCTCAACCACCAATAATCTAGCGTAATTCGGCAATAGGTGAAAGATTTCTAACGGGTATGTCACACCAAAATCACGAACGACTTGTTCAGCGGTTTCTTCATTCACCTTTCCCGATTTAGCGACCTTATTGAGCCATTGGTTGTGGAGCGTATTTAACGACCACAGCTCAATTTTCTGAATACATTCTCTATATACCGTTTTATCACTTTGCGTAATCATAACTGCACGAGGACTTTCATAACTAAGAACCTGTTTAGCAAAACACACATTGCAGGTGACGACGGCGGATACCCTTCCATACCCAGATTTAAAATCAGTCAAATCGCAATCGTTAGAATGGCAATGCCAGCAATTAGACTTAACACTTGACTTATACTCAATTTGTCCCATTTTTTTTCTCCTTTGTATTGATTCGATTAATGGCTATATCAAAGTATTTTTTATTGCTTTCAACACCGATAAAATCACGGTTTAACTTCTTACAAGCGACTGCTGTGGTACCACTACCCAGAAAACAATCGAGCACAGTATCACCTTCTTTACTACTGTTTCTGATCAATCGCTCAACCAATGGCAAGGGCTTCACCGTAGGGTGTCCCCAACGGTGTTTATCGCCTGTATTCATTGCGTCCTGATATAATGTCGAAGCATCTTCATAACAAGCAGGTTTACAATAGCCCCCCTTTCTAACATAAAGAACGTATTCCGTATCAGAGTTATATTTATTACTAAATGTAGGCGCAGCGTTAGTTTTATGATATTTAATCAAATCAAAGCTACACTTTTTACCATTTACAAAATAACTCATAAGCATTGGTAACTGGGCTTTATTACAAAATAGATACATATTGATTTTTTTATTAACCCTTACCAACTCGTTTAATATTCTCATATCAAACCCATTAGTTAGATTATTCTCTTCAAGCTTATCAAATATATTTTGAAGAGAATTATTGAGTTTACTCCCCCCACCTGTCTTTGTATTCTCCAGCAAATAAGGTGGATCAATCACAATCAAATCCACACTGTTATCGGGTAAGTTTTTCAAAATATCACGACAATCCGCATTAAATAGCTGTATATTACTCATAATTACTTCCTCTTGTTTAATATTATTAATTCAACATTGAATTGATAGAATTGATTTTATTTACTTCTCTGACAAACACCCAGCGACTGCCCTTCTTGCAGTTTTGATAGTCACCTTTGTAATATCTGTCTGCCTTTAAGTTCCTAAAATAAGGAACTCTATACTTTATCTTTTTACCTCCTCTTATTTTTTCGTGTTTCTTATTAGTCGATTTCACTCTCAATGGTTTGTATTGACTCAGTTTTTTATCTTTTGGTGCGATAATGCAAGACTTGGGAAAACCCTTCACTAATTTTTTCCCTTCCGTTGCAGAGTGATAAGCAAATAGCTTTAAAACAAACTTAAAAAGCTCATAACCTGGTTCATTTTTATTGTTCAACTGGGTAAGATCTTCGGTGTCGAGCTTAATACTTCTTATATCTCCGCACTTCATAGTTGTATAAACATTAATATGTGTCCTATCTAAACACTTTTCGCTATAATTATTATTACTTACCTCCCAGATCTTTAATAACTCTCTTGCGGTCATAATACTCACCAAACAACTTTTAACTTCCATACCAGATAAGTAGCAGCCACTAGGAAAGCATATAGAGAATGTTTTGTATGGAAAATCAAAATCGACATTATTAAAATTGTCAAACTTTGAACTTTTCAAACTTTGGAATAACTCCATATTTTCGATAAAAACAACTTGTCTCCCTTTAGACTCCCAATAAGCTTCCTCAAGCATTAAATAAACATATTCATGAGGTTTATCATGACCTAAATCAATTTCACCTTGTTCATGTAAAATACAATACTTTTTATGTAAGTTAATAAAATCCCTGAATGAATAATTATTTTTACCATATAGTTTTTTTAACTCCCTAGTTATAAAGTAATTGTTTTTTGCTGTTTCAAACTTAGTTTTATAAAGGTTATATGACATATTATCTTCTCCAATTAGTCGATTTTTGGTTGTAACAATCCCCACCCCATACAGGTGTTATTTTTTAAAATGTGTATTAAATAAAAATATTAAAAAATTAACTTTGTATTATGGCGGAGACCAAAAATAAAAAGGGAAGATAAATGAAATGCTAATCGTCAGACGTGATCGAGCCTTACCAGTAAAGGTAATAGCGATATGAACGTGATCGATAAAGTGAGTGACAATACGAGTGGTATTGTGTTTTGAGTGAGCTTGGCAAAGCAAGCATTGAGCAATGTGGGTTAATGGCTTTTTCATTGGTTTCTCCTCTTTTACAACCAGTGTTAAAGCAGAGAAAACCGTGTTCAAAAATATCAAGACAGATCTGTATCAGTAAGACAGATTTAATCTCAAAGCAAAACACTGAGGCAAACCCAATGTCTTTACCATTTTTTGAACTTTATTCATTGCACACAATGGCAATGAAAAGAAGTCGTCTTTGCTTATTTTGGTGTAAAAGTGGAGAACAATTCACTACCACTTAAACATAGTGTGTTTGGAAGAATGTCTCTTCTCAAACTGTGGACGCTATAATAGCAATAAACATAACCTTAGTCAATAACTTTTTTGATTTTTTTGTTGACTTTAAGGAAAAATCATGAGTGGAACTTGACTAATTTTGTTTTTGGGAGTTGAACTGGCGTCCGAAAACGGTCTTCATTCAATCGAAACACCTGACAATAAACAAGCGAAATGCGTGTTCATAGGTGAGCCACACAAAACTTGAAAAGTGAGCCACACGGGTGTTACACTCTCCACCAAGCTCAAAATTAAAACATTTAAAATCAGAAGCTTATTTACAAAAACAAACAGAAACGCCCACCTGTGAGACACACGCCAGCTCCACCAATCGATTGGAAAGGGCCGACCCTCACGGGTTGGCCCTTTTTGTTTTCTCTCTGCTTATTAATCACTATTTCTTGCGGATTTCTGCGGTATTGCTGTAACCGGACACCTCTCCGGATTTGTAGGCCTGAACGCGATATACGTAATGACCGTTTGGTAATGCACTAAACCCACTGTCGGTAAAGCTGGTTTCATTTGCTCCGGCCTGCCCGATTCTGGCAAATTCTATCCGGCCTTTACGTTTCAGGCCGCGTTCAATATAGAAACCCAGTTCATCATCAGAATTATCCGACCAGCTCAGGCTGACATTGACACCACCTGAACTTAAAGCAAGATTACCCGGAGCCGCTAAGCCGCCGGGTTCAGGCTCTGGATTCGTATTTGAATCGACTGTGACCGTAATGGTCTCAGAGATGGCTTCGTCGCCAGAGTTTCTTGCGATCACCCGATATCTGAAATCTCCGGTGTCTGGCACCGTATCAACATAGCTTGTGGAATCTGCCGGCAACTCCGCAACAGTTTCAAATCGAATTCTGCCACGATATTTCACGCCCCGCTCAACCACATACTCTGCCTCATTGGTGTTGTTGTCCTGCCACGTTAATGTCACTGCCAGCCCGTCAACACTCGCCGCTAACCCACCGGGCGCATTCAGGGCAGACGGATCAACCACAGTCACCATCACATCAGTGCTATTGGGTGAGCCGGCATTATCCGTCACTGTCAGTGTCACAGTGTAAGTGCCTGCCGATGCGTAAGCGTACTCTGGATCGGATAAAGAACTGGTATCACCATTACCGAACTCCCATAAGTAGCTCACGATGGTGCCATCTGAATCCGTTGAGTTTGAACCCACAAAGAAGATGCTTTCACCTATGTTATAGCTGTCAGCCGGGTTGCTAATCTGAAGTACTGGCGTTGGGAGCTCATTCGTCACCTGAATAGTGGTCACGGCCGAATCAGTTAAACCATCGTTATCGGTCACGGTTAAGCTCACCTGATAGCTGCCTGCCTGAGCATAAGTATGCGTTGCCATCACGCTGGCTGACGTTGTACCATCACCAAAATTCCACAGGTATGAGACAATCGAACCATCACCGTCTGTTGAACCGGAAGCGTCAAAGTCAACAGAGCTACCAAATGGCACTGAGTTGCTGCTGACCACAATATCAGCCACAGGCGCTTCTGAGCTATTCAGGTTCATCGCATACGTCACCGCAGCATAAGCATCTGCGAGGCCGTGACCAAATACATTATCATCACCCACTGCACCAATATCTGCCGCAGTCGAGAATAACCCGGTTTCAATCTCTGCCGGAGTAATGGCTGGATTTGCCGCCACCATTAACGCCGCAATTCCGGCAGTTAACGGAGAAGAAAATGAGGTTCCGCTGTAGTAAACATATTGATTGTCCGGATAGGTGGTCGCAATATCCACGCCCGGCGCGGTAATATCAACATAAGTCCCCCAGCTTGAAAAACTTGCTCTGTTGTCATTACGATCGGTCGCCCCGACACCAACAAAGCTGGTGAAATCCGGGTAAAAATGCTCCTCTCCGCTGTTACCCGCCGACATAAACAACAAACCATTTTTTGAACGTAAGTACTGAGCAGCAGCATCGATGGTTTCATATTCGATACCACCGTAACTGAGATTGACCACCCGGGCACCATTGTCAGCAGCATATTCGATACATGCAGCCATGGTCGAAATGTAGGCAGAGCTGTTCTGATCACTAATCGCAATCCGTACAGGAATAATATCCACGTTCCAGTTCACACCAGCAACACCGATACCATTATTCCCAACGGCCCCTAATGTCCCTGCACTCCCTGTACCGTGACCGTCTGCATCATAAATATAGTCGGAACCATCACTGGCGTTATAAGCCAGGTCTGTCCGCAGGTTAGGCCCTAAATCCGGATGATTCACATCAAAACCTGTATCACACACCCCCACTAATACGGCGTTACTTCCGGTTGTGATATCCCACGCCTGCGGACTGTTCACATGATTGTGGTGCCATTGGTAAGAAAAAAAAGTGTCGTTTGGCTGTAATGTGGGCTGCACAATATAGTCAGGCTCAGCAAAGGCAACGTAGCCACTCTTATCGATAATCTTAGCAATGGCTTTTTCCCGTCCATGGTGCTCAAAAGTAGCGATGACTATCTGGCTCCCTTCCAGTTTCCGCTCTGAAACAAGCCCCTGACTTTTTAACAGCGCATTGAGCCCTTTAAGGTCATCCGGAGATGCATTCGCATCAAGTTTGTAGATCACCGTTCCGGGGCGAAGCTCTGTCACCTCATAATCATAAATATGCTTATTCCCATGCTCATGCTTATCCTTGTGAGCCAGTGCATTCGTTGTCAGGGGAAGGAGCAAAATCCACAACCACAATTTCCATTGCAACATAAGATACTTAACTTGACGCATACCCAATCTCCCATCTGTTTTTCGGGTCTTATAGATAGTTTGGTCAATAGTGTCAGATATGTAAAACGGGCCTTCGGGATGAATTTGTAACAATTCAGAGTATAACCAGCGCCGCACTTCACCGAACAAAAACAAATGCTAAAGAAGTCATTAACCTGGACGTCACCACGTTAAAATAAGCCAATCTGAAATGTCCGTCCGCTCAGGTAAAATTTTTTACTAAACTTTCGTTTCAGATAGCCTGACTACCGCGATCTGTTGATGAGCCATAAACAAAATCCCAATAACGACACCTGTCCTTATTTCGTATCATCCGTGTTCAGGAATTTTGAATATAAACCCATTTGCATTCAATTAATTACATATTCATACTGACTTATTTCTTTAATACATTCAGAAAACAGGTATGAATAATGATGAGTAAACGGGATTTTGAATTACAGCTTTTGGCCCCTTCCGCTGACAAAGCCGCTCAGTTTTTTACGCATACAGCGGTTCATTCAGGAAAATATGATCAACTGATCACAACAATCCGCCAGCTCCGGCAGCAGGTGTACCAGGAAGAAGGCATGATTTCACAAGCAGAGGAAAAGACATCGTATCTGCAACAGGATATGGATGCCTGGCATTTGATCGGCAGGAAACAAAGTTCAGGCGAGGTGCTTGGCTGTGTGCGGATGTTTTTCTTTCAGCCGACTGATGAGTTTCCATCGGCTGAAGATATGATTGAATTTGGCGGTGTCACCTTTCCCCACCAGGAACTTTACCTGAGTCATCTGCATACAATTCAGTCACATCTCCAATCACTTCGCCACAGGAAAAAACCGCTCGCTTATATTGGCGGCATGTCGGTGAAACATGCCGGACGTAAACTCGGCGGCGGCGCCCTGTTAAGCCTTGGCATCAATGCACTCTCCCGGATTCTTCATCAGGCGGAGGGGATTACGTTTGCCCGAACCGATAAAGGGGGCGCCGCCTTATTTCAGAAAATTGGCGGCTATCTGCTAAAGATGTCACCTGGTATGTTTTACTGCCAGAGCTATCACAGCCATGTTCAGATGATTGGACTAAGGCCAGAAATATTGCCGCACAAATCAGAAGATGTTGTCACCCGGATTGAACAACAGCTGAAAATGAAGCAGGTTTTGGCCGGACAATAAAAACATATCAGGCAGGCGCGCAGTAAACCTGAACTGACCCCCAATCATTCCACAATTTTTCGCTTTTCCGCCATCCACTGCCGGCGCTGTGCTGCGGTCTGAAATGTCCAGGCAATAAACCGGCTGTTTTTCTGGCCCTGACTCATCTCAACGAGCTGTATTTCCAGTGCACCAGCCTTTTTCAACTGTTTCTGCATCCAGCGTACATTGTCTTTTTTTGAGATCAGCGTGGTAAACCACAGCACCTGCCCGGCAAACTCACGGCTTTCCAGCGCCATATTTTTAATAAAAGCCGCTTCACCGCCCGGACACCACAATTCCGCTTTCTGACCACCAAAATTCAGCGTTTGCTGATGTTGCTTTTCCTTCTTTCCTCCGGCATTGCCACGTTTAGCCCGGTTCAGGTTCAGATTGTTCAGTTTTCTCTGTGTGCCCTGCATTGCTTCCTGCAAAGACTTGTGAAACGGCGGATTACAGGTGGTGACATGATAATATTCATCCGGCTGAATGATGCCTTTGAAAATATGACGGCTGTTTTTCTGTAACCGGCATTCAATCCTGCCCTGAAGCACAGCATTGCTGTCAGCAATCCGGCTGGCATTTTTCACTGAGGCCGGATCCACATCGCTGGCGGTGTAGTGCCAGCCATAATCACACACACCAATCACCGGATAAATACAGTTAGCCCCGACCCCAATATCCAGCGCCCGGACCTGAGACTGCTCAAAGTTCTTCGCCTCTTTGCTCAGTAACTCTGCTGCCCGGTGAATATAATCCGCACGCCCGGGAATCGGCGGGCAAAGATAACCCTGGGGAATATCCCAGCTGGTGACCTGATAATACCGGTGGAGCAACGCTTTATTCAGCAGCTTCACCGCCAGCGGGTCAGAAAAATTGATCGTCTGTTCCCCCCTTGGATTCGTCGTGATATGCCTTTTCAGATCAGGCAACGCTCTGACCAGTTCAGGGAAATCATAACGTCCCTGATGTTTGTTACGCGGATGCAGTCCCTTCGGAGCATGGACCCGCACAATACTGACATCAGCGGATGATGATCCGGCCACAGAAGGCTTCACTGGTTTTCTTTTTTGACTCATATCACTCAGATCCGATAACAAACGTGTTGAAAAACATATGACAGAAACTTCGGCGGTGAAATTTATCATTCATCGGGGAGATGATCGAGGGATGTTTTCATCATGATGGTATAGCCAAACAGCCCCAAAACACATGATTCAGCATGAAAAAAACCGCTGTTTACTGTATATACCCAAACAATCTGAAGAAGCAGGATTCAGGTTGCCTGGGTATATTTGTAAAGGATAAGTACCTATCTGCAAAGGGTCAGCACTCAGGCTGAACCTTTTGTTTATCCTGAATTGATGTTCAGAAACGCCGAATTAAACAAATGTCCGCAGATACAAAGCTTCCACCTTATCTCTGGCCCACGGCGTCCGGCGCAGAAATTTCAATGACGACTTAATGGAGGGATTATTGTAAAAACAATTCACATTGATCGCATCATATAACCCATCCCAGTCGTAATACTCAACCAACCGGGTAAGAATTTTTTCCAGGGTTAAACCATGTAAAGGATTGTTCGGTTGCTCTTGACTCACAAATAATGTCCTCAGATCGTGTCAAATCAGGTGCACGAGGTGCCGTCCGTCATCGTACCACGGGTGTCATCGTACTGATTGAATAGCACCACAGGCAAAAATACCGGTAATAAAAATGTCGATGGTATCAGATGTCGCTGAACTTAACACCGCAAATCATGACATGATATTCACACCTTATTATACAACATGGTATAACAGGTGAATCTCGCTTCACTTCATTTGAGAGCGGTCAATGACATCAGCCGGAGGAAACAGATGAGATATCCCAAACCATTACAGCACGGCAGTACCATCGCAATTACTGCATTTTCGGCCGGAGTTGCCACAGAGCATCAGGCTCGTTTTCATGTGGTCCGGGAACATCTGCTGTCCGCCGGATTCAATGTGATTATCGGTGAATGCCTGTACGGACAGGCAAAGCATGTCAGTGCCCCGGCCCGGCAACGGGCAGATGAACTGATGTCTTTTCTGCTGGATGACAACATTGACGCCATCTGCCCACCCTGGGGGGGAGAAATAGCGATTGAACTGCTGCCATTACTTGATTTTGAACGTCTTCAGACTGTCAGGCCAAAATGGATTCTGGGATTTTCCGATGTCAGTACGATTACTGCGGTCCTGACTTCGAAGCTCAGATGGGTGACCGCACACTGCGCAAACCTGATGGATCTCACCCCTGAAGCCACAGACCCGTTAACCCGGGAGACTCTCAAACATCTGGCAACCCCGGCCGGCGGATCTTTTACCCAGACAGCAACCACTTCATACGCAGACAGCTGGCCGGATTTTGTCACTAACCCCACAGCCGGATTTGTATCAAACAGACCGACCTGCTGGAAATGGCTGGTCAGTCCGCAAACGGGCACTTCAGTTCACGGCAGGTTGATTGGCGGGTGCTGGGATACCATGATTCATTTGCTGAATACTCCCTATCTCGATCTGAAAGCGCTGACACAAAGCTATCCTCAAGGCATCCTTCTGTATCTGGAAAATGCAGAAATGTCTCCCCCGGCTCTGGTGCGGGCTATTCACGGGATGAAATTCCGGGGCGTATTTTCAGAGATTAACGGACTGTTGCTCGGCCGCAGCGCTGCTGTCGATCCACAAAGCGCGCAAAGCCTTCATTACCATGAAGTGCTCAGCCACTATCTGACTGATTTGGGGATTCCGGTCATGATCGATCTGGATATTGGTCACCAACCACCAAATCTGACATTAATCAATGGCGCAACGGCAACGGTAGTGCCCGGAGAAAATGCTGCGCTGCATCAAACTCTCAACTAAACCTGTGAAGGCAATTAACCGGAGAAATCATCCACATCCAGAAGACGGATTTTCAATGCTGCATCAGGCATGGTACAAATATTTTTCCGGCCAAAAAATCGATACCGGTTGCGGGCAATCCACTGATAAATCTGTTTGCGGAGAGTTACAGGAAGCAGGCAGAACAGAGACATGATCTGATACACCCCGCCAATTCTGGCCGTAATTTTGATCAACGCATCCAACCCGGTATAGGCATTTCCCTGTTCAAGATACAACCAGCTGTCAGGCGCATCAGCGTCAATGCCATAATGGTTTAAAACACACCTGCCAAGCCCGGACTGCACCGGACAAATCAGAAATTCCTGCCCGCGGTCACGGGCGGCTATCCATCTTGCCATTGCTGAACAGGCACCACACATGCCATCCACGAACACCACACACTGCTGATCAGGAAATGACGGTACACCGGCATCCTGCCGGTGACTGAAAGGAACAGTATTCTGCGGAGCAATACGTGACAACATCAGGGTAAATCAAACACCAGCGCGGTCAGTGGCTCACTGCCCGGATTGCTCAGCGCCAATTGCGGCTGATTTTCCACTTTGGCACCATCACCGGGAGTCAGCGTGGTTGTATCCGCCAGCAACCGGCCCTTGATCTGATGAAGGTACAGCTTCCGGCCGGCAGGTATGCTGACCTCAAGTTCTGCGCCTGGCTCAAGAATCAGCTGAGACAAAGCTGCATCCTGCCGGATACGCAACGTTCCGTTTTCTCCATCGGGTGTCGCGATCGGCGTCAGACCGGCAGCACGGCCAAAATCTTTTTGCTGATAACCGGGCGCAACCCCCTGTATATCGGGCTGAATCCAGATTTGCAGAAAGTGCAGCTCTTCAGAATCCGAAGCATTATATTCACTGTGGAAAATACCCGTACCTGCTGACATCAGTTGAAACTCTCCGGCGGGCAGCACCTGCACATTGCCTTCACTGTCCTTATGCGCAATCTGCCCTTCAAGCACATAGCTGATAATTTCCATATCACGATGACCGTGGGTATCAAACCCGGCGGCAGGTTTCACCCTGTCGTCATTGATCACCCTCAACGCTGAAAATCCCATATGCTGCGGATCATAGTAATTGCCGAAAGAGAACGTATGCCGGCTGTCAAGCCAGCCGAAGCTGGCCCGGCCGCGGTCCTGTGAATGTCGTACTGTGATCATATGCTGTTCCTCCGGACAAACAGAAATCAGGAAATTTTTTGCGAAATCGCCGCATCAAGACTGAATTTACCCGCACCGGAAAACAGCAGTGAAATACAGACCGCCAACAATGACAGCGCATATTCATAACCATTATTTGCCATAAACAGACCGTGCGGCAGGTGAACCGATACAATCGCGACAATCATAGTAAACGCGACAACGGCAGCGGCCGGGCGGGTCAACAGACCGGCCAGGATTGCCAGCCCGCCAAAGAACTCCGCACTACCGGCTAAAAACGCCATCAGCAAACCCGGCCCCAAACCAATCGAAGCCATCCACTGACCTGTGCCTTCCAGCCCATAGCCGCCGAACGCACCAAACAGTTTTTGTGAACCGTGAGCCATCAGTATGAGGCCAACCGGAATACGTAATACCAGCGTGCTGTAACCTGCATGGGATTCAGTCAGTTTTTTGATGAGCGCTTTCATGATGATTTCCTTCAATAATTTTGAATATATACCTAAGCAACCTGAGGTTATTTGGGTATACATTGATGATTCAGGATGTCTTATCCTGCGTGTTCTGACTGTAAGATTAGGTTGAATTATGAGAAGTTCAAACCAGACCGGTTTGACCTGAACATTCAAAAAATTTGAACAAGTGAAAAAGACAGCCTGAGGTCTGTTGATCTCAGACTCTGTTAACCCCGGAAAACAAACGCCGGCTCAGACAAACAGAACCGGCGCAAATATACCCAAGCAACCTGAAGATGCAGGATTCAGCGTGCAGCCGAAAGGTACAGTTCAAGGAAAGAGAATGCAGGAATGTACCCACCTTTCAAAGCTTAAACCGGTTCACAATCGCGGCTAACTGCTGATTGATTTGCCGGATTTCATCAGAATCTGCCACGGCCTGTTTCCCGTTATCCCCAAGTTCAACGACAATTTTGTTGATCATATTCATATTCTCGCTCAACTCCCCCGTCACCTGACTTTGCTCTTCCGCCGCAGTCGCAATCTGCATACTTAATGAATTAATATCTTCCACATGGGTATGAATTGCCCCCAGACTGCCAAAGACTTCTTCGGAAGCATCACTGGTTTCCTGACAACGTGATTTCGTCCGATCCATGGAGCTGACCACCATGTCCGTCCCTTGCATCATGCTGGTTAAGGCACCTTCAACTTCCGTCGTACTCTGCTTGGTCCGGGCCGCCAGACTTCTGACCTCATCCGCAACCACAGCAAAGCCCCGTCCCTGTTCTCCGGCTCTCGCCGCCTCAATCGCTGCATTCAGTGCCAGCAGATTGGTCTGCTCAGCAATCGCACCGATTTCTGTCAGAATCTGTGTGATTTTTTGGGTCTCATTCACCATTTGTCCGACATCAGAGACCGAGCGCTCAACATCACTCACCAGCGAACGTACTGTGCCCTGAGAGCTTTGCACCATCCGCCCCGATGATGTGCCAACCTGCGCAGCCTGCTGCGTCAGGTTCGCCGTATTGGCAGCATCTTCAGCCATAGAACGGGCAGTTGCACTCATTTCCTCTATCGAAGTCACCACCTGTTCCGTCTGAGAAACGTGTTCCTGCAAAATATCACTGTTACGGGCCGACTGCTGGTTGATTTTTTCCACACTACCTTCCAGGGTCGAGACCGCTCCCCGGATCTCGCACATCATCTCATGGAGGTTTTGAATAAACTGATTCACACTGTCTGCAATCTGGCCTAAATCATCTTTGGAAGTCACGTTCAGCCGTTGCGTCAGGTCGGCCTCTCCTTTGGAAAGTTCACTGATGGTTGCTTTTAAAGCAAGAATCGGTGTATAGAGATTTTGGATCAGAAAATAACTGATGAATGCGGAAATAATAGCGGCAATCAGTGAAAGCAGAATCGCTGTATTTCTTGCCGTCACCAGCCTGGAAAATACCCGGTGGTGATCCAGCCCCATCACGTAATACCAGCGCTTATTACCCACAGCGATTTGATGGGAAAAAAACATTTTATCGGATTGAAAATAAACCGCATCAATCTGGCTGGACAATAATCCGGTCGCCTGTTGAGCCACCTGCTGCAACGCCCGCATTTTTAATGCCTGCTGACCGGAAGGAATTCTCGCATCAGACGATGCAATCACAGTTGAGTCACTATTCAGAATAAAAGCAACAGTTCCCGGAAGCTCGCTGGCTGTTTTTTCCACCAAACCATTCAAAAATTCGAGTTGCATATTAAAAGCAACAGCGCCGTTAGCAATCCGCCGGGCTAAAGTAATCCAGTAGGTATTTGTCACCGGATAAACATAAGGCTCCGTAATCACAATACCCGGCTGATTTTGCGCCATTGAATACCAGTTCAGCTTTCTGCCATCCCCTTTGAGCTTATTGCCCGGCCATGTTTCCGGTGCCAGTTTTTCTCCCAGCGTCCAGAATGCCTCACCATTATCAAAGGCAAATACCGCACTTTGATTGTCAGCGGCATAAGCCAGAGACTGAACCCGCTGCAACCTTTCACTATCGTTTCCCAGAATTGGGGTTTGCCTGAATTGTTCTGCGATATTTTCAAGCCCGGCTATTTTACTTTTCACTCTGTCCCGGATACTTTCTGCCTGTGATGAAATATACGTATCACTTTCCTTTAAAATACTTTCAGTTAAAATTTTCTTTTCCTGAAAATAAAGAACGGCACATGAAAGAGATGCGGATAAACTCACCAAAATCATAACTGACAAAATAAGCGTTTTCTTCAATCCTAAGTTTTTCATATATTTTTTAATTATTGGCTGATACAAAAATATTTATACCCAAGCAACCTGAAGATGCAGGTTGTTTGGGTATATATTTTCAATCCGAATCATGAAACGACTAACCGACAGCGTGAAATCACTATCCCCGATGGCAGACCATGGATAATAAGCAGATTTAAAAACGCTTATTCAGATATTTAACACCAGGAGTAATATTGGTTTTAATAATTATCACGGACAAGTACAGACAGCCTGAAAATACTGTCATCAGATTGAATCTTTATGTGTGAATTATTTTATATAAAATTGAATTATATATGATATAAATTAACAGCACATCAAGCCCTCTTATAATGTTGCAACCGTTAAAATAAATAAACACCACCATTATAAACATTGTTCCTTTATTTCAAATGTGAGCAAATAATCACAAAAAAACTTTCCTGTAATGTTAGTGACAATATTTATTTATACCCAAATGACCTGAAAATTCGTGATTGAGGTTATTTGGGTATATACCCAAATAACCTCAAAATGCAGGAGTCAGAGCTTCATCAACAAAAAATCACACGCTTCGGCAGGCCCACCTCCGGCAGTCCGCTGACTTACCTGTGCCCCTGCGCGATCCTGAAATTTACATCACAAATACAAAATGTAACAACCATTGGCTTGGAAAATGTAATGGATTGCAATTAAGCTTGATGTGAATGATAACAATTATTATTACAAGAGATGTAAAAAGGAACCGCGCAACCATGGATATCTTGAACCTGCTGAAACCCATTCTGAATAAAATGATTCTGACTCTTTGCACACTTCTGACCGGGGTCATCAGTACCTCAGTCATCGCAACTGAAGAAGTCAATGTCTATTCGTATCGCCAGCCATTTCTGATTGAACCTATGTTTGAAGCATTTACTGAACAAACCGGCATTCAGGTCAATGTAAAATTTGCCAAAAAAGGACTGGCGGAAAAGATGCTTCAGGAAGGTGAATACAGTCCCGCAGATGTGGTGCTGGCAACCGATATCAGCCGCTTAATTGAACTGGTCAGCAAACAGATCGTTCAACCGGTACACAGTGACATCATTACCACCAATATTCCGGCTCAGTTCCGGGACAGTCATCATCAATGGTTTGCGCTGACCCTGAGAACGCGTAATGTGTATTCATCCCGTGACCGGGTGGGAAAACTGGGGGAAGGCTTTCACTATAAACACCTTGCAACCCCGCGTTTTAAAGGCAAAGTCTGTACCCGTTCGGGCAAGCACCCTTATAACATCTCACTGATTGCTTCCATGATTGCCCACAAGGGAGAGAAAGCAACCAAAGCCTGGCTCAAAGGGGTGAAATCAAACCTGGCCCGCAAACCACAGGGCAATGATCGCGCACAGGTGAAAGCAATCAAAGAAGGTCTGTGTGATGTCTCTCTCGGCAACAGCTATTATCTGGGCAAGATGGTCAACGATGACAAACAGAAAGCCTGGGCTGACGCCGTTCACATTAATTTTCCCAACCAGAGAACAACCGGAACCCATGTGAATGTCAGCGGCATGGCGATGGCGAAGCATGCGCCAAACCGGGAAAATGCGCAAAAGCTGATGGAATTTCTGACCGAAGACACAGCACAGCAAATGTATGCCGAAGTGAACTATGAGTATCCGGTCAAAACAGATGTAAAACGCTCAGAACTGGTTGAATCATGGGGAGAATTTACTGCCGATGATATCCGGCTTGAAGAGATAGCCAAACATCACAGTACAGCAGTCAGACTGGTCGATGAAGTCAGATTCGACCTGTAACGGTGCTGGCCGCCGGCCTTTCAACGGGCTGACGCATCATCAGCCGGCAATGCGCGCGCACCATTTATGGACCATCGGCGCTGCGATCTCAGCACTGCTGCTGATATCGCCTGTCCTCTCTGTTTTCTGGTCAGCTCAGGGAGAAACCGGCGATCTGTTTTCTCATCTGTATGACACAGTTCTTCCCGTTTATGCCCTGAATACTTTCCTGCTGGTGACCGGTGTCATGTGCCTGTCCCTGCTGCTCGGTGTCCCCTGCGCATGGCTGATGGCAATGTGTCGTCTGCCCGGTGAAAAATTCCTGCAATGGGCACTGGTGCTGCCACTGGCAATGCCCGGCTATATTATCGGCTATGTGTATACAGACTGGCTGGACTATGCCGGTCCGGTCCAGCGGCTGCTGAGAAAGCTAACGGGCTGGCAGGGCTCAGGGTACTGGTTTCCGGATATCAGAACCCTGCCGGGAGCTGTCTTTGTGCTGAGCCTCGTACTTTACCCTTATGTCTATCTGATGGCACGGGCTGCTTTCATGGAACAAAGTGTCAGCCTGCTCCAGTCCGCCAGATTACTGAGATGTTCGCCGCTGAAAAGCTTTTGGCGCATCTCGCTGCCTTTAGCCAGGCCAGCCATCGCTGTCGGGCTGTCACTGGCCGCGATGGAAGCACTGGGAGACTTCGGCACCGTCAGCTTATTTGCCGTCAATACACTGACGACTGCCGTTTATGACACCTGGCTCGGTTACGCCAACCTGACAGCCGCCGCCAAAATTTCAGCCATCATGCTGATTGCGGTGGTGCTGTTACTGAGCGGAGAGCGTTTCAGCCGCCGCAGACAAAAACTGTTTCAGACACATTATGCTGCTCACGAAAATATCCGCTACCCGTTACATGGCTGGAAAAAAATAGTGTCCCTGATTTGGTGCTGGGGGATTCTCCTGTCCGGATTTTTACTGCCGCTGATACAGCTTGGTCTGTATACGTGGGATTACTTTGCGGAAAGCTGGACGCCGGCTTTTCAAACCTACGCCCTGAACAGCCTGAAAATCTCCTTTCCGGCCGCCATACTGGCAACCATGGTGGCCGTTGTGACTAATTTTTCCTGCCGGATCAGCAGCGGCAGAACCGTGATATTTATGCGTCTGTCCTCACTGGGTTATGCCGTCCCCGGAACTGTACTGGCAATTGGTGTGCTGGCGCCGGTGCTCACCATCGATCACTGGCTCAATGACATGGCCCGGCTGCTGAACTGGCAACCACCGGGGCTGCTGCTGTCCGGCTCAATGTTTGCGCTGGTTTTTGCCATGGTAGTCCGCTTCTCTGCTGTTGCAACCGGCAGCGTTGAGAGCAGTCTGGGTAAGATCTCCCCTTCGATGGATATGGCAGCCCGTGTGATGGGCTGCCACGTCAGCCGGATGCTGTGGCGGGTGCATTTCCCGCTGATCAGAAAAGGCCTGCTGGTGGCCGGTTTACTGGTCTTTCTCGAATCAATGAAAGAGCTGAACGCTGCACTTTTGCTGCGTCCGTTTAACTTTGAAACCCTTGCTACCTACGTTTATAACTTCGCATCTGATGAGCAACTGGAGCTGGCGGCATTACCGGCTATCCTGCTGGTGTTGGCCGGACTTATTCCTTTAATCATTGTCAATCGTTCACTGGAGCAGACCCACTGATGGGAAAACGACTCACCATTACTCAGCTGACATGCCGCTATGGCGACCAGACTATACTGGAATCCCTTTCCTTATCGGTCACCCGGGGGGAGATTATCTGCCTGCTGGGTGCCAGCGGCTGTGGCAAAACCACCCTGCTGAAAGCCATCGCCGGGCTGCTGCCGTTACACGCAGGAAAACTGTACCTGAATGACCGGCTGCTGGATGACAGCAGCCGTCAGGTAGCGCCGGAACAACGCCATATCGGCATGATTTTTCAGGACTATGCACTGTTTCCCCACCTGACCGTCAGCGAAAATATTGCCTTTGGCCTGCCCTCTCAATCCCGCCGGGAAAAACAGCAACGTGTTGAAGAAATGTTGTCACTGGTACGGTTAGACGGTTATCAATCGCGTTACCCGCATCAGCTTTCCGGGGGCCAGCAACAACGGGTCGCTATTGCCCGCTCGCTGGCTTATCAGCCGGAACTGTTACTGCTGGATGAACCTTTCTCAAATATTGATACTCAGGTGCGCCATGAATTGATTCGTGAAATTCGCAGCATCTTCAAGCAGCAGGGAGTGACGGCGATCTTCGTGACGCACAGCCGTGAGGAAGCATTTGCCTTTGCCGATAAAATGGCGGTCATGAATCAGGGGGTGATTGAACAGTTTGGCCCGGCCAGTGAACTTTATCACCACCCATCCAGCCGGTTTGTTGCTGATTTTCTCGGTGGCGGCAGTTACCTGCCCGCCCGTCCCGGTGGCCGGCACAGTTTTCACACCCCGCTGGGCAGAATCCGGACTGATTCTCTGCCGGATAACGCACCACACCGGGATCCAGATCAGGCATGTGTATTACTGCTCAGGCCGCAACATGTGCTCCTGAAGGCTGACTCCCGGAGTGAAACCCGGGTACTCGAACAACAGTTTATGGGCGATCACTGCCGCTATATTGTTAATGTCAGCGGACATCATCTGGTGGCAACGTCTGATGAACCACTAACCGTCGGTGACCCGGTGGCGGTCAGCATCAACCCGCAGGGAATTCATGTTTTTCCGGATGACGGTATAAGCGGATGAGGGTTTCAGCAGAACACCACGGAAGCAAAAACCGGCTTACCGCAGCGTGACACAATTCCGGCCCTGTCTTTTGGAATGATACAGCGCCTCATCGGCCCGCTGAATCAGTGTGTCGTCTGACTCATCCGGCCGGTACTGAGTCACCCCGAAACTGGCTGTCACCCGGCCAGCTCCCGGATAATCTGACTGACCGATAATATTCCTCAGCCCTTCAGCCAGCTCCCGGCCAGCCTCAGACTCCGTATCCGGACAGATAATCATAAACTCTTCTCCGCCCCAGCGTCCCAAAATATCCGTGACACGCAAACGCTGTTTTAATCTTGCAGAAACGCCCTGCAATACCGCATCACCGACCAGATGGCCGTGAATGTCATTGACCAGTTTAAAACTGTCAATATCGACAAAAATGATCACAAAAGGAATATGATGGCGTTTGGCGCGCTCCATTTCATTTGCCAGCATCGTATCCAGATATTTCCGGTTGGAGATCCCGGTCAGCTGATCGGTCAGTGTCAGCCGGATTAACTCAGCTTCCACCTGTTTTCGTTCGGTAATATCCCTGACCGCCGCCACCCGGACAAAGTCATTGCGAAACGGAATCTGCTTGGCATGAATTTCTATCGGAAACTTCGAACCATCTCTGCGCTTGCCTATCGCTTCATAAGAGCACTCATTGCCCCGGCGAACATTATCCCTGACAGTTTCAAAGGTTTCATCCGCCAGGAGAATCCGGCCCGATCGGCCAAGTAACTCTTCCCGGTCATAACCAAACAGATCACAGCCATACTGATTCACTTCCAGAATTTTGAGCTGTTCATGGATAAAAATCCCTTCAAAGGTCGCTTCAGATAACCCCCGGAACCGGGCTTCACTCATCTCCAGCTCTTCGGTCCTGATCTGAACCTGAGATTCCAGATACCGGTTCTGTTCCGCAATCAGTCTGACACGCCATAAAATGATGGCTCTGAGCAGAAAACCGGACAGCACCACCAGTAACACACCAAACCACCAGGTCTGCCACCAGGGCGGCAGAATGTTCAGCGCCAGCGAGACCTCTTTGTTACTCCGGATCCCGTCATTATTAGCCGCCCTGACCTTAAACGTATACTGGCCGGGAGACAGGTGATTGTAGAGAGCAAATGGCCTGTCACTACCGGTTTTCACCCAGTCTTTATCCACCCCTTCCAGTTTGTGCAGATAGGTATTTTTATCCGGCGCAGTGTAGTTCAGCCCGGAAAAATAAATACCGATACTGTTTTGATTATATGGCAGACTCAGAGAACGGGTCTCCGTGATACTTTGCTTTAACAGCCGATCCGGGCCAATCTCTGCCGGCTGATTAAAAATCTCCAGCCGGGTCAGCACAACTTCCGGCGGATGAAGATTATCCTCAATCCGCATCGGATCAAACAACGAAAAACCATTATCTCCGCCAAACATCAGCTGTCCTGCACGGGTCCGGCCAAATGCATAAAAGAAAAATGAATTCACGCCTAACCCATCTTCCCGGTAATACACCCGGATCGCTTCTGTATCCGGATTAAACCGGGTCAGCGACTTGGAACTGCTGATCCAGAGCTGGCCGCTGTTATCTTCCACCACGGCTAACAGATTATTAGCAGGAAAACCATTTTTCGTGGTGTAAACCCGGAACTTATCTTTATCAGGATAATACCGGTTCAGTCCGAAATTAGTTGTCACCCAGATCCGGCCACGACTGTCCTCATAAATATGACGCACCGTATCATCAGAAAGAGAGCCGGGATCTTCAGGATCATGCCGGTAATGCCGGAACTGCTTTGTCTGACGGTCAAAAACACTGATGCCTTTGCCATAAGTACCAATCCAGACTTGTCCGTTATGTAATGGGGTGACACTGGTCAGGATGTCAAAACCGATGGAGTGGCTGTCATCCGGGTCATGCCGGTAGTTGGTAAAAGTTTCCGTTTTCGGGTCGAACCGGGTCAGCCCGCCGCCAAAATGAGCCAGCCACAAAATGCCGCCCTTATCTTTGATAAGCCAGGGAATAAAATTATGAGGCAGGCTGTCGGCAGCAGCCGGATTCTGTGATTCATCCGCCGCATAAACATAGCGGGTAAAACGTTTGGTTTCCGGGTCGAATTTATTGAGCCCGCCGCCGCCGGTACCAATCCAGATCATCCCATCATCCCCTTCAATCACCGCCGCAACCCGGTTGCTTGACAGACTGTTGTGATCACCTGCAACTGATTTGTAAACCGTCACCTTTTCTGCCACCGGATCAAACTGAAATAACCCGTCTGAGTGGGTACCAAACCAGATATTTCCCCGGGCGTCTTCCGCCATGCCACGAATATGCCGGGCTGAAATACCATGGCCATCATGCCGGTAAAGATAATTTTTAAACCGTTTTAAATTAGGATCCTGAATATAAATACCAGCGCCAAGCGTACCAAACCAGATTCGCTCGTGTCTGTCCGCCCACACACTGGTGATAAAAGCAACATCATCACTATGACTCACCCCGGTCTGACGCAGCAGATGCCGGGTTACTTTCTGCCCCTGCACCAAATCGATACCACCGGTTGTCGCCACCCAAAGCCGGCCCTGCTCATCCCATAAGATATCCTGCACATCATTGCTGCTCAGACTCAGCGGATCATTTTCATCATGGCGCAGATGAGTAAAGCTCTCATCCGCTTCGACATACAGATTCAGTCCACCATTCAGCGTACCAATCCATAAACGCCCGGACGACGTATACGCCAGCACCTGAATGTGATTATCACTTAACGAATCTGACTGTTCAGAATGATGGATAAAATGCCGTAACTTTTTTATCTTCGGATTCCAGCGATACAGGCCATTGTCGGTTCCCAGCCAGAGATGCTGCGTCTTATCCTGCGCAATTGCATTAATGTTTATATTTTTCAGTCCGGAAAGTATGCGGGTCCGCTGGACGGTCCATGTCCGGTTTTCACCCGGAATCAGCCGGTCCAGCCCGCCTTCACTGCCGATCCACAGCACACCGGCATGATCTTCAAAAATTGACCGGATATGGTTATCAGAAAGGGAGCCGGGCTGGCCGGGCTCATGTATGAAACGTTCGAATGTCTCTGAATGCCTGTCAAAACGGGCTAATCCAGCCTTGGTGCCAATCCAGAGATGTCCTTGTGTATCTTCAAACAGGACGTTAATACTATTGCTGATCAGGCTGGTTTTATCCTCAATATCGCGGGAAAAAACCCGGACCTCGTGCGGACTATAACGAATCAGGCCGGCAGAACCGGAAATCCAGATAAACCCCCGGCTATCCTGCAGACCATCGTAAATCACATTGGAAGGTAATCCATCAGCAGCAGACAGCTGACTGAAGCGGATTTCCCCGGATGACTCAACCGCACTCCCTGCCTGAGAAATCCCCCAAAATAAGATTATAAAAATCAAAGCATTCTGTATAATTGTCTGAATCCAACGAAACAGATACTTTTGATACATAATCAATCCTTATCATTACGGCCCGGTCACTGACTCCTCAGGATTAAGTTCATTCATTCCGCAAATTATTTACCGCCATAACATTACTCTAGCCTCTATTGAATGATTATCCAGTTTATCAATCAGGAGCGGTTCCTGCGGGCAGGCCTCTCAGGCAGGCAGCCGGAATGTCGACGTCGCAGTGTGCGTTGCCTGCGCAGCCCCGGAAAGGGTAGCGCCTAATTCAGACAATTCCCGGGCGACCCGGTTATTGCCCTGAGTTTCAGACACGATATCCTGAATATGGCCGGTCATCCGGGTCGTCTCCGCCGCCTGATTCTGTGCCAGCTGGTTGAGATGATTCAGGCTTTCCAGAGAACGGGCTGAATCCTGTTCAAGCTGACTCAAAGGTTCCACGACACTTTCAATTTGCGCGACACCCTGACGCATTTTCTCCTGTCCGGTTTGCATTTCTCCGGAAATCCGGATGGCAAGTTCACTGATGGTCGTAATCACCTGATCAATCGACTCCGTCACTTTCGCCGTATTACCGGCCAGATTCCGTACCTCATCGGCCACCACCGCAAACCCTTTGCCGCTCTCTCCGGCCCGGGCCGCTTCAATCGATGCATTCAGTGCCAGCAGATTGGTTTGATCGGCAATTTCACGGATACTGTCCACCAGCGACGTTACCGCTGAAGTACTCTCATTTAACTGACCAACGGCATGAGAGGTCTCATCAATATAACGGGCTACGCCGGTCATATTTCCGACCGTGGCTGAAATGACCTCAACACCGTTTTTCGCCAGTTCATGGGCGGTTTGAGCCTGATGGTGAGAAACCGAGACATGAGACGCCATACTCTGCGTATCCTGACTGAGCCCTGCCACAGCTGTTTCAATATCACTGGCCATCCGGTCCTGTTTATCAGAGCTTTGATGAACCTGTGCAATCGACTGCGACATTGTCTTCGTCGATGCGACAACCGTGTGCGCACTCTGATCAATCCGGCTGATCACTTCAACCAGCCCCTGTCGCATCCGCTCGACCCGGCCGGCTAACATAGCGAACTCACCCTGCGCCCGGATATCCTGCGCCCGGCTGAGATCCCCGCCTGCGACCTGATCTAACAGTGCCATAACCTGATTCAGTGGTGCGACAATACTGCGGATAATAAAAAATGACATCACTAATCCGGCCATAATGGCCAGCCCGCTGACAGAGAGCAGTAACCAGGTGTCCACTTTAGTCTGCGCCAGCACACTGCGCTGATTCTCCTCCATCATCTGCCGTTGCTCCCCGGCCAGCAAATCCGTATCCGCCAGAAACTGTTGCAACGCCTGTCTGGTTGGTCCGGCCATCTGATTTTTTGCTTCGGACTGTTCACCGAACTCAATCGCTTCAACCGTGGCCTGCAACGCTTTCTGGTAACGCACTTTTTGCTGCATCAGCGTGTTGAGTATCTGCTGAGACCGGGGCTCAGAAGTCAGTGCCTCCATCTCCTGCAAAATGGCATCCATCCGGGCATTGCGCTGGTCAATTTCTTGATAAATCTCCACCCGCTGCCCGCGATCTTCCAGTACGAACAACAGCAGTAACCGGCTGGCCAGACTTTCTGCCTGAATATTCAGTTCACCACTCAATCCCACCAGTGCGGCTTTTTCCTGAACAATATTGCCCAGATCAGCAGACAATGAATTTAACCGGGAAACCGATAACCCCGCGATGACCACAAGGAAAGTTAATAAAACAAAGTAGCTGACCCGTAACCGGCTCTTTATGCTGGTAAACATCACTGAATCTCTCCATATTACGCACCTGATCAACGTTCCTGAATATGATGCGCCATTTTTGACCCTCAGGCTGAGTAAGCCGTAATCAGGAACCGTTATTCAGGGTCTGTGACACTAAAATTCAACAGACCCTGAGATTTTGACGAAACAGTCACTGAATTTCTTACACCAGCCGGCTTATTTTTCTGCTCCCCCGGTATCCTGAGGCTGTTCTTTGCCGGCGGGCTGTTTTCCCCAGCGCTCAACAATGCCTAAATACTGGTAGATATCCACCTCATCGCACTGCGATGCTTCGAGAAAACGTTCGGCATACCGGGCATACACCCGGCCGGACAAAAACAGTTTGAACAAATCGCCATCCAGATGATTGTCCTGCACCATCTTCGCCATAATGCCAATCGCTTTACTCAGTGTTTTCATGTTTTTATAGGGCCGGTCTGATGCGGTCAGGGCTTCAAACACATCTGCTATCGCCAGAATCCGGGCTTCCATCGATAATTCATCTGCGGTTAATTGCTTGGGATATCCGGTGCCATCGAGCTTTTCGTGATGCCCGCCGGCAATTTCCGGTACCCGTGACAACTCATCAGGGAAAGGCAATGCATCCAGCATATGGATGGTGGCAATGATATGTTCATTGATACGGAAACGATCTTCGTGGGTTAATGTGCCTCTGCGAACACTGAGGTTATAGATTTCACCGAGATTGGCCTGATATTCAGGAATTTCCATCCGGATATCTTCCGCCACCCGGTCACGGGGAGAAATAGCCCAGGGAATCAGATGTTCCGGGGAATCTGCCAGCAAAAACTCCCGGACCGGGAGTGGCTGTTCTTCCGTTACCACAATCTGTCTGGCTTCCTCCGGCGATAAACCAAGGCGGTTATCCAGGTGACGCATCCAGACCTGCCGGGCAATATGCTGAATCCGGAGCACATCTTTCTCACCCATGTTATCCGACCCCACATTGCATTGGGCGATAAACGCAAAATCATCCCGGATCTGCTGATGACGTGCGATCAAAACAGCTTTGGATGCTTCTTCAGACTGCCCGGCCGCCATCCGCTGCCAGTGCTCAATTTCGGCATCACGCCACAACACTTCAAAGCGCATCCGGATTTCATGAATCCGGTTGTAAATCGTTTCCAGTTTACTGCCTTTATCAATGATATATTCCGGCGTGGTCACTTTTCCGCAATCATGCAACCAGGCCGCGACCCGGAACTCCCGCCATTGCTCTTCCGTGGTTAATTTAAAACTCCGGAATGCCGGTAAATCACTTTTCTCAGCCGCTTCAGCCAGCATGATTGCCAGTTCAGGAACCCGGGCACAATGCCCGCCGGTATAAGGCGATTTTTCATCAATCGCCTGCGCGATTAACTGAATAAAAGAGTCCACCAGTTCCTGCTGATTACGCTGATAATCCTCAATCGAATCAGCCATTGACAGGATAGACAATGACAAGTCATTAATCTCCCGGATATGACTGGGCACATGTTTGACCGCTTTGAAGCGCCGTTTCTGAATTTTCTGGTTTTCTTCTGCCAGCATATTCACCGGGGTGACGATCATATTGGCAAAAGAAAACAGCACCGGCGTCACGACCATCAATAAGCCCAGTGTAATCAGCAACGAGTAATAGACCTTTTCCATATAGGGCTTTTGCATCACTGCCGTTGGCACCATCATACCGGCAAAACTGACCGACCCGAGATGCGACTGTATCCGGTGGACAAATATCGTATATGATTGCTCACCGATCATGATGTCATGGGCGATTGCATTCCGTGTGTCACTGGCTGTCGCCAGATGCATAAATGCCGGGGCTGGCACCACCCCTGAGCTGATAGCTCTTTGCAGCTTCGCCGAGGCATTGTCTCCCAGCCAGCGGTTTTCAATCTGGTTCAGCTCCTCCGGTGTCAAAGAGTTAATCGCCAGATTCAAAAGCTTTTGCAACTCGCCCTGATCGCTGTGGACCAGAAATCGCAGCCGTTGATCCATCCGCCGGGTTTGCGGACTATGCTCCATCTGTAACCGCAGCCCGGAAAGGGAATAGCGGTCTATAAAGTACCGGACAACCCGATCATTGCCAAAGGCAGCATCAGCCTGCCCGTCACGTACCGCCTTTAATGCAGCAAGAGAATCCCGGACTTCCAGCACCTTCACCCCGGAAAAATGTTCTTTCACCAGCTGAACAAAAGCCCACCCGGCAGGAATCGCCACCACCTGCCCCGGAGTGAATTGCTCCAGACTGTCCGGCGGAATACGGTCTTCCCGTGTGACCAGAACCGGAGAAAGCTTCAGATAAGGGATAGAAAACAGTCCCCAGCTATCGCGCGCTTCGGTATAAAACAGGCTGTGCAACACATCCAGCTTGCGCTGTTGATATAACGCAACCAACTCATCCCAGCTATAGCCGTTCACATACTCAATTTTCAGTCCCAGCTTACGGGCAATCAAATTCATCAAATCAATGGAAAACCCCTGTGGATGGCCGCTGTAAGAAAAATCAAACGGCGGCCAGTTTTCCTCATTCGATACTCTGATCGTCCCGGCCTGCTCAATATATTGTTTCTGTTGCTCTGTCAGCGCCAGAGGAGAGACAGATGCTACCTCCTGTCGGATATCAACAGAAAATGAGTGCGCATACACTTTCCCGCTCTGGTCAAAAATGAACGCATTCCCCTGCTCTAACGGGTTATTTTTCTTCAGGAATGCCGACAGCGTATCCAGAGTGATATCAACGGCAATCACGTTTTTACTGCCCGGAATTCGTTTGGCATAGGTTGTTCCCGGTGATTGCGTGTTATGAAAAATATAAGGATCGGTCTTAATAATCGTGTCACTTGTCATCGCATCCCGGTACCAGGGACGGATATTGGCAAAATATTTACTGGGTTCCCGACGCTGATGGGTCGGTTTCAGCGCCGTATCGAGAAAAATAAAATCACGAAAGCGACCGGTTTCCGTCGCATGAATATGCACAATCAGCCAGCGATCTGATGGCCTGGCCTGCAATGTTTCCCTCAAATTGTCACTGCTGTTTAAATTAATCAGCTCATAAAAATTGCCATCCTCATAACCGATATAGATGGCATACAGATAAGGTTTTTGCTGCATCGCCTGAACCATCACTCCCGTAATGGGACGCATCATTTCCCCCGAATCCTGATCTGCAATTTCCGGGTACTGAGACAGCAATAAAGCCAGATCACTGCTTTCAACATCAAGGGAATAAATTTTGTCACTGACGCGCTGCGCCGCGTTGCTGAAAAGGATATTGGCTGACTCTTTCGCCAGATGCTGACTGAAATAATACTGCAGCGATAAAGACACCGTAATAATCAGTAAAGATAAAACGATAAACAAAAACATTACCGTCATTTTGATACTGAACATCGCATATTTGAGCTGTTTAAGCCTCGCTGTCAGTCTGGCGGTAATTGTGTCGGTAAACATATGTAAGCGGATCCATTTGCCGGTAACTCTCCAAAATATAGCTAATGAATTGTAACCCCGCGCTTATTCATGATAACCGGAAGGTCAGCAGTTGCCGGCCATCACACCTTCATCCTCAGACAAACCGGCCCAAATCTCCTGTATCAGAGCCTGACAAAATCACCCGCAGGGCGTGAGCTGAATCATGCATCTTCAGGTTGCCTGGGGATACGAAAAGCGCGCCATACATGGTCGCAATGAAGAAAATGCCGGATCGCCTGATCAGCGCGCCGGAATATAATCAACCGTTCCGGCTGATTCAACAACCAGCGCACGCTGCTCAAAACTGCAAACAGGATTCCCGTGGGTACATCGCTGCCCACTCTTCTCTGAGTACGCCATACTTGACTGAATCATAGTAAGTCCCCTGATAAAAACGTACCTTTCTGAGCCGGGCTTCCAGTTTTAACCCCAGCTTTTCAGCGCACGCCATCATCCGGTGGTTTCCGGACCAGGTTGTCAAACCGACCCGTTCAATATCAAGTATATCAAACAGATAAGAGATCCACGGCACCAGCGCTTTACATCCGATTCCCTGACTCCAGTAATCAGAATCATAAATCACAATGCCGGTTTCCAGCCAGCGGGTCGATTCACATTCCCAATAGTAGCTGACGGCACCGACAGCTTTGCCGTCAGCCTCGATTAACAGCGTATCATCTCCCTGCAGGAGCCGTTGAAACATCCCGGTTTCAAAGCATGACAATGTCGGTCTGATATAACCGAAATACGGGCCGTTAAATTTAGTCCAGGCTTCATCCTGAGTGATAAGCCGGTATAAAGTTTCAGATTCAAAAGGAAAAGCCGTTCGTAAGATGACCGACTCATTTTTCAGGCAGATACTCATTGCTGGTTTTATCATCCATAATAAAAATTCCAGCCGGATTCTACAAAAATCAGGATATAAATGCCCGTAATTTGAATAATTTTTCAGTGATATCAGCATAGTAAGCATCAGGAAATTGAATGAAATCGATATCATATTGAAAGAATGAAAAAAAGAAGGTGCAACCGGCACCTTCTTTGTGACATACGATGTCCTCAACCTGACCCGGCGATTACTCCAGGCTCAGTGTTAAACCCGAATAATATCTGTAACCGAAAATCATGATGTAATAGGTTTTACCGGCTTCCGTTTCAACCTTGCAGGATTCTTCATTGCCGTAATTCTGAGGACGACAGATAAAGGATTGCGGAGAGGGTGTTTTATCCACATTCACATACAGATCAGCATCACCGGTCCCGCCGGAAATTTTTACTGTCGTTGTCGAACCGTCTCCTTTAAACCCGTAGTAAAGCATGGAAGAGAACGGGCCGAATAAATCACTCACCGACTGGCCTTTGGTCAGCATCTGGCCCTGACCGGATGAATCATCGGATGAGTCATCTGAAGAAGAACCAGACGAAGAACTACCGGATGAGCTATCTGATGATGAAGATGAACTGTCTGACGAACCGGATGAAGCGCTGTCAGTTTCCGGGTAAACCGAACCACAGCTGGCATCCACCCCAACCTTTTTGAAGGCCGCCACAATATCACTGGTTGAATAGTTCAGATCTTTCGCCGCTTTGGTCACACCGCAGGCTGCGGAATCGAAGGTTGCGCCGGATGTCCAGTATAACTGGTTGGCAACCGCAAAAGCCTGAAAACCTTTCTTCGGATTCCAGCCGGCAGTGTTAGAGATCAGATAATAAGCCCGGTTAAACACACCACTTGAATGGTGCACATTAATTCCGGTGTAATATTCTGAAGCATTATCGATGGAATAACCATCGCGTGACGGTTGATCAAAATAACGCATCGCCTTGCCTGACTTCATGATGTCAGAACCGATATACCAGTCCACTTTGTGGCGGATATAATACTCCATCGCTTCCCCGGCAATATCAGAATAAGCTTCATTGATACCGCCGGACTGTCCGCTGTAAATCAGCCCTGAGTTTTGTTCGGTAAAGCCATGACTGACTTCGTGTGCGCTGACATTCAGGTCAACCAGCGGATAAAGTGTATTTCCGCCATCACCGAAGTTCATCTCTCTGCCGTCCCAGGACGCATTCTCAAAGTTGTGTTTGTAATGCACCCGCATCACCAGCTTAAATGACAGCGGCGCAGTATTCAGCCAGTCTTTATACATCTCAACGATCTTCTGACCATAAAAATGCGCATCATTGATTGGAGAATAAGCCCCGTTGATCTGTTTATAGTCGTTATAGTTTCTTGAATCTGAACAGTTATAACGGAATGCATCTGTACCTGAAGTCCCGCCATTGAGGTTTACGGATTTCACTTCACTGGTATCCATAATACAGGTTGAACCCTGTTTTGTGATCGCAAAGGATTCTTTATCCTCACCGTAAACATAGCGACCGGTTCGCTCATTTCCGCCCGGCCCAGAACCCTTGGCCTCATGATGATTTAACCCTTCCCACTGTTTCACAATCGCGCCGGATTCAGCATCGATAAAATAAAACGGACGGGCTGGTTCATCCGATGTCACCAGAAAGTCCACCATATACACCAGTTGTGCCTGCCCGTTCTCATCCAGACGCACCATCAGCTTCGCCGTTTCCCAATCCGGACGTGGCATCGAGAAAAAGTTCTGCTTCAGCTGATAGTCGTTCAGGGCAACCTGAATGGCTTCCTGACGGCTGAGCGCCGGTCTGACCGTCGACACATCTGCCGCAATACCTTTGGCCATCACACCAAACACGTCGCTGTTGCGGTTGTTGCTCTTCGTCGCAACCACAGATGTATTAAACACCGGCAATCCGTGATAGGTCTGCTGATAACGGACTTTCTTTTTCCCGTTCGGTAAAGTGACGGTTTTCATCGCTTCAAACCCGGTTTCTGCCGGGGAAAGGCTCATGGTCTGAACCGCTAAAGCCTGATTCAGCGTGTCTGTATTTTCAACCCGGACCATCTCTGCTGCAGATACCGGCAGCAAGAAACCCAGCCCCATTGCTGCAACCAGCAAATTAACGTGACGTTGTTTTGTATTCATATATGATTTCCATGAATTATTATTCTGTATAACTATTCCTGAATATAAGTGGCTCAGGCTGACAGACATCAGCCTGATGCATCGCATTATCCGGAGCCCTGATAGAGTTGACTCATCTCTGACAACTCAAAAAAAATAACACCCAAGCGACAAATCGCAGCAACAACAATTCATGACATCCAGTCAATAATCCAGCATTTTGATAAAATAACACCAACAACATGTTTATATAACTTTACATCAAATTATATATTAACCACGTTATGAGTATGGATAAGTTAAATATAAAAATCATTTATTATCATATAGATAAACAACTAATAGCAAAATACTGGCGATTATTATTGGCATAGTTTCATCATCAGTTAAATATTTAAACGCAGATAAAAATTTAATCAAAAAACGTAACAGAAACAGAGAAAATAACAGGAACAAGCTTGCGGATAAATATACCCAAGCAACCTGAAGATGCAGGTTGAGCGGGTATACCCGGGCAACCACAAGATAGCGGTTGCCCGGCGTTTATTGACCGTCGGTGAGTCCGGCCTGTGAGTTATGGCCGGGTATCGACAGAAACAACCACGGATAATACCGCTGACAAATAATGAAGCGGAGAGGCGCATACGTGGTTGCGTTATTCAGAGAAAAATCAGCTATGGAACGACATCCGATGCTGGTGATAAATTTAGAGGTCGCATCCACTCGCTTGTTGAGACGTGTAAGAAACGCGGACTATCGACATATGCAGTACTCTCTGAAATAGTACAAGCTGTCACCACACGCCAACCCTATCCCAACGTGTTCAACCTGTAGCGAGCAAATCAAGTACCTACTGGTGAACGGTTACCTTCATTAAACCAGTGAACATAATAATTCAGGCTGTTTTGTCGATATCATTAAAAAAGCAGATGCATCTTCAATAATTGACCGGATTCTTTCAGGTGGATGAAAATAAGATAAAGGCACATAGGCACATCCGGACTTCATGATACCAAGTAATACCACTGGTAACCTGGCGTTCATCTGTTACCGCGTGGAAATATTCTTTAAACTCATCAATGTGCATAATAGGAAGCGCTCTTTCATCAAAGAAGCGTATATGATCACAGGTAAATATGATCGTCAATCTGATCGTTCTGATAGTTCTGATAGTTCAAAAAATGTTCGCGATCTTGCCCTGCCACCGCACCTGTTTCCTTTACGGGCTACAACACAAAAAAATGAGATATGCGTTCCATAATGCCTGACATCACACATTGTGCATTCTTTGAGCAAAAAAGGCTGAAAATGATACCAGACTGATACTATCAATTCTCTCATATGCTACTATATTGACATTAATCACAACGACACAATTACAACAGGCCTGGCATGCTGGGGGGAGCGGCCGGGTCTGTTCCCCTCTCCCGGCCGCAAATGCGTTGAATACGCTCATGCATCCGGACAGACACCGGCTCAGCTCATTATTTTTTCTTCTTCGTCTTTCCCTGAACGGCTTTCAAACGCGGATTTGATTTACAAATCACATATACCCAAGCAACCTGAAGATGCAGGATTCAGCGTGCAGCCGAAAGGTACAGTTCAAGGAAAGGGAATGCAGGAATGTACCCACCTTTCAAATTCTCTTGACGCAGAAATGTGCCTTTCAGCTCACGCCCTGCGGGTGAGTTTGTCAGGCTCTGATACGGCGTTACTGATTTTCAACGTAGAATGACTATGTCTTCAAATCAGTGCCTTGTCTCAGAGCCTGACAAATCTCACTGAAACCTGCATCTTCAGGTTGTTTGGGTATACACCCGTCCCCGGCGCTTCACCACCTGGCAATCGCGGTGACGCTGTTTGGCACTTTTTAATGAACTCAGTACTTTCATGACTTATCTCCTGTCCGTTTTATTCCCATCTGACCAAAGCGGCGGTTGAAGTTGGCAATCCGGCCTTCCTGATGCACCACACGCTGCCTGCCGGTGTAAAACGGATGAGATTTTGAAGACACTTCAATCGTGAAATAAGGATAAGTTTGTCCGTCTTCCCACTCAATCGTTCGGTCTGTCTGCAAAGTTGACCCAATCAAAAAATACTCATCGATACTGGTGTCATGAAAGACCACAGTCCGATACTCAGGGTGAATTCCCGGTTTCATCGATACACTCTCCTCTCTGGTGATTTCCCCTGCCCGCGGGTTACCGGTTTGTCCGGAGCCCACATCGCGGGGAACTCATGAATAATATGTTATAACATAACAATTTCAGTCAGAGAGATCAATCTGAGTCATACCGGAACATCGGTTAAAAGCCGCGGTTTATTCACTTTTCAGCCATAAAGCAATCTCCTCAGCCCGCGGAATACCGCCGGAGTGCACCACCTTCTCATCCATCACGACACCAGGTGTCGACATCACACCGTAACTCATGATGGCTTCCATATCAGTGACCTTCTCAACCGTCACATCAACACCCTGTGCCTGCGCAACCTGTTCAATCAGCCTGGCTGTATTGACACAATTTGCACACCCTGAACCTAACACTTTCACTACTTTCATCATCAACCCTCTCTGTCCAAACAAAAAATCTACCAGGCAAACAAGTTAAACATCCAGCCAATCACAGTAAATGCCGCCAGTAAGATGGCAAACAACAGCGCCAGTAACCGCCACTGCATCACCTGCTTCAACATCACGAATTCAGGCACGCTGGCCGCCACGGTACTCATGCAAAAGGCTAACGTTGTGCCGACCGGCAAACCATTTCTCAGTAAGCTTTCCATCACCGGAATCACACCGGTGGCATTGGAATACAGCGGAATACCAACCAGCACTGAAGCCGGGACGGACCACCACTGACCCGCGCCCAGATGGGCTTCAATCCAGCCATCCGGCACAAAACCATGCAGCCCGGAACCAATGCCGACACCAATCAACACCCATTTCCATACCCGGCCAACAATGGTCAGCATTTCCTGTTTCGCAAACTGGTGACGCGCCGCAAATGTCACCGGACCTTGAGACGCAGCGCTCACAACTGCCGGGCTGCTTTGCCTGCTGTCAGGACCGTGACTTTGCCCGTTGAGCATCACCTTCGCAGCCAGCGGCTGCAGCCAGCGCTCTGCCCCAATCGCATCTAAAAACCAGCCGCTTACTATGCCAATCGTCATGCCGGTTACAATATATAAAGCCGTAAACTTCCAGCCCAGTAAGCTGAACAGCAGTAACACTGCAATTTCATTAATCAGCGGTGAAGTAATCAAAAAGGCCATAGTGATCCCGAGCGGAATCCCGGCAGAGGTGAAACCAAGAAAAACAGGAATGCTGGAACAGGAACAAAATGGCGTCACCGTGCCGAAAAAGCTGCCGGTGACATAACCGAACAGCCGTTTTTTACCGGCCAGATAATCCCGCACCCGCTCCACATTGAGCGAGGCCCGAAACAGGGCGATGACGTAAATCATGATCACCAGCAACACCATGATCTTGCTGGTATCTTCAATAAAGAAATGGATCGCATCCGCGACTTTGGTGCCGGGAGTCAATGAAAAAATCTGAAAAGTCAGCCAGCCAGCCAGCCGGGTAAACACACTAAACATCTCTGCTCCTGTGATGATGTTGCCGGAAGAAAAAGGCCACCGGCAGATGGTTTATCTTTAAGACGAACCAACACACAAAAGGATGCAGATTTTTTAAATTTCAGCTTTCTTCAGGGAAAAAACAGCACACTTTCTGGTTTTCATCGAAGCGAATCCGGCACTGGTTTTTGAGAATCTCTTTCAGCCGCAGGCGGGCGCGCTGAATACGCGACTTTACGGCTGGCAGGGTTAAATCGTGAGATGCGGCGTAATGTTGCTGGCTCATGCCCTGCAAATCACAGGCTTCAATCACAGCGCGATCTGCCGGGCTCATTTTGCCCAGCGCTTTGGGCAGACACTGCGCCAGACTGTCGACCGGAGGCAGTTCTTCTGCGATATCCTCCAGCGTATTGAATGTGCTTTCTGCATCCGGGGTAAATCTGATATTTTTGCGCTGCTCATCGGTCAGCAGATTGCGGGCTACCCGGAACAGCCAGGCTTGCTGATTTTGAATCGAACAGAACGCTTTGTCCTGTTTTAAAGCCCGCAGAAAAGTTTCCTGCAACAGGTCAAAAGCTAAATCCTGATCCCCACACTGTTTGAGTAACCAGTGATACAACACCGATTCAGATAAGTGCCATGTCCGGGATAAACAGGGCACAACCGATGAATGAGATTGCGTAACCATACATGTTTCCTGACTAACAATGCTGCTGACTGAAAAATATACCCAAGCAACCTGAAGAGGCAGGATTCAGGTTGCTTGGGTATAGATTGAAAGGCCGGTGATTCAGATGAAAAACACCAGATTGAGTTGAAAAACACCATCACCGGCTCTCAGAGCTTAATCATTTTCCTGAAACAATCAACTTTGCGGCATCAGCGGCCATCCGTTAAGTTCAGGAGTGAGGACAGGTGTCCTCATTATTTCTGCTCATGATTCAGTGTTTCATGATCAGCGGTTTATAAAAATAAGGCCGCCGGGAAGATTCCATATCATACTGATTCAGCGACCATTCACTGTGTTTGGTGGTGAAGGCGACCGGAAAAGCTTCCGTCGCAGTTGATGAAGCAACTTTGGCCTGATCTAACCCGTACAGCGGGTCGAGGGTGTACAAGGCACTTTCTCCTTTATAATGATTGGCCGTGCCGACAAAGTTCGCCACAATCGTATATGCCTGCGCCGAGAAAGCCACTGCATCCCATAACACCATCGCGTGCGCCGGATAAGGATTGGCAATTGCTTTCTGGTTGACCTGAACATAGCCGCCATATTCACCGGCCCATGACGATGGAATCACAATAATATCGGCCCGCTGCTCTTCAAGTATCCCGGCCACTTCAGGATAGAGCACATCTTCACCCAGCATCATGCCCAGCTTCCCGACACCGGGAATATCAACCGTATTCACCTGTTCGCCGGGTTTTGCCCACTGTTTTTCTGCCGCATTCAAATGGGTTTTACGGTAAGTGCCCAGCCGGTGGCCCTGCTTATCCAGCACCACCGCAGTGACAAACAGATCACCATGATCTTTTTCAATCAGCGAATACACCAGATTCAGCCCCTTCGCCTTTGCCAGCCGGCTCATCTGTCTGAATGCCGGGCCATCAAGCGGCTCTGCCCATGCCATCGCCTGCTGGCGGGTCATGGTTTGGGTTTCCCCGGTCAGGCTGTATTCCGGTAATACCGCCAGCTGAACATGGTCAAGCTTATTCACCAGTGCGCTCACAGCTTTCAGATTGGCCTTTTTATCACCAATCACCGGCTGATACTGAATTGCCGCTCCAGACACATGCCGTTCAGTTTTATCCACGGTGGTGTCCCAGGGGGCAACCCGCAGTAATAACGGCTGATAGAGTTCCGGATGTCTGCCGGCCAGCCGCTCCTGACGGATTTTGTATTTGGCAGGGTCGATTTTCGCATAAATAATCCGGGTCTCTTTTGGCGTCTTGTCTTTTTTGGCCGTAAATGGCGTTTCAGCCAGTTTGTTGCCATCCGGGTCCCAAATCGCACTCATTCCAACCATGTGATAGTCTTTTTCGGTGTTATTGCGGTTCGCTTCCACAATGTACACCCCATTGTGCATCGCATGGGCCTGGTTGTAATAAATTGCCTGTATCGATGAGTTTGTCGGAAAAGCAATGATATCCGCGCCTTCCAGAGCAGCAATCCGGGCGCTTTCAAAATAGCCGGAATCCATACAGATGTTGATGGCAATATGACCCAGCGCCGTTTCATAAACCGGAATCCCTGAATCGCCCCATGCAGACCAGTGCTCTTCCGACTCCCACAGGTGGGTTTTGCGGTATTTTCCGACCAGCCCTTCCGGTCCGACCAGAATCGAGGCGTTGTAATAGATATTGGTTTCCGGATCTTTTTCCGGCATGCCAACCACGATATATGCGTCGTATTTTTTTGCTAACTTTGTCAGTGCCTTTGAAGTCACACCGGGAATCGTATCCACAAATGGTTTAATCTCCCTGCGGGTTTCATACAGGTAACCGGTTGTGGCCATTTCCGGCGCTACCACCAGCTTCGCGCCGTGCTTCAGTGCTCTTTCAATATCTGCACTCAGTTTTTTAATATTTTTATCCCGCTCATGGAAGACAGGGTTAAACTCGACAGAGGCGGCAAGAAACGGATGTTCCGGCGCCGTATAACCCGGCGCAGAAAGAAGGACAGAGGAGAGAATAAAAGCTGACTTCACTTTTATATTCATGATATAGGTTCCTTATGTGTAGGTTGTTTGAATACAGCAGGTCAGTTTCAACACAAAAGTCCTTTTTAATTATTATTCATTTAAAATCAATAAGTTATATGAATAACCTGCTCATTTCGAATTCTATAAAGACGATGAGTCAGGTGTCAACCGGCTGGCGGCTACTGTCAGATTTGTAATCTTGTGAAGTTTTAAACCGAACGCAAAAACAGCCGCTTTTATTGACATATACCCAAACAACCTGAAGATGCAGGTTGCTTGGGTATATGTTGCCGGCACTTTTTACTGATGTTTTTCCTTTCACAAATAATTTGCTTTGTTTTATCCGTATGCTATTCCATACAAAAAGGAAATTATCATGACTCAAGCTGATGTATAAAAATCAACAGAACAAACCCGACATGGATTAATAATTTCTTTATAATCATCAGGTTACTTTACGAACGTTATCATCCGGGCTGAAAAAGCGCATCCCGGTACAAAAACCGGGATGACTGAGATGAAGGTCTGCTAAAAAATGTGTTGCACAAATTCAATATAAGCCGGGCGCCAGACATCCATTTCATGCCCCAGACCGGGATACATCTGGTAACGATAGTGAATCCCCTTCTGTTTCAGCTTACTGACCAGCCCGCGGATATCATTGCCGGTCACACTGTCGTTTTCCCCGACAGCAATGGTGAAGTTTTGCAGCTGATGATTCATTTGTTCCGGATGTTCAAACCGGGCTGCAACCGCTTTGTTCGGTGAGCGGGTTGTCGTCACACCACTGAAGGTTCCTATCCAGGCAAACTTTTCCAGATGACCGATACCGGACACCAGCGCCTGATAACCGCCCTGCGACAATCCGGCAATCGCCCGTCCTTTTGCATCATCACGGACGTGATAGCGTTTTGCGATCAGCGGTATGATATCCTGCATCAGTTCCTGATCTTCAACCACCGCATTCTGAGGATGGAATACTTTTCCCCTTTCACTGGCAATAAAAGTCTCCGGCACCAGCGCTTCCGTATCAGGAATCACGACCAGCATCGGCTTCACTTTCTTTTCCGCATACAGGTTATCCATAATCTGCGGAATCCGTCCCTGTTCAATTGCCGAGAGAATGGTGTCGCCGAAACCATGATAATAATAAAGTACCGGTAATGCCTGCTTCATCGCCTCATAGCCCGGCGGTGCCCAGACATACACACTTCTTTCGGTATTCAACACCTGCGAATGATAAGTCAGCATGTTGAGATCACCATGCGGCACAGCGCGCGTATCCAGAATACTACCAGGCACCAGCACCAGGCTGGTATTCACCTGACGCTGTGGTTTTGCCATCGGCGAGCCGGTATCTATCGTCCTGAACCCGTCAACACTAAAGAAATACTCATATAAATTCGGCGCTAATACCGGTGTGGTAAATTCCCAGACACCCCCCGGTTTTTTAATCATGGTATGTGAGCGGATACTTTCTGCTGTTGCGCCGGTAAATACTTTGACTTCTTTTGCCTGAGGCGCAAATAA
Organism: Vibrio quintilis; assembly: GCF_024529975.1. Classification (GTDB taxonomy): domain Bacteria; phylum Pseudomonadota; class Gammaproteobacteria; order Enterobacterales; family Vibrionaceae; genus Vibrio; species Vibrio quintilis. The sequence continues at coordinate 1,180,880 of NZ_AP024897.1, read as the reverse complement.
ACGAAAAGTGACACTGTGGTTATCATTCACACCGGTAATATAGGATGTTGCCGGAATATCCGCAGGCAACTGCGCCGGAAAGTCTTCCGGTAATGCATACACTTCTGTCACAGATGAACATAAAAACAATCCGGACATCATGATAGGTATTATTTTCATTGTCGTCTCCATTAAATAATCGTGATCTGATTGATATTCCCGGACAGTCAGCCTGCCGGCTGAGTACCGGACTCTTTCCTGATATAAAACAGATTTACATTCCTGAAATAATCCGGGTGAACAATTCAATTATTATTCAACCATCCAACCGCGAAATAATATTTAACCGAATAAAGAGAAGCATCACAGCAATGAAATGTTTTAATTATGTGCTTCATTTTAAGCGGCATACTTTTATTTATTGCATTCAAAAAAAGTGATAAATAAAATCAGACCACTGACGTAAACAGAGATAAACTCCGGGAAATCAGAGACAGTTCAATTTATTTATCTTTACTAAAATTAAATATATTATTAAACCAACAACACAAAAAACAAACCATTGATTTAATTCGATAAAATACAAAAAACACCAGAATAAAAAGCGCTAAAATCATTCAATAAGACAAATTTCAGGCATAAAAAAACCTGACGACTTACCAGTGACTTCATCCCGTCATCTGATAAACCTGCCAGGTATTGCCCGTTAACCGGTCACAATCCATATTGAATGAGTAAATACTACGATTCATCTTTATTTAAAGTCAATTGAGCAAAGACTAAGTTGTGATTGTGATCATCTTAAAAAGTCAGAGTCCGGATATATTCTGGTAAAAAATAATTCAATCAATAATAATCACAACAAGCGAATATCATCGCCAGCAGATCAGACATCGCCGACAAATGATTTATTTTATCAATCAAAAAAATATATCCATCCGACAGGAGAAAAAAGAAACCCCCACAAATGATTTAAAATTATTGAAACAGCGTTTCACTTAAAGTAAGATCAGATTCAACACCTGTCGTTTATGGCGATATCCCAACAACCTGAAAATGCATAATTCTGGTTTCCCGGTGGTAGCAATAATGTGAGAAGGTAAGGAGCAAAGTGATGGTTTTAGAAAGTTTTAATCTGGAAGGAAAAGTTGCCCTGGTCACCGGGTGTAACAGCGGTTTAGGCCAAATGATCGCAATCGCACTTGCGCAGGCCGGTTGTGATGTTGTCGGCGTCAACCGCAGCACCCGGGGTGATACCGCATCACACATAGAAGCACTCGGCCGCAAATATTACCCGGTCACCGCCGATTTAAGTCACAGCAGCGTTGTTCCCCAGGCTTTTGAACAGGCAGTTCAGGCAGCGGGGCAGATTGATATTCTGGTCAACAATGCCGGTATTATCCGCCGCAATGAAGCGATTAATTTCACCGAACAGGACTGGGATGACGTGATGAACACCAACATTAAGACGGTGTTTTTCCTGTGCCAGCAGGCAGCTAAACATTTCATGGCGCACGGTCAGGGCGGAAAAATCATCAATATTGCCTCAATGCTCTCTTTTCAGGGTGGCATTCATGTACCTTCTTACACCGCCTCTAAAAGCGGCATTTATGGTCTCACCAAAGCCCTTGCCAATGAATGGGCAGCACAGGGGATTAACGTGAATGCGATTGCACCGGGATACATGGCAACCGATAACACCGCCCCGCTCCGCGCCGATAAAGTCCGTAATAAAGAAATTCTGGACCGGATTCCGGCAGAGCGCTGGGGGGCTCCGGCTGATCTGGCCGGGCCGGTCGTTTTTCTGGCATCACCGGCTGCTGATTATATTCATGGTTATACCGTGGCAGTTGATGGTGGCTGGCTGGCGCGGTAGCTCATTTGTAATTAAGTTTAACCTGAAGACTATCGGAAAAGGTTTGATGCGCGGGTTGGGGGTGTTGTTTCATAAACGGTGTTATTTCAGAAACATTTGTGCCCCTGGCTCCAGTCTGTTTTTTAAGGCCAAACAGATGAAAGATGCTGTCACAATCCGTCACAAAGAATGCCAGATGGTTGTGTATAATGTTCTTATCATTGCACAACGAATACGACATGGAACCGGATACATTGAACGACGACGTCAATCAAAAACATATCATGCTGGTTGAAGACGATACTGAACTTGCAGCACTGATGCAGGAGTACTTTACTCACAATCACTTCCGGGTCTCTATTGTACAAAATGGACTGGATGCAGTGGACGCGATTTTTACCAACGCCCCTGATCTGGTCATTCTGGATATCATGTTACCGGGACAAAGTGGCTTAGAAGTCTGTAAACAGATCCGACAGCAGTACCAGGGCATTATTCTGATGCAAACAGCCTTAGATGATGATGTCGACCAAATCATGGGGCTGGAATCCGGGGCAGATGACTATATTGTCAAACAAGTGAATCCACGTTTATTACTGTCTCGCATTCACTCTTTATTCCGGCGCGTTCAACGACAAACAGTCCCATCCATTGCTAAAAATGCACACAACACAGCCACACGCATGATCCATTGTGGCCCACTTCATATCAGCCAGACTAACCGGAGCGTCACGCTCAATGGCGTATTCGTCGAACTGACCACCACTGAATTTGACTTACTGTTACTGTTGGCAGCAACCCCCGGCCATGTTGTAAGCCGGGATGATATCGTTCAGCAATTAAGAGGTTTTGAATATGACGGCCTTGACCGCTCGATTGACAGGCAAATATCCAGACTGAGAAAGAAATTATCTGTGCACTCAACGGAATCAGAATTAATTAAAACCATCCGGGGCAAAGGATACCAGCTTTGTTTTTAGAAACGCTTTTCAGACATACATTTTCAAACAGTTTCTGAGGTTTTATCACCATGTTCAGATCATTTGCCGGACTTTGGCTGTTGGTATTCGTTCCTTTGTTTCTACTCTTGTATCCGTTTAAGTACAACCCCATCCATATTTTTAATGAGACCATTGAGAAAAAACGATATGTTCACCTATACAGTGGCACTTTCTCTCTGATCGAACAACAACTCAGCCACATCCCTCAAACCAAATGGCAAAACCAGATCTCAATTCTCGCGACACACTTTGGTTATGCATTATCACTCAAGTCAATCGATACATTGACACTGTCAGAAAACCAAAAAGAAGCGTTGTCCCGCCACGACATTGTTTTCATCAACGCTGAACCTGAATTTTTGCTAAAGCGGATACCGCATAGCCAGATGGTGGTTTCCCTCGATGTCGATCTTACTCAGGAAGAAGACATCAGCAGAGCAACCTCCGGGGCGATTTTTTTGCTACAACAAGCATTCATCAAAACACCACAGGCTCAATGGACAAAACTCATTCAGCAGCTGACGCCCAGATTCAATTTCAATCTCAGATTAGTGCCAGCACAAAGTATTCAGTTCAGTTCAAAAGAGCTCCGACAATGGTCGGAGCAAAGAGGAATATGGCGGTTTAATACAGAACAACAACTTGTTTTGTATATCAGATTACCGAATAAAAATACGATTCTGGTGGCGGAATCACTCCCCTATTCATCTATTTCTCCAACAACCGTTTTTATTCTCATCCTGATTTTTGTGCTGTTTATCTCAGTGAGTATGTTTTTCTGGATCTACCCGTTATGGCGGGCTCTCGCCCGTTTCAGTCATGTCGCGACAAAGTTTGGTACCGGGCAATTATCCCTGCGGGCTCCGATTCCACACATTTCTATCGTGGCAAAGCTGAGTGTTGTATTCAACCAAATGGCACAGAGAATTGAGGATTCAGTAAAAGGGCAGCGAACACTAACCAATGCGATCGCCCATGATTTCCGCCAGCCACTTTACCGGATGAAATTTGCCTTTGAAATGCTCAACGACACTTCCCTCAGCGATCACGAGCACTCACGCTATCGTCAGAGCATTGAAAATAACATGCAGGAGCTTGATCATCTCATTCATCAGACACTACAACTCTCCCGCTATAGCAGCAACAATGAACACATCCGGTTTTCTGAACACCCTCTGGATCGGTTCCTCCGGAAAGAATGTGATCAGGTATCACTGGAGTATCCCTCTTTGTCTGTCTCACTAACGGTCTCTCCGGAGATGCAGTCCAGGTTGATCCGTTTTGATCCCACAGCAATGCGCCGGGCTGTAAACAACCTGATAAGTAATGCCTGTCGTTACGCTCAGACAACGATTGAAATCAAGCTTTATGCCGTCCATAAATCATCAGACCTGAGGATTGAAGTGTGTGATGACGGCCCGGGAATTCCTCCAAAGCAGCACCAAACTATTTTTGAACCATTCAGGCAGCTGGAAGATGAACAACGAGACCAACATTCAGGCCACGGGCTTGGACTGGCGATTGTTGCACAAATAGCCCGCTGGCATGGCGGAAGCGCTTATGCCACCGAAGCCGCTACCGGTGGTGCCCGGTTTGTCATACAGTTACCCGTTCAACAGAAAAACTGCCAGGATCCCTCATAAATCAAGCAGGGCTTTTGGGATGTCTCAAACCGTCACAATCGGTCACACATGGGTTACATACGCTCTGTTTATCCCTCTTTAAAATAACCACACCAACAGATGGTTTAGTCATTGAACAGAGGTAACCCAATGAAAAAAAATGTAATTCTAAGCATGATGCTAATTGTGATGGCAACAAGTGCACAAACAAATGCCCAAGGCAATGCGATCGGTGCAGAAGTTGGACTGGGCTCGTTAAAATACGACAAAGCATCAGGTGATGATTCAACAGATGTATCCTGGACGGGCTCACTGTACTACGAAAGAAGCCTGATGCCCTATCTGGGGATCAGCTTCGGTTTACACACCGGGGACGGAAGCAGTATTAAAACTTCAACAATAGGCTCAGCAACGAAAGAAGATGCGAAGTTAGACTATACCGCAGCCTCTGTCAGTGCAGTCACTTACTTAAATCTGTTTCAGAATCACCGACTCTACGGCTCCCTTGGGCTGAACTACAACAACGTTGAACTTACGCATGATTCAAGCAAATTAGTGGATGATGATGGTTTCGGTTATGTCATTCGTGCCGGGTGGGAATACCAAATTTCAGAGCCGCTTTCAGTCAACCTCGGTCTACAGTACTTATCGATGGAAGACGTGGATCTGACAACCACCAACTTCGGCGTAAAGATGCGTTTCTGATACAAGTCAAAGCCACTCCAAGGCAAAAACCACAGATTAATTGGGACGGTGGCTTTTAATTTGTATTTTCTGCATTTTTTCTGCGGGGAGAGAAGTAGCGGCATGATGGCCCCACCTCATCAGGTCACTGCAATGGCAGGCAGGTCCTGCCTTTCGGATCAAAGTGGGACTGTTGTTATATAAGGCGATCAAACCTGAGTCCGGATCGGGTTTCGTCCGCGCCTGCCTGCATCGATTTTTTTCACTTCAGCGAACGCGGCCAAGGCTATTTTTGAAGGAACAAAAACGGACCAAAAATTCCTTTTTTATTGAGTTCACAACGCGCTGGTCAGAACCAGCTTTTAAGGACTTCCTGTCCTGAAAAGCTTCAAACCGTCGTCGTGACGGTTTGTTCTTTGTATCTCTGTCTGTTTGAATCCGGGATTCGCTTGATGAAAAAACAAAAGCTGGCCTATCTGCTCGTTTGAACACTGCATGCGGGGATGTTTGGGGAATCAGTGGAGGTCGGGGTTGGTGCGAACCACATTTGATCCGGTCACTGTCGGGAAAGAAAATTTTAATGCAATCATAACGGATTTCTGTTCGTCTCCAAATGATGAGGAGCTGGATTGAGAAGTGAAGTGAGTTAGGGAATGATACTTTTCAGGGGCGGATAGGTTAACGCCCCTTAAACAATTCCGCCCGGTGATAGCCGAGATAATTTTGGTGCGCGGGGAGTAAACTCACCGACATATTTTCCTCAATACCCAACACATCCGGGGATTCCAGAACACTGGCAATCATCACCCGGCCTTTTTCGTCAAAAGAGATGAAGCCCAGATCAAACGCCTTATCCAGATTGGCCACCAACAGCAGGCCGTTGTATTTATCGAGCTTTTCATCCGGTGTTGATGCCCGCCACGGTTTGATATGCGACGCCACCAGCATTTGTGTATTGCAATACCCGGTCACGGCGCAGCCGTGCCATAAGTCAATCAACTGCCGGCGATAGGTGCCCTGCCCCATCCGGGTCTTGACCAGGATTTCCTTTTCGGTGGGCGTCAGCCGTGGGTCATCCATAATCTGATTGATATCCTGTTGCAGATCGACCTGGGTGAAATCTTTCAGGAAACCAAGATAAGATTCGACCACTTCGGAAAACAGCCCGTGTGTACGGGAGTCTTTCACCTGCTTTGGTTCAGCCATATTGATTTTCATTGCCAGCTGATGAAACTCCCGGAAGGATTTGATTTCCACCACCGGAACATCGCTCAGTTGCTGTTGCTGTAACCAAAGCGGCAAGTCGTTTTCAATCACCTGGCAATAAATGTCTACCGTTTCCGGGGAGCGGCCGGTATCCAGCAGCCACTGGCGATATAGAAATGCCAGATCAGACAGATTCTGATTCAAGGCATCTTTGAGATCGTTACGGGTAATCGCGCTTTGCATGAAGGTGAACAGCGCATCATCAAGAAAGGCATGGGAAACATTTTTCTTTGAATAGCCCGTAACCGAAGCCGGATTGACACCGGACTGATAAGCCAGATGCCAGAAGCCCTCACTTTTCAGATGATAAAACGGGTTTTCCGGGGTATCTCTGTCGTTATCACGCCGTCGCTGGTTAAAGTAATGGGTGAAACGGTCTTTCAAGGCAGCATTAAATTCAATCCGGTTGGTGGCAATCACCCCGAGTTCAATCAGCTCCATCACCGCCAGCAACATGCACACCTTGTGCGGCCGTTTATGAGTGCCTTTGGTGTCCATATTCAGGCGGCTGAATTTATCGGTGTAATGTTCGAGGGTCATTTGTGGTTCCGTACTCGGCGACTCGCGGTTGGAAATTGCAGTATACCAAACTGATTTGGTTCAGGTTGGTGCGCGAATGCGTTTTGTGGTTTCAGTAACATGAGTACCTACCCCTGATACATTTCAAGATTGCCCCAACAGCCTTGCTTCCAAATCTTTGAGGTTTTCCCCTGCCGAAGTTTTCCAACTTTGCGGACCGCTTCGACTACTACCAGCGACAAATGAAGCGGCATAAGAAGATGAGCTCAAGAGTTTATCCTGTGTCAGTAAATATCCATTTCCTTCACTTTTAAGCGTACCGTTCTCAATCCATGTTTGTTTAATGTGTCGCACTTTACCGGGCATACTCTGAGAAGACTTTTCTACTACCAGAGATCCTTTAAGTAACAGAAAACCATCATCTACCATCCGACCTGTTGCAGTCAGTTTATTGACTTCAAAAGACAGTTCATATTGCGAGACAGAGTCAACATCATTTTTTGTCTCGACCGAAATTTTTGAGATGGGCTCTAACAACTTGTGTCCCAAACTGCCAAGTACCAGTTGAATGAAATCGATATATCCTTCCATATCTGACCTATCAGCGCGTGGCAGGCACGATTTCGTCGCATTATTACCATTCTCTAGCGTATAACGCGCTGCTGATTGGGTCAGTTCTATCAGCCTCGCCTCAAGGTATTTGATATGCGATTTAGTCAGGTTTTCATCCTTGCTGGTGAAGATAATCACTTCATTCCAGAATTCCCGATCCCGATCATGACTCGCCAGCCGTTTGAGGATATTTTCAGACTCACCGATATACACCTGATTTCCTTCTTCACCGGAAGCTTTCTCCAGTAAAAAATACACGCCGGGGCGTTGAGATTCCGGCCAGTCAACCAACTCAGAAAACCGCGTCCGTGGGCAAGCTAACGCCAGCCCCGACCAATTACCGACCTCCACTTGTCGCAGCCCTGCCGGACTGCCATCTGCGAAAAAAATGCGCATACTTTTGCCAATGTTTGCCATACTGCCTCGTTGTTCAATCTTTCAGCTACGACTTTGTTTTACGATTATTCAATTGAGCATTTTTTATCAGAATGGGTTTACCCCATAGCTTATCGCATGCCTTGAAGAGATGTTCAGGGTGAACTTCCATTTCTCCCGGAGTGAGCGCAGCAAGCGGCCCTCCGATATCTAGATCGGCTCGTAAAACCAACCTTGAACAAAACATGTCGTATTTCTTTTTGACCACAGCTCGTCCCAATCTTGTTTTACAATAGATTCTTTCTGTCATAGCAACACCCCGTTGGCTACGTAAGCACCGAATAAAAACCCCGCCCCATAAGCCACAACATAAACTCCACACGATCCATGCAACAAATTTAGCCAGACTGACTTGTTGAGGATCGATGAATAAATCGAAAACTGGGGGATATAAAGCAGCTGCACTCACCAAAAACAAAATGAATTTATGAAAAACTGTCAATCCAGCATGCATAACGGTGTACTCTTTCCCTTTCATCGATGACACAAACTCTTGCAGCTTTTCTTTCTGATCTGCTGAGAGCGCATCTTCCTGGGGGCGCCGGAATAAAATCACTGAGTGATTATTACCCAAGAACTCTTCCAGAGAAATATCGTCAACACCCTTTTCTGTAGTGGCTTCTAAAACACAATGACTGCTGATTGCAATTGCAACATGACTCCAGTCACTCTTAGTAAAGAAGCAAATAAAGCCGCTTGTGAAAGCGTTGCTTCGTGAGAAAAGAATATCACCCGCCTCCATATGAATATCATGATCTGTATAAAGTTGAACGTTATCTGGCGGCTGTTCATCAGGAATATTGTGCTTCAGTCTTACAAGGTTCTGATGTATTTCTAAGCGTAATCCTTGGTTCATTGTCATTGAGGTGAGGTCCAGTTTAAATGTTATGAATCAGTGAGAATCTGCTTTCTTTCAATAAGGACAGAGACATCAATCAGCTCAAATTTATCCGGGTCTTGAGAATTAGCTTCCTCAACCAACCCTTGTCGAATGGTACTCACGACATCGTCATATAACCATTGCAGTTCATCGCGCTCAGATAAAAGCTTGATGAAATCAACTGCCTTTGTCATTCAAAATTCTCCTTATTCATGATTTCTGGTGAATTTCCACTCATCAACTTTCCGCAAACAGTAGCTCTTGTTCAGCCTCACAAGTTAATTGCAAATGACTCATAAATTCATCGCCGGAACTCAATAACTCATTCGCAACACAAAAATGATTCAGCCCAGACCAAACCTGTTTCGACCCGACAACATAAACCTGTTTTTTCGCCCGAGTCACCGCAACATTAAGAATATTCGGTTTTCCTGAGGCCCAGTTGGCAGAACCTTTGGTTGCCTCCGAGACTCCTAACACAAAAATAACCGCTTTTTCTTCTTTTCCCTGAAATGTATGAACGGTACCGGTACGTCCGGTTAGCCACTTAGCAACAACAGCGCTCTTCAGCCCCTGACCACAAAGGTAATCAAATATTTCTTCTCTGGTTCTATACGCCACTTTACGAAATGGAGAAATAATATAGACATCAGGTAACTGGCGTGTCTGCTGATAATACAGATGTATCATCCGGGCAACACTCTGCCCCTGTTCTGCCACATAGTGCTTCCCATCCACGTCTCCGGAAATATCAACCCAGCAACTGTTTCCCCAAACCGGATGCGGTTTGCCTTCTGGATTTTCATTGCCGTGGAACATTTTTTCGTTGTAGGCAATTTTGTTCGAAATACTAAACATCGGCTCATCACAACGTCGGTGCACCCGTAAAGGACTTCCCAACCACTCACCTTTTGAGATCATCTCCGTCCCATAGCGATTGATCCGGTCAGCAAGCTTTTGTACTGATGTCTTGGTTGGAGACCAAATTTTCCATTCATCTTCACCCAGACTTTCTCTGGCGAAACCATCGACAAATTCCGGCGGAATGGTAAACACCGGCTCAATTTGCAACGGGTCGCCGACAACAACTGCCCGCTTCGAACGGTACAACGCGCCAACTGCCTGCTGCGGGGAAGCCTGACCCGCTTCATCAATAAATAACCACGAGATCTGATTCTGCCCGAATTTAGAAAATTGACGCTCTACAGATGCAAAAGTCAACGATACCACCGGGATAAACATAAACAGCCACTGCCATAACACCTGGCTGTCTTCCGGCTTTTTAATCCCATTAGTCAGTGCGTTATGCATGTAAAAAACCACACTTTTATTACCCAAATTAAAATGTTTATAAGCCGCAACCAACCAAGTCTGATGCAACGCAATTGTTTTATCCGTCAACGCTGCCCGTTTTTGGTTGAGTTCTCTACAGTGGCCAAAAGCGGTTCGTTGAATCTCCGCGATTTCTAAATCCACTTCACCGTCATCAAACACGGCATCGCGGTACTTGTGACAAAACGATTGAGCCTGTACGATGTCTCGCTCCAATTCCTGTTTAAACGTTTCGATTTTTCTCATCATCAATCGTTTCTTTTTCTGAAACTCATCAAGACGCATCGTCATTTTCTTCAAGATAGCGCGTTGCTTCCAGAATTTAGGAAATAACAGATCAAATAAGGGCTGTTTCTTTTGTTGCAGACGGGTCATAAAGACATCCAGCTTTAAACAACGGTATTCAAGATTCGCCAGCTTCCTTTCGGAGCGTGCTAAATACCCTTGTTTCGAGTGAATTTTTTGCAAGACCCCAAGCTCTGAAAAGCATTGCTCCAATTCGCTTTCAGCCTGTTTAAATGCCTGTTGTGCATCATGGAATGCTTTCTTGAGATCGGGAATAGTTTTCGCTTGTGCGTTAATGGACTCAAACAAAGTCTGATAGCCTTCAGCTCCACCTTGAATATCCATTTCGCAAGGTTTGCGGAAAAACAGGCGCTCTCGGACCTTGTTTCGGTTGGTCTGATTACCAATAGCGGCGGCTATTAGCCCCCAACAATCTTCATCGGACGCTAGTGCCTTCAGTCTGGGTTTTTTCTTACCTTTTGAGTCGTACTGATGCTCAGCGGCGAGCTTTTGCGCTGCGGTTTTAAAGTATTCAGCAGATTGATATTCCTCACCTAGCGCTTTGGATTGAGGCAATTCTTTGGTGATATTTTCAACAGCGGTATTGTTACTGGACACCACCACCATGTCATATCCTGTTAAAGCTGGATTTAAGACTGGAATTTCAATATAACTGTCGCCGATTTCTATCTTCCGGTGCTCTGAAACGGATTCTTTAACCGATGAAAAACCAGCGATAACCCTTGCCCGTTCAACCAAATTATTGGCGATAATATCGCGCAGCATCGTGGTTTTACCGGTTCCCGGAGGCCCATTGACCGAATAAACACCCTGCCCATCGAGTTCTTGATACAGCGTATTAATCGCAAACTGCTGCATTAAACTCATTCTGTGTTCATCATCTCCTAACCAGCGTCCTTTCGGTGTCATATCCAGCGATAAATGCTGACGAATGAGTTTCTGTCCTACTTTTGACAACAGATCCTTTTCTCTGGCAGGAACATGGCTGAGATACGTCGCTAACGCAGAATTGGCGTCGATTTTTCCTTTTTTCAACTGTCCGATAATGAACTCAATATCACGGATATAAAAACTATTTAAAATGGAAATCTTAGGTTGACTGAATACCGATTCTTTCGGCGCTTTATTGGCCTGATTTGCCTGAGTCTGTTCCGATGTCCGGACATTTTCATCTTCGATACGTTTTGCTAAATCAGATAAATCGGGCAGCGACAAATACGTTAAATCGGGGATATCCGGCTTATACTCCGATTTGTTTCGCTTATCCGGTATAAGCTCAATGATCATTCCGGGAACAGTTTTCTTTAATACGGGTTGGAACTGAGCCCACTCACTAATGAAATTAGTCATTTCAATCAACTCGTAAGTCGTCAATACTTTGGGAAACTGATGTTCCTCTTTAATGTTATCGGCAACGGTACAAATTTCTTCAAAATGCTCACATAACCTTTGGCTTTGGTCGTCAAACGCTTCAATTTTAAGCTCATGCAGCCGCTTATGTTGTGTTTTGCCAATCGCCCAGGGAGCGGTCGAGACTTCTGTCTTATCCAGTTCAATATTGCCATATTGGTCGACGTGTAGGATCACGGAGCAGGTCAACCCTTCATCCTGCTTTTTCTGCTTACTTTCTGGAAACATCTCCTCGTAATCAGGCAAATATTGCTTTCCGGCTTCAAATATTTCAGCCCGTAAAAACAACCCTAAATACACTTTGAACGAATAAGCTTCACCGGGCATATACTTCTCACCCGCGCGGCGAATATATTGCCTATTGATCCAGGGTAAGCAATCCGGTTTATCAAATAAATCCTGTCCCTGATAATGAATCGCACCATTTTTTTCGTTGGAAATATCACCTAGCTCTGCTGAGTTGAAAAACTCAATTTTGTGCCAATATTCAAGAATATTCAGGGCATCCTGTTCTTCTTTTGTCATCATTATTTTTAACTATCCTGTTTATTCTTCTTATAATTCTCCGCCTGTTCCAGCACACTCTGATAAACATCATCGTTTGCCACCGGCGGGAAGCCGTATTTGTGCAAGAGTAAAATCAAATCCACTTTGAGTTTGGCTTTAATATCATCCCGGCTTGCCCAGTCCGGGTATTGGGCAACGTTATCGACGATCACTTTCATCTCTTGTGCGAGTTTGAGCATCTTGTCGTCATCGTAAGTGAATTCGTATTTCTGGCGCATATACATCAAAATATCGAGAAAAGCTTTTTCTTCGAGATCAATCCCCATCGCTTCAAATGAACCCATTTCCTGAGCCATATCGAAGAGGATGTCCGTCATTTCCTGCGAGAAGGTGTCAAACTCTTCCCCATTTAACACATCATTTTCGCGCCGCTCGTTGTACTGTTCGACCAAGGCTTCAAAGCGTTTGGAGAAGTTAATCCCCTGCAGCTGATTGACCTTTTTAAACTCGCTGATGGCTTTTGCCAGTAACTTTTGCAACAGTTGAATCTTGGTGTTGGGCAGTTTGATCTTATTGATGCGTGCCAGATAATCGTCATCGAAAATATCGATGGTGTCGGCCTTTTGCTTGCCGAGGGAAAAGATCTCTTCCACCCCGTCGGATTTAAGCGCTTCCGCCACCAGCTCGCGCACTTTTTGATTCATCTGCGCCGTGTCCGGGGCGTCGCCCTGCGTCAGTTTGAAGATGATGGATCGCACTGCGATATAAAAGTGGATACGATCCCGCTCGTCCTGCGACAGGTCGTCACTGCCACAGCAGACGTCATACGCCGCTTTGAGCCGTTTCACCAATCCCATAAAGCGGTTTTCGCCTTTTTTGGTTTGCAGAATGAATTCCGCCGCCTGATTGAGGCAGTCCAGTTGTGCGCGGGGTTCGCCGCTAAAATAAGGCCGGGTATCGAACCTGTGGAACATCTGCCCGAGCAGATCGAGGTGATTTTTCACTTCAATCACCGACAGGCGAATATCCTCAAAATTGGTTTTGTCCGCTTTAGAATACATCGCCAGCGCCTGATTCATCCGCGATTTGATGCCGATATAATCCACCACCAACCCTTTGTCTTTGCCGGCAAATTTGCGGTTAACGCGGGAAATGGTCTGAATCAGATTGTGACGTTGCAGCGGCTTATCGATATAAATGGTATCCAGCTCCGGCACATCAAACCCGGTCAGCCACATGTCCACCACAATCGCGATTTTGAAATTGGATTTCGGGTTCTTAAACTGCTGATCCAGCGCTTTGCGGTGCTCTTTGGTGCCGAGGGTCTGATAGAGGGTTGCTTCATCATCTTTACCACGGGTCATGACCATTTGCACCATCGCCAGCGGCATCAACTCTTTCTGGTCTGACTCTGTCAGCATTGCGCCATCGACGGCCTGCTTTTTCTCAAACCACTGCGGACGCAGCGCCTCAACCTGCCGATAGAAATCGTAGGCAATCTCGCGGCTGGCACAGACAAACATCGCCTTGCCTTTGACGGTTGAGCCTTCCGCCACCCGGTTTTCGTAATGGTCAACAAAATCCGCTGCTAACGCCGCCAGCCGATCCGGGTCGCCAAGAATCGCATTCATATTGGCGGTGGCTTTTTTGCTCTCTTCAATCTGGTATTCACTGGCTCCCGCAGCTTCACAGTCCTGATAGTATTGCTCCACTTCCTGAAGCTTGCTGCTGTCGAGGATCACGCGCGCCGCGCGGCCTTCGTACACAATCCGCACCGTGATGTCATCGTTGACCGCTTCGGTCATGGTGTAGCTGTCTACCGGGTCACCGAACACATCCAGCGTGGCGTCAATCGGCGTGCCGGTAAAGCCGACATAGGTGGCATTGGGCAAGGAATCGTGCAGGTATTTGGCAAAGCCGTAAGTTTCCCGTTTATCCACCGCCACCCCATCGCGGTATTTGATCACCACTTTTTTATCGAGATTGACCTGTGAGCGGTGCGCCTCATCGGAGATACAGATGATATTGTTGCGTTCAGACAGCAGCTCGATATCTTCGGTAAATTTATGAATGGTGGAGAGGAACACCCCGCCGCTTTTAATCCCTTGCAGTTTGTCGCGCAAGTCCTGACGGCTGGTGACCGAAATAATGGTGTCGTCACCGATATAACCGGTGGCGGCACAGAACTGTTTAGCAAGCTGATCATCGAGATCGTTACGGTCAGTGATCAGCACAATCGTCGGGCTGGCGAAATCGACACTTTTCATCAGCAGGCGGGCGAGGAACAGCATGGTGTAGCTTTTACCGCAGCCGGTCGCGCCAAAATAGGTCCCGCCTTTTCCGTTGCCTTGGGGTTTGCGTTGCTGTTTGATATTGAAATAGAGCTTGCGGGCGGCGTAATACTGCGGATAACGGCAACAGATTTTTTCTTCTTTACGTGAACTATCGGGGAAATAGATAAAGTTTTTCACCACATCGAGCAGGCGCACCGGATGGAACAGGCCCGACAGCAGGGTATACAGGCCGTCAATGCCGTCTTTTTCGGTCGATTCAAAGCCGGTGATTTTGCGCCACGCATAGAAGAAGTCGTACGGCGCAAACAGGTTGCCCATTTTGTTATTCACGCCGTCACTGAGAATACACAGCGCGTTATACACGAACAGTTGCGGAATATCGCGCCGGTAGCGAATGCCAATCTGCTGCCAGGCGTCATACAGGGTGGCGTCATTCTCGCGCACCGCACTTTTAAATTCGAACACCACCAACGGCAGACCGTTGAGATATAAAATCGCATCGGGAATGCGATCCTGCCCATCGACGCCTTCGATTTTAAGCTGATTGACCACGCAGTAGCGGTTGCTGTCCGGCTGGGGCAAATAACTCACCGAGGCTTCTGCAACTTTTCTGTCTTGGGTTGCGGTCTTCGCGGTTGCGTTGTCGGAAGCAGGTTCGGCAAATAATGCCGTCAGCGCGGCCGGCAGATGGCGGGTGTCGATCAGTTCGATATACAGGTCTTTCTGGTTGCGGTCTTCGCGTTTGAGTAAAAAGCCGTTACTCAGCCACTGGCAGAAGGTCTTGTTGCTGGTGTAGAGGTCACTGGCGGGCAGGGTGCGTAACTGGCGCACAATGGCGTCGATTTCCCCCGCCGTGATCCCTTCTGGCTGATAGCGTTGGCGCAGGTAGTCGCGCAAGTCGCTTTCGATCAAGACGTCGCTTTCATCTGCCCGTACCACATCAGCGCCGGGCAAATGCGGATAGCCCTGCTCGCCGAGGAGTTCAATGATCGCCTGTTCTAATTTTGCTTCGGTAAATGTGTTGCTCATCCTGACGTTTCCCGAATCTGTTGTGATGGTTATCTGTTGTGTCTGTTTATCTTGTTGCTATTGATCTGGTGTTGAGCAAGTGAGATGGGGTTGATCTCACCTACCCAACAGTTTCACTCACCAAGGCTTGCGCCTGTGCCACTTCCGGAGAATCAAGCCGTAATTCGCCGGAGATCAATTTGGGGAGCAAGGTGTCTCGAAGTTTAGTGAGAGAAATAATTTCACTGTTGCATGAATCAATTTTATCTCTGTATGACTTGAGTATTTCTGTAAAAATGTCCAAAACTTTCTGTACTGGAACAACACACTCTAAACGATATACATTATTTCGATTTAAACCAGGCACAGCAGCGTCTGTATTCATTCGGTCTAAACCCAAAGTTTGGAGCAAATAAAAACAATAAATAAGAGAATAAGTTAACTTAGGTTTGATGTAGAACACTGTATCGATAGGGAAGAAGTTTCCATTTTCCCAATAAAGAGAGCCGACAGTACCTTTGCGCCCGACAATAATTCCCGGTCCCTCGACTAAATAATTACTATGAGTACCAGCAATGCCTCCCGAACCATAAACATGAAAATGTCCCTCTATACGTTCTGATTTCTTAAGAGCCTTGCCATAAGCTAATTCTAAAATATTATCTAAGCGCGAAACCTCCCACCCTTCCGGCACCCAGCCGAATAATCCGACCGAAGGATCAGGGCTCTCAACAAACGCACTGGGAAATAAGCGGCGAATCTCGTCCGGCAGCGGGGTAAACCCGGATTCAGCCCGCACCGCCCGGCGACGCTCGGCACGGGGTTCAAGGGCGGCGGGAATCGGTGTGCCCGCGTCGAGCGCGTTATCGAACACCGGGTCAAAATCGACAAACCAGGATTGAAACAGGGTTTGCGCCATCTGTTCGAGGGTTTGGTTGATTTGGCGGTTCAGGGTGATTTTATCAGCTAAATTTGATAGTGGTTTCGAAAGAGCAATTTCTTGTTTACCCCATCTTGGAATTGTGAATGCTTTTAAGACAGGAATACGGATATTGCTTACAGTTGTCCCTGTTCCTTCATTCCAAGATATTTGATGTTTAACAAAAGGGGATTGAAGTGCCCAATATAAATATTCACTTGAAACATCACTCTTTGGGCGAAGTAGAACCTGCCTTTGCCCCAAACAACACTTCAAGTTTTCAGGAATAATACATACTTCACCCATAGGTGCTTCACGTGTAATAACAATATCTCCAGCTTTAGGAACAGCTCGCTTTATCCGACTTTGATAACCAGCTTCATCGGTAAAACTTGGGGAAGATAGATCCAATTCTCCATTTCTGATGTTCTGGTTTCTTAATACAACAACACCAGCATCAGTCCATTTTGGAGTAAAATGTGGGCAATCAACTATTAATTCACACATTTCATCTAAAGTTGAAGTATTTATCGACTCACTCCCCATAACCCAGCGCCTCCAGATTCCCCCGAATCGCCTGATCCAATGCTTCGGCCTGATTCATTTGTCTGTAGAGGGTTTGCGACAGGTCACGCATTTTGGTTTCAAACGGGATGCCGTCGTCTTCAATCGCGGCAGCGCCGACATAGCGGCCCGGCGTAAGCACATAATCGTTGGCTTTGATGTCCTCAAGGGTGGCGGATTTACAGAATCCGGCCTGATCTTCGTAGGCTTCAACCTTGCCTTCGCCGCGTGCAATCCGTGCTTTCAGTTCATCGGCATCGCTGCGCCAGGCGTGGTAGGTATCGGCAATCAGGGCGATATCGTCAGCGGTCAGTTCTTTATGCACCCGGTCAATCATGCTGCCCATCTCGCGGGCATCGATAAACAGGGTTTCCTGCTGGCGATCACGGTAGCCTTTGACGGGGTTGGCGGATTTATCTTTGCTCAAAAACCATAAACAGACCGGAATTTGCGTGGTATAGAACAACTGCCCCGGCAGCGCGATCATGCACTCAACGCGATCATCATCAATCAGCTTCTGGCGAATTTTGCCTTCGCCGGAAGTGTTAGAACTCATCGAGCCATTGGCAAGCACAAACCCGGCAGTACCGGCTTCACTGAGCTTGGAAAGCATGTGCAGAATCCAGCCGTAGTTGGCGTTGCCGGTGGGCGGGGTGGTAAAGCCCGCAAAGCGCGGGTCGTCGGTGAGTTCGTTGTCGCTGCGCCAGTTTTTGAGGTTAAACGGCGGGTTGGCCATAATAAAATCGGCTTTGAGATCCGGGTGCTGATCGGCGAAGAAGGTATCCGCCGGGCGTTCGCCCAGATTGCCGGATAAACCACGGATCGCGAGGTTCATTTTCGCCAGTTTATAGGTGGTGGCGGTCAGCTCCTGCCCGTAGATGGCAATGTCTTTACTGCGCCCCTGATGGCTTTCGACAAATTTAAGCGACTGAACAAACATCCCGCCACTGCCGCAGCAAGGGTCGTAAATTTTCCCCTGATAGGGTT
This sequence comes from Vibrio quintilis, assembly GCF_024529975.1. Lineage (GTDB taxonomy): Bacteria > Pseudomonadota > Gammaproteobacteria > Enterobacterales > Vibrionaceae > Vibrio > Vibrio quintilis. Next base: position 1,162,700 of record NZ_AP024897.1, on the reverse strand, counting down.
CGAGCATCTCCGCCAGCAAGGTGACGACGCATTTGGGCGTATAGAATTCGCCGCCGCCTTTGCCTTCCGTCGCGGCAAATTTGCCGAGGAAGTATTCATACACCCGGCCGACTAAATCTTCTTCGCTGAGGTCGCATTCATCCGCCAGCGTATCGATGTTTTCAATCGTGTCGATCAGCGAGGCGAGCTTTTTCACTTCCAGATCCTGACGGGTAAAGTAGTTATCCGGCAACGCCCCTTTCAGGCTGGGGTTATTTTTTTCAATCGTGCTCAGCGCGGTATCAATCAGCACGGCGATATCATCCTGCTTGGCACGTTCCTGAATATAGGACCAACGGGTGGCTTCCGGCAGGTAGAAAATGTTGTCCTGCTGGTAGAATTCTTTCATCTCAAGAAAGGCATCTTCCCCTTTATCAATCATTTGCTGACGACGTTTGATAAATTTATCGCTGATAAATTTGAGAAACACCAGGCTTAATACCACGTGTTTGTATTCAGAGGATTCAACACTGCCGCGCAGTTGGTTGGCGGTGTCCCACAGGGATTCTTCAAAGCCTTTTTTCGGCTTGGTTTTCTTCGGTGCTGGTTTTTTAGAAACTTGCTTTGCTGGTGTTTGTGCCATCGTGTTTGTTTGATTCTGTGAGTCAGTGGAAATATTGCCGCTTATCATACCGAATCAGTTTCACTTTCCCTAATACTCAGACGACATTTTGGTTACATTTTGGGGGAGGTGATTGTCAAGCTTATCTGTATCTTTATCTTTATCAGGGCAGACATAAAATAAACATTCGTGAAATGATTTGATGCGCGATAAAGTGCTTCAATTTCAGAAACCTGTTCACCTGTGTCCCAAACCCCCGCCAAAATCCACCACAATCACAACATCAATCAAACGTTCTCATACTTTATCAACACAAAATTTTCACCAAATACTGTGATCCCCCGCAAATCCCCACACCCCGGCGAAAACCCCGTTTACCGGAAGATTTCACCGTAGTAGGATACCGCTTATGAAAACGACACTTGATCATCTTCCCGAGCACAAACAACAGGATATTCATGCCATCGCGGACATTTTGCGCAATGTGGTGGATGAATTTGTCGCCGGGAAAAGCGGTAAACAGTCCGGCTTTAAAATTCAGAAAATTATCCTGTTCGGCAGCTATGCCCGCCCCGGCTCGCCGCAAGGCAAACCCGCGTGGATGTATGACCCGGCCAACGGCTATATCAGCGATTACGATATTCTGGTGATCGTCAATAAGATGGAGCTGGTGGATAATCTCAAGCTGTGGCATCTGGCGGATGACCGGATCCGGCGGCGGATTGAGAAAATCCCGGTCGGGGTGATTGTGCATACGTTTGACGAAGTGAACCGCTGGCTGCAGGAAGGCCAGTATTTCTTTAAAGATATCCGCGAAGAAGGGGTTGAGCTCTACAGTGCCGATCATCTTGAATTGGCCGTACCGGGAGATTTGACGCCGGAAGAGATACAACAAATTGGACAAAAGCATTTCTCACGATGGTTTGAAAGCGGCGAGCAATTTTTCATCACTTATCAGGATCACATCAAACGTAACTGGATAAACAAAGCAGCCTTTGAACTTCATCAGGCAACAGAACGCTTCTTCGCCTGCACCTTGTTAGTCTGCACGAACTATCTGCCCAAAACCCACGATATCGAAAAGCTGCGTCACTTCTGCGCCCAACAGGATGAACGCTTTGCCAGCTTGTTCCCGGCGGAAAACCAATTCCACCGCCGCAGCTTCCACCGCCTTAAACGCGCTTATGTCGATGCCCGCTATTCCGAGCACTACGAAATCACCGTCGAAGAACTGGCGTATCTGGCGCAGGAAGTAGAAAAACTCAAAGCACTGACGGAAGCGGTGTGTCTGGTGAGGATTGGGGGGCATGTTTAAGAATTCCGTGGTATGTTCCATTTTGGAACGCACCACGGCTCACAGAGCCATCAAGGATACAACGGAATGGATAATATGAGTGCCATCAACGAACCACCGTTTACGATAACGCCAACTATCATCCGGCTGATTTCAGAAATCAGTGAACAACTGGGCCGTTTATCGGTGCTGGAAGAAGAAAAAAACCTTCGGCTGCGCCGTATCAATCGTATCCGTACCATTCAGGGGTCTCTGGCCATTGAAGGGAATACATTGAGTGAGGCACAAATCACGGCCATTCTTGAAGGAAAGCGGGTCATTGCGCCCCCCAAAGAAGTCCAGGAAGTCCGGAATGCAATACAGGCATATGAACATTTTGAGCGCTGGCAGCCAACGAATGAACAACATCTTCTGAAAGCACACCAATACCTGATGGCAGGCTTAATTGATGATGCTGGTCACTACCGCCACGGTAATGTGGGGGTGATGAATGGCAAAACGGTTGTTCATATGGCACCACCGGCAAACCGGGTGAAATACTTAATGGCAGACTTACTGAACTGGCTTGCCACCACGGAACAACACCCTTTAATTACCAGCTCAGTATTCCATTACGAATTCGAATTTATCCATCCATTTGCGGATGGAAATGGTCGTACAGGGCGTCTGTGGCAAACATTGATCCTCAGCCAGTGGAATCCACTGCTGGCTCAGCTGCCAGTGGAGAGTATGGTCTATGAATATCAGAGTGCGTATTATCAAGCCATTAATCAGAGTTCAAAACAATCCGATTCCGCTCCCTTTATCGAGTTGATGCTACAAATTATTTTGGAAACAACAGAAACGGCATCAACACATCACACCCCCCAAGTCACCCCTCAAGTCACCCCCCAAGTCATCGCCCTGCTCAAAGTCATGGTTCACCCCGGAACCGTCTACAACCGGGATGAATTACAGCAGGCGCTCAAACTCAAAGATCGAAAGTCATTCCGTGAACGTTATCTGAAACCAGCGCTAGCGGACGGGTTGATTGAAATGACCATTCCGGATAAGCCAAACAGTCGGTTGCAGCAATACCGGCTGACCGAAAAAGGGTTGGAACTGTCTGAGAAAACAGGCAAATCATTCAGAAAATAACAGCCCCGGCCAATGGTTATATCAGCGATTACGATATTCTGGTCATCGTCAACTGCATGAAGCTGGTAGAAAACCTTAAGCTGTGGAAACTGGCGGGTGGCCGCCTTAAACGTGCTTATGTCGATGCCCTCTATTCCGAGCACTACGAAATCACCGTCGAAGAGCTGGCTTATCTGGCGCAGGAAGTAGAAAAACTCAAGGCGCTGACGGAAGCGGTGTGTCTGGTGAGGATTGGGGAATGACCAGGCCCGTTCTTGCAGATCTCCCGCACGAATACCATAATCAGGTATTTATTGGTATTCGTAAGGAAATACATATGGGTAAAAATACCAGTGTGACTTTAGGTGAACATTTTGACAATTTTATTGCCAGTCAGGTCCAAAGTGGCCGCTACGGCTCGGCAAGTGAAGTCATCCGCGCAGGTCTGCGTTTACTTGAAACTCAGGAAACGAAAATGAACACATTGCGACAACTATTAATTGAAGGTGAACAAAGCGGCGACACTGATTATGATCTGGATGATTTCATCGATGAACTCGATCATGAAGCAGAATGATGAAACCATTTCTTCTTACTGTCAAAGCGAAAGCCGATTTAAAAGACATTGCACGATTTACACAACGCCGCTGGGGAAAGGAACAACGCAACCTTTATTTAAAACAGTTTGATCTTGTGTTTCAGTCGCTCGCCGACAACCCGGAATCAGGCAAATCCAGTGATTATATCCGGACGGGTTATCGAAAATGCCCTCAGGGCAGTCATATAATTTATTATCAGCAAACCGCACCCCACCAAATCAGAGTGATCCGTATTTTGCATCAAAGCATGGATATCACTTCAGCATTCGAGTGATGTACAGCTGCGTTTTTAAATAAGTTCAGCGCATTTTCCACGCACTGCGTGAACAATTTCAATATCCTGAAAATATCGGCAAAACGAATACAATATCCTTGCCGGGACAGACACCGTATTTTTCGGTCTGTATTCCCACGGAGGACCGTGGGTACAAGGGTTATGAATATCAGTCCAGTATCGCATCGATAGAAACGGCATCAAGACATCACACCCTAAAACACGCCTCCAAACATCATACTCACTTAACAGTTGCAAGTGTGGTACCGGTGTGCCACGGTTCATGCGTCAAACAGTAATATGCCGGAGACCCGTTTCATGCGCCTGTCCACCGACTTCTACTTTCACAATCTCTGAATTCTGAAACGTAACAGAAGCCGTAATCTTCGAAGTACATTGCATCGCCCGGCCCTGTTCGAATACATAATCCCGACGTTCTCTGCTTGTGCTCTCGTCAGGCAGATATTTTGACAGATAACAGGCTAACGCACCACTCGAACTCCCGGTGGCAGACTCTTCCGGAATACCATACAAAGGGGCAAAATTACGACAACTGGCTGTCAGTTCACTCTCTGGCGGGTATAACTCATATACATGAAGACCAACCAGTTCATATTTTTGACAGAAATCAGCAATCAATGACTGATTGGGTTGAATCCGGTCCAGATACCCAAACGGCACCGGAATTATCATGTCTGGCAAACCGGTCGAAATTGCTTCGACGGGCAATTGCGTACTTTCAATAACCCCGGCATCGATTCCGATAAGTGCAGAGACCTCACGGGCATGAAAGCTTCCCAAAAATTGAGGTAACTGTTGCTCCATCACGACCTGCCCGTCTGAAGTGACCACAACAGGCAATAAACCGGCCCTTGTCCGCTGGATATATTTCCCTGTCGTAATCAGACCTTTTTGATACAGGACAGAAAACGCAGCCAATGTCGCATGACCACAAAAATCAACTTCACCGGTCGTCGTGAAAAAAGAAACTTGCCAGTCCACTTCATTATCAACAGTCACAAAAGCCGTTTCTGAATAACCGACAATCTGAGCAATTTTCAGCTTTTGCGCCTGTGACAGTTGCGGTGCATTCACCACCACACCCGCCGGGTTTCCGCCACGCCCATTGGCGGTAAATGAGCGAACTAAAATAACTTCTGTTTCCATCAGAGCTCCTTATCAGTGAATGAACATGAAAATGATCAAGACAGGCATCATCTAAACGCCTGTCCTTACAAAACCTGTCCTTACAAAAATGTCTTCGGTCACAAATGGCAACGGTCTCTTTTCACCGGTCCATTTTCTGGTTCAAACAACCCGCCAGCCGTTATTTTTAAAGCACCTGTCATTCTTTTCTCCGTCCCGCCCGTTTAAAAACTGCGGTAAGTCATCGGTTATTTCATACCAGTCGGCAGAATAATGTGTATACCCAAGCAACCTGAAGATGCATGATTCAGCGTGCAGCCGAAAGGGGCAGCTCAAGGAAAGGGAATGCAGGAATGTACCCACCTTTCAAATTCTCTTGACGCAGAAATGTGCCTTTCAGCTCACGCCCTGCGGGTGAGTTTGTCAGGCTCTGATACGGTGTTACTGATTTTCAACGTAGAATAACTATGTCTTCAAATCAGTGCCTTGTCTCAGAGCCTGACAAATCTCACTGAAACCTGCATCTTCAGGTTGTTTGGGTATAAAGATGTGCGCATCGGGTCTTTGAGGTCAACCTGTTTTGCACCACTCTGCAAATGTTTAACCCTGATTTTATCCTGAGTATTGGCTACCCAAACCACCACCATCGCCAAAATCCACCACAACAAACAACATCAATCAAAGATTCTCATACTCAACAAACACCACAGTTACAGCAAAAACCGTGATCCCCCGCAAATCACAACCTCCCTACCAAAACCCCGTTTACCGGAAAATGCCCTCATAGTACGATAACCGGCATGATGACAACACTCGAATATCGTCCCGGACAAAAACAACTGGATATTCATTAATAAACATAACTTTTTGCTTGTCTGCGCATCAGTGAGACACTATCTTTGGACGACTTCCCGATGAAAGATAGATGATGTGATGAAAACTCAGACAATCCATTATTTAAAACAACACGCAGATAATTTATCTCTGGAGGATGGGCCATTGACAATCATACAAGATGGTATACCCCTGTACCGCATTTATTCTGAACAACAGGCACAACAAATTGACGAAGTGATTGCGCTTTTGAAACTCACTCACCTTGCCGAACGTGACATCAGTGAAAACGAAGTCATGACCCCGGAAGATGCACTAAATCGGCTCAAACATCTCTAAGCGCAGTGGATGTGGTCATCTCCCGCTCCGGGTTTCAGTCTCTGCGTCTGTTAAAAAGCTACATGCGACTTTTCCTTGATGAACCTCAACTCAATCAGCTGATGGAACAGTTGGTTAATGAAACGACGGAGAAAATTAAGCTGGTTGCGGAAAGAGCGGTTTGTCCCGAACTTTCCAGCATTGGTATTTTTGACTATCGACAGCTCAATTTACTGAACAAGTACAAAGTGTTGTTCCGATATGAAAAACATACAAATCAGGCATTTATTGTCGCGTTCATGCGTCAGAACCAAAGCGCAGCAAAACTATTTGCAGACCTGACTTCTCTCAGTTCATGACACATAAAATCAGTGCCTTGATCAGAAACCAATCCATTCTCGCTGAACATGCATCTTGAGGTCACTTGGGTATACAACCGGTATGAATGACAGCAAACACTCAAACTCAAAGATCGAGAAAATCAATCAGCGTCCCAAACCACCACCATCGCCAAAATCCACCACAACAAACAACATCAATCAAAGATTCTCATACTCAACAAACACCACAGTTACAACAAAAACCGTGATCCCCCGCAAACCAAAACACCCCGGCAATAAAACCGTTTACCTGGCCCCACCTCCGTAATACGATACCCCTCAGAAAAAATCTCCCCGAACAGAAACAACAGAGGATTCACGCCATTGCAGACATTCTGCGCGATTTATATCCTCATCTGACAACCGATCCAAAGATTGATAATTATTGTCAGGCCAACTAGTATCCCAGTAGTTCTGTTCAGTGGAGATTAACCATCATGCACATTTCATTAACCCCCGAACTGGAGGCCCGAGTGAAAGCAAAAGTTGAAAGTGGCTTGTACAATAATGCCAGTGAAGTGATCCGGGAAGCGCTGCGCTTTATGGAAACTCATGAAGACTGGATTCGGGAGCTGAAAGTTGCCCAGCTTCGCCAGCAGTTAAACACGGGGCTGGAACAGCTGAACCGGGGCGAAGGGATTGAAATTGACGCCAAAGAATCGCTCGATGCTTTATTTAACGATATCAGGATTTAACGATATCAGGCGTTCATTCAGATTATTAATGTATATGATGAAACTGTTACTCGCACCTGTCGCGCAATCGGATTTGAAGCACATCTGGCAATTTGGTGTGGATAACTGGGGGGTTACCAAATCCAACCAGTATATCGACGCCATCAAATCAGCCTTTTTAACCCTGATGAAACAACCCTCAATCGGCCTGGAACGGCCCGGTTTATTGCAGGATTTACGCAGTCATTCGGTCAAAAGCCACACCATTTTCTATCGTGTACTCACAGACCGGGTTGAAATTATACGTATTCTGCATAACCGGCAGGATCCGGGGCTACATTTGTAAAAACCATTCTGCAAAAACCATAGGTCATAAAAGCCAGCACACACGTTGCTACATTGGTGAAAATATTTGATGTACGATAAAGTGCTTCAATTTAAGAAACCTGTTCACCTGCACCTAACAAGATGAACGCTTTGCCCGCCTGTTCCCGGCGGATAACCAATTCCACCGTAGCAGCTTCCACCGCATTAAACATGCTTATGTCAATGTCCGCTATTCCAGGCACTACGAAATCACCGTCGAAGAGCTGGCGTATCTGGCGCAGAAAGTAGAAAAACTCAAGGCGCTGACAGAAAAGGCGTGTCTGGTGAGGATTGGGGGCATATTTACGAATTCTGTGGTCTGTTCCATTTTGGAACGCACCACGGCTCACAGAGCCATCAAGAATACAACTCAAGCCAAAAAGTAAATGATGTTTCTATTGAACATTTCATAATTAATGTGAGATCAATTTTTGTAAATAATGTTTGTATTCTGTATGCATTCCCACGCGGAGCGTGGGAACGAGGAATACTTTACTTTTAAATCACCCAATAAAACCACGATACAAAAGAGGAATTTTCACGACGAAAAGTTCAGATTTGTCGATGCAGGCGCACAACATACCTGTTCCAAACCAGAATACAGCCGCCTGTCCCCGGTAACTTAAATCCTCGCTTCAAAGGCCGTCGATGTAAAGCTGCGTTTTCAAATTAGTTCAGCTTAATTGTCTCCGCATTGCGGAGACAATGCTGGCACCGGATACGAATGTGACAATAAGCTATCCACACCGGCATTCATGACTCATGACGTCAATTCAATCAACAACTTGCCAGTGACTGATCCGCCGCATCCCCTTGTATCACCCGCGTGTTTTCCACCAGTGAACAGAGCCGCCCTTCAGCGCACCGCATGAAAGCAAACACTTCAATCACGGCATGGCGACCATCATGATAAACCACCGTCACCCGGTGACGATCGGCAATCAAATCCCCCTGCTGACAAACGTCACAAACATCAATCTGAAGCGATTGAACCTGGCTCAAAACCCGCTCAATATGCTCACAGAAGGCTTTAAAATGACTTCGTTTACCATCCGTTATCTGCACATAATCCCTTGCAAATATCTCCTCAATGGCTATGTCTTTTGAAAAAATCCCCCGGTATAAACGGCATAACGCATCACACCGTTCGGTTTCATTTTGTGCCTCAAAAATATCCGCTAAGTTCGTATTCATTGTGTCTGCTCCATCTTTTGTTTGGGTCGATATGGCATAACATACCTTGAGACGGAGTGGCGTAATTTATATAATCAGACAACTAATTACTTTTTTCAGCCAAAGTAGTTCCTGATGACTGACTTGATTCTCACCGGTACCCTTTCCCACCCCGCTGGTTATCAAACCAACGTCCACGCACATCCTTTCGGGCAGTTGACACATATCCGTCAGGGCGTTTTGCATGTGGTGACAGAAACAACCGGTACCGGAATGCCATCCACTTCGCTGGTTCCACAGCGTTCTCTGATCCCACAGAGCTGCTTTATCTGGATACCACCTGACTGGCCTCACCATGCATTCAGCCATACTGAAATCATGGCCGATGTGGTTCAGGTTCCCGCGAGCCCGGCCACAACGTTGCCGCATCAGCCTGCCATTTTTGCGATAACGCCTTTCATACTGGCGTTGATTCAACGTTTAACCCATGACAACAAAACTCAGACCATCAAACAGCATTTGCTCGCCGTACTGGTGGACGAAATATTGCAACAAGCCCCGTTATCATTCTCACTCCCTATGCCGCAAAGCGCGGGGTTACAAGATATGGCGAGACAAATACTCCAGATGCCAGATGACAAAATTCCTCTGGCAGAACGGGCCAGACAAACCGGTATGAGCGAGCGAACATTTTCCCGGAAATTCAGCAAAGAAACCGGCATGACCTGGGCACACTGGCGCCAGGTTGTCCGCCTGTTCCATGCGATTGAATGGCTGCAACAGGGCAAACCGGTCAGCTGGGTTGCTCTCACCTGCGGTTACAGCCACCCCAGTGCGCTCGTCGCCGTATTCCGGCAACATTTTGGCTGTTCTCCGAATGCGTGGAAGCAAAAGGAAACACAGAAATCCTCATCAACGTCAGGAGCATGAACTCAGGAGAAAATAACCGGGCCCGGTTTAAAATAGCAAGACCAGTCAAGCATGCTGATACTCTGTACACACAATATTTTCACCAAAAACTGTGACTTCCCAGAGACTTCTCAGCTGATCACAAGATCAAGCCTGGTGAAAATCATCCCCTGAAGTCATGAAATAATGACTGTAGGATCTGGCTCACTCATATGACCCTGGCTTCCGGCTACACTCAAGGAACCTGTCAGGGAAGCGAGAGGTATTTTATGCTCAGACATGGTGAATTTACTGTCACGACAGATGGCCAAATGATTATTTTGCAGGTTTCCGGCAGCCACAACGAATATGACACGCTGGCTGTGACGCAAGAACTCCGTCAAGTGGTTTTAGCGTTTGAGGGAAAACCATTTGTCGAACTGATCGATGGCCGCGAGCTGCAAGGTACAACACCTGAGGGTTTCAAAGTACTTGCAGAGTATGAGCAGTGGTTATCCACACAGAATTTCGTCGCAAGGGCATTTGTCTCACCAAACCGCATCATTCCTGCAATTGCAGAAAAACATATCGATGGTATTAAAGAAAATAATGTCAGAAATTTTATCGATATTGACGCAGCAAAGGCATGGTTGCTGTCTGAACTAAAAAAAGCATGACGCGCTCATCGTCAGAGTGCTGGCATACCGGACCTGAGTAAATCAAAACTCATTCACGCAATCTCATCCTTAAACAACATCTCATTTACAGTAAAAAATGTGACCTCCCGTAAACCGGGATTAAGCCTCTCCCTCACACTGTACCCATCCCCTCTTCCCATGCATGATGATAGGAATCCGATGACGTGATGCAGTCAGCTGTCATGGACAAACGACTCCGCTTAGCGGCAGAATTTCCGGCAGTGATTGATAAGTTGATGTCCGGTGCGGGGATACAAAAGAAAACCCGATCCCGGATGAAGGCAGTTTTAAATCCCGAATCGCCATCCGGTTGCCAACATGCCTCTCTCAGGTTTTGACCACCCATGATCAAAAAGCTCACAGGTGGTCAAAAACACACAACTGGCGGATAACATTCAGTAAATCCGGTATTCCGCTATACGGCCTGCTTTCATCACCATCGCTGCATCACACATATAATCAATGGTATTCGGGTCATGGCTGACCAGAACCATCGTTAGCCGGTGCTGCGTTTTCAGCTCATTGAGCAGGTTGAGGATTTCCGCCTGCACCGACATATCCAGCGCAGATGTTGGCTCGTCGAGTAAAAGTAATTTCGGCTGTGGCAGCAGGGCGCGGACAATCGCGACCCGCTGCCGCTGTCCGCCGGAAAGCTGATGCGGATAGCGATCAATCATTGCGCTGCTCAACCCCACCTGCTTAAAGCCTTCTGCGATGCGATCATCAATATCCGTCATCCCGAGGCGTTTCAGCGGCTCAGCCAGCGTGCGGCGCAGGCGGTGTTTCGGATGCAGTGACGCATACGGATCCTGAAAGACCATCTGGACTTCCCGGCGCAAATCGCCTTTGAAAACCTGCCCCGGTTTGAGTGTCTGTCCCAGCAGTTTGATCTGGCCTTCCCAGTGCGGATTCAGCCCGGCCAGCACCCATAACAGCGACGATTTACCGCAGCCGGAAGGACCAACCAGCCCGAAACAGGCACCTTCATCAACATGCAGGTCCACACCGTGAACCACGGTATTGCGCTGATGTCCCTGCACATGGGTTACACTGACCTGATTCAGTTCGAGAATGGATGGCAGATTCCCTGATTGTTCAATGCCCATGTTGCTGCTCCCGTACAAAACGATCCAGTGAAAAACGGTCCAGTACCGGTAGTGGTTCGCCACGCTTGTCAAGATGCGGCTGACACGACCACAGGGTTTTGGTATACGGATGCGTGGCCTGCGGTAACGCTGCGGCAGGAAGCTGGTCAATCAGCTGTCCCTGATACATCACCAGTACCCGCTCACTGTATTGCGCGACCTGCTGCAAATCGTGACTGATTAACAACAATCCCATATTGCGGGCTTCCACCAGCGAATAAATCAGCGCCAGAACCTGATCGCGCATCGCATGGTCCAGCGCCGAGGTTGGCTCATCGGCAATCAACAGCTCCGGATCATTAATCAGTGCAATCGCCAGCATCACCCGCTGCCCCATACCGCCGGAAAGCTGATGCGGATACTTTCGGCGCAACACTGCCGGATTCGGCAGACCCACCGCATCGAGCATGTATTCCACTTTTTCAATCCGGGCTTTACGGCTCATTGTCTGATGCAGTTTCAGCGGCTCTTCCACCTGCATACCGATGGTCCGGGCCGGGTTCAGTGCATATTTCGGATCCTGAAGCACCATCGCAACCTGCCGGCCGCGCAGCTGACACCACTGTTTTTGTGACAGAGATAAGACCGGCTGCCCCAAAAGTTCGAGTCTGTCAGCCTGTGGCAAACAGGCCGCAGGCAGCAGGCCCATCAGGGTTTTGGCAGTCAGGGATTTACCGGAACCGGACTCCCCGACCAGCGCAACCCGCTCGCGCCCCATCTGAAAGCTGAGGTCTTTGACTAACGGTTGTCCGTTCGCCAGCGTGATATTTAAGTGCCTGACATCGATTAAAGCCTGTTGACCAGATGCGCTCTGTTGACCTGATGAAAGCGGCTTATCCGTGGAAAGCTGCTGATTCGGTGAAGATTGTTTATCTGCCATGACGCGGGTCCATTTTGTCTCGTAAACCATCGCCCAGCAGGTTAAATGCCAGACTCGCAAACAGAATGGCGAAACCGGGTACGGCCGCCACCCACCACTGGTCGAAAATGACCCGGCTGCCGCTGGCAACCATCGACCCCCACTCCGCAGCCGGTGGCTGAATTCCCATACCGAGGAATCCCAGCCCTGCCGCAGAAAGGATAATACCACCCAGATTCAGCGCCGCCCGGACAATCGCTCCCGGCAGGCATAAAGGCAGAATATGCCCGACAATCAAGCGCCAGCCGGTGATACCCTGCATCTTCGCTGCTGCCAGATAGTCACTGCGCCGCAGTGCCAGTGTTTCGGTTCTTGCCTGCCGGGCAAATGCCGGCCAGCTGGTAAATGCCAGCGCCAGCGCGCCGTTCATCAAGCCTGGTCCTAAAACGGAAACCAGCGCCAGCGCGATGACCAGACTGGGCAGTGACATCACAATATCCGTCAGACGCATCAGCCCGCGCTCGGTCCAGCCACCGACGTACCCGGCACAAATCCCGACCATCAGGCCAACGGGAACGGTAATGATCACCACCAGTGACACCAGAATCAGGGTCGGACGTGCCCCGTAAAGCACACGCGCATACAAGTCCCGGCCAAAACGGTCGGTGCCAAATAAATGCTCCGGCCCCGGCGCAGCCAGCCGCTCAGCAATGTTCTGTACATTGGGGTCGTAATGGGTCAACCACGGTGCACACAGAGCAGTCAGCACCAGCACTGCGACCAGTAACAGACCCAAACTAAACGTATTCAGCCATTGCGGCCATCTCAGTTGAATCAGATTCGTCATTAGCGTGTCCTCGGGTCGACCCAGCGGGTTAAAGCATCCGCCAGTGCATTCAGGGTGACAAAACAGAGACCGATCAACAGAGTTGAACCCAGCACAGCAGATGTATCAGAGGCGAACAGTGCGCTGGTCAGATAACGGCCCAGCCCCGGCCAGGCAAATACAGTCTCTGTCAGCACCGCGCCTTCGAGCAGACTGGTGTAGGAAAGGGCCAGAATGGTGATCAGTGTGCCAAGCACATTCGGAAAAATATGAGAGAACAGAATCCGCCCGCGGGTAGCACCTTTTGCCAGCGCCAGTGTCACGTATTCTTTATTGCTTTCTTCCAGCATCACCACCCGCAGCAGGCGGGTAATTGACGCCATCGACAGCAATGCCAGCACAGCCACCGGCAGCCAAAGGTGCCCGAACGCATTGAAGATAATCTCCGGATCACCGGTACGAAACGCATCAAACAGCACAAAGCCGCTGTCGTATTCCATCGTGTAGGTGTAAATATCATCCAGCCGCCCGGGGCCGGCAGACCAGTGCAGGGTTGCGTAGAACAGCAGCAAGCCGAGCAAACCAAGCCAGAATACCGGCACCGAATACCCCAGCAAAGAAATCAGCCGTGCAGCATGATCAAGCACACTGCCCGGTTTATACACCGCCAGTGAAGCGAGGAAAATACCAGACAGCGCCCCGAAAAACATCGCCACGGTTGCCAGTTCAACTGTTGCGGGGAACGCCCGCAGTAAATCATCCACGACCGGTTGCTGCGTGATTTGTGATACACCTAAGTCACCATGCAGCATTTGCTGAAAGTAACTGAAAAACTGCACCGGCAACGGCTGATCCAGCCCCAGCTGATGACGTGCCTGCTGATAGGTCGCTTCGCTGGCATGATCACCCACCATCTGCAACGCCGGATCAATCGGTGCTGCGCGGGAAAGAATGAAGGTAAAGACCAGCAAGCCCAACAACGTCAGTAAAAAGGACAAAAAACCGCCCAGCCAGTGCTGCAAGCGGTTTGCCCAAAGCCGGCGCGTGCCGGCAGATTGGTTTTCGTTTGTCATTATTGCGATTTATATACGTTTTTGTAGAACACCATTTCCGGCGTAATGCCCTGAACATAACCTTTTATATTATCACGCAAAGCAACCAGTTTCTTGTTTTGTAAACCAACCACAAGTGGCGAAGATTCACGGACTTTACGTTGCAGTTCCTGATAAATCTCTGTCCGCTTTTCGCCATCAGTTTCCGCGCGGGCCTGTATGGTCAGCTTGTTCAGCGCCGGAATATGCCAGTTTGCCCGCCATGCCAGTGTCTTACTGCCGTTTTCCGGATTATACGCAAAGGCAGACGCATTGGTATGCGGATCAAAATAGTCCGGTCCCCATGAGGTGAGCGTCGCTTCATACTGATGCGCTTTCACATTAGTCGCGACCTGGCTGCTGACACCCGGAATCAGCTCTACCTCAATACCTGCTTTGGCAAAGCTGGCCTGTAGTGCCTGTGCGATATCCAGATAAGGCGGCTGGTTAGATACAACCAGTTTAAAGTGAGGATGGCTGATACCGGCATCTTTGAGAATCTGCGCCGCTTTCTTTGGATCATACTGATAAGGCTGATCAGTCAGTGCACCATTAAAGCCCACCGGCAGGAAGTTCTGCTGCACCCGGAACTGACCATGCATCAAATCGTCGGCGATCCCTTTGTAGTCAAACGCGTAACGGGCTGCTTTCCAGAATGCTGCTTTGCCGATATCCGGATTGGCTTTACTTTCGGCGTTAAACATCAGGTAATACAGAGATGCATAAGGCAGATTAAGTGTCTCCACACCTTTTTTCCCCTGCAGGGAGAAATACTGGTCGGTACCCAGATTGCGCACCAGATCGGCATCGCCCTGCTCCAGCAGCAGCTGGCGGGTTGCTGCATCCGGTACATTTTTCATCAGTACATATTTGAGTTTCGGAGCACCACCCGGAGAAGAAGCATTCGCTTCCATCATCAGGACTTGATGCGGCACGTATTTCTTAATCTTAAATGGTCCGCTTCCGGCGGAATGGCTGTTCAGCCATGCATGGCCTAAATCGCCGTTTTTCGCATGAGACAGCACGGTTTTCGCATCAACAATCGACGCCGAAGGTGCTGACAACAGGCTTAAAACAAAGGACGGGCCGACATCGATATTCCAGGCGACTTTGACCTGATTCTCAGAGACTTTGGTGATCAGACTGTCAACATTGTCTTTGTTCCAGCCCAGCTGAGTCAGAATAAATGAAGGTGCCAGGTTAAGCTTCACCACTCGCCCCAGGCTGAAGATCACATCTTCCGGGCGAACCGGATTACCGCTGGCAAAGGTTGCCCCTTTCTTCAGGGTGAATGTCAGGCTGTGTTGCTCTGCCTGCCACGACTCAACCAGTGTTGGCTTTAATTCTGTCGGATTATCCGGATTAGACTGTACCAGCCGCTGATAAAGGTTGTTAAAGCTCTGAACAGAAGAGAGTTCAAAGCCCTGAGCGGGGTCGAGGCTGGTCACATCATCCAGTGATTGTGCAACAACAAGGGTGTTATCAGGCGTTTTCGCCAGCGAAGGTGTGGCAGCGCCCAAACCAATCATCAGGCTGACAGCCAATAGGGTATTTTTTGTCTTCATTATTATTCCTTTCAATAACTTAACAATCTCTGCGGCATCAACATACCCAAGCAACCTGAAGAGACAGGTGATTTGGGTATATCATAAATTACAAAATTATCACATTAAACTAACCGATTCATTTTGTGACCACAAGCACGTTAATATGTAAACATTATGACATTTACATCTAAGATGTAGCTAAAAGCACTAATATTGTATTTTTTTGCAGCAAAAAATACCGGTAACACCGGAAAATAAGAGTGAAATTCATCATCTGTAGCGGAGAAAAACAACGTATATACCCAGGCAATCTGAAGATGCAGGTTTCGGGTGGTTTGGGTATATCACCTATTGCTTTCCCGGCTGGGCCACACTTACAATTCAGACCATCTGTTGTTTTGTGTTATCTCAATCCATCCTGCGGGGACGTTTTATGCTGTACCACCTGTTCACGGACCACACCATGCACTGCCGCCGGCATTTCAGAACGGTTGCGATGTGGCTTCTGACCTTACCGGGCCTTTCCGGCTGCTATCTGAATATCAATATTGGTGATTCGGATGATGACGATACACAACAGCCATCTCAGGCAGCATACTGGACCCCGGCTCCCGGCACCAGTTGGCACATTCAGCTGCAAAACCTCGATCAAATCAGTATTGATGCAGACGTACAGATTTACGAAGTGGATTTATTTGATGGGGCTCAGGGCAGCAACAGCGTGATTAACCAGCTGAAACAACAGAATAAGCAGGTGGTGTGTTATTTCAGTGCCGGTACCAAAGAAGACTGGCGCGATGACGCTGCTCAGCTGACGGATGAAGCACTGATTCCGGATGGGGAACTGCAGGACTGGCCGGGCGAAACCTGGCTGAATATCAGCGATCAGACGATCCTTGAACAGGTGATTCAGCCCGTGATGGAAGCCCGGCTAGATCTCGCGAGCGATGCCGGATGTGACGGTGTCGACCCGGACAATGTTGATGCATACACCAATACGGATGAAACCCACGGACTGATCAGCTATGCCGATCAACTGGCATATAATATCTGGCTGGCTCAGGAAGCCCACAAGCGGGACTTAAGTGTCGGACTGAAGAACGATCTCAATCAGCTGGATACGCTGGTCACTCACTTTGACTTTGCCGTCAATGAGCAGTGCTTTGCTTATAACGAGTGCAGCGTGTACGAAAATACCTTTCTCAGTGCAGGCAAAGCCGTATTTAATCTGGAATATTACCAGGACGGCTCAGAGGGAGAAATCAGCAGCACAGAATTTCTCAACAGTGCCTGCCCGTATTTCCGGCAGGCCGGAATTACCGGTGTCTGGAAGCAGGGGGTTGCGCTCGACGGGAAGAATATCCTGACCTGTCAGTAGCTGCGGCTATCTGACAGCCTCTGGCATCACATTGCCCCGGAAAACTCATAGCTCCGGGAAACTCATAGCTCCCGGAAACCCATAGCGCCGGGAAACTCATTATACCCGGCGACCTGAAGAGACGGGTTGTCCGGCCACCGGAAACTAACGGTCATACGAAAGTAACTGTCAGGCGAAACAGAACCATCTCAGTGGCTCAGCAACACTCCTGCTCGATTTGATAGAGCAGTGCCAGGGCATCTTCATCTTCGCAGTCGCCAAAGTATTTATATAAAACATTCAACTGGTTGCCAATAAAATGCAGATTATCATGCGCCCTTTTTTCCTGCTCCTGCTGTTTATTCTGAAAATACTTTAACCACGGCTCTCCACCGTGACCAGCCTGCAAATGTACATTAAGTATCTCTATCAGCCTGTCTGCATTTTTATCACAGTCGATATTACAAAATGAGATATAACGATCGGGTTCCGGTACTGTCATTGTGCCCTCTACTGATAAAACATTAAAAACTCATATCGGTCTGGCAAATAACATTCCAAATTATAAATACCTGATTTTTAATCATTATTTACTCAAGCATCTGCAATAAAACAACATTCATTGTCTGAATTGTCACAAATCAGACAAATCTACTGCCGATCTTCACGAATTTCTGGATATGGATCCAGAAAAGAACAACAAAGATGAGAAAACATGTACAAATGTTATCCAACTGCCTATATATTCTCCGCCTTATTTTTCAGGCGTCAATGACATCACGGTGCTCACTCAACCGTCACGTCACCACCATCAATAAAAACACAACACAAAAGGTGATCAATTTATGAGATTAGTCAGTACATTGTTAATTCCCCTTGTATGCAGCAGTTTACTGCCCGCACAAGCTCAGAATGTCAGTCAGAACTTAACCGAAGGATTTGTTCATCCCGGTCTTTCCCACAAGTTATCCGATCTTGAGCGGATGAAATACATGGCGAAACAAGGAAAAGAACCCTGGATTTCAAGCTTTAAACGGCTTAACAATATCAATGGCTACGGGAAGTGTAACTATCAGGTCAGAGGGGATAAAAGTATTACAACGCTCGACGCGACCAATCGTCAGAACTACGACAAATTTAAATATGATGGCATGGCGGCTTATCATAATGCGCTGCTTTGGGCAATTACCGGAGAAACATGTCATGCCCAAAAAGCTGTCGAAATCCTGAACAGCTGGTCGAATCTGACCGGGCTGAAATCCGGTGGCACCCGTTCTCTGGATGCCGGACGGGTAATCTGGAAAATGCTGGAAGGGGCTGAAATTATCAAAGCAACTTACGCCGGCTGGAAACCTGCCGATATCAAAGCCTTTTCCGATATGCTGGTTTATCCGGGTTACTCAACCACTGAGGTTCCGGAAGATGCAATCAAACAGCAGAAAGTCACCTTCTACTGGAATATGTATAACGGTGATCCCGGCCGCCACGGCAATCAGGGATTATTCGGATTTCGTGGTGTGATGGCGATGGGGATTTTTCTCGATAACCATACAATGTATCAGCGGGCGCTGCGGTATCTGAAAGGGGAAACGCATCCGGATAATGATTTGCCCTATCCGGCCGGCCCATATCTGGAATCAGATACACCGAAGAAAACCACTGAATATTATAATGAGTACAAAATCTCAGAAACGGATTCCGCAGCAAATGACTACGGGTTTAATGAACAAATCAGTCACTATATCTGGCCGAATGGTCAGGGACAGGAAAGCTCCCGCGATCAGGCCCATGCGCTTCTGGGCGTGAGCATTCTGGTCACGATGGCTGAAATGGCCTGGAATCAGGGCGATGATCTGTATGGTTTTCTCGATAACCGGATTCTGGCCGGGCTGGAATATTTCTACAAATATAATCTTTCTTTTGTTCATCAGTATGATGATCAGCCTATTCCCTGGGAACCAACCCCGGAGAATGGTGAATTCTTACAGAAGAAAGACCGGAGCGGCCGCTGGCTTTCAAAAGAAATCAACCCGTATTATGAGAACTCAACCGCAAATACATCGCGGGGAACGCTGGTGTTTGCCAATAACGCACCAATTGGTGAAATGGCGCTGGGTCACTATCGTGACCGCCTTGAACTGGATCAGGACAAATACCTCTGGACAGAGCGGGCCTGGCAGCTGTCAATCGATACCATCGGCTATTACGAGCGCTCCGGTACTCAGGTTGACCATCCGGGCTGGGGCGGACTGACGGAACGTCGCGTTGCAATGAGCCCCGGAGATCCGGTGCAGCTGAACAGTGATCAAGACCAGCTGATTTATCAGACTCACCTGCTCCCCGGAACAATTGAAGCAGAAAACTACGATCAATTTGTCACTGGCGGCGAAGGCCATACCTATCATGACAGTGACGCCAAAAATCACGGCGGCGCCTACCGTCCTGATGAAGGGGTTGATTTATACCAGGATGATGACCGCACTTACGTCGGACGGGTCACTGCCGGAGAATGGCTTGGTTATACCGTTGAAGTTCAGTCAGCAGGCACCTATAACATCAGCTTAACTTATCAGGGACGGGCTTCAGGTGGTCAGGTTAAAATCATGCTGGGTGATCAGGATCTGACCGGCCAGGTTTCACTGAGCAAGACTCATGGTAAGTGGGAAACTGTCACCATAGCCTCAGGCGTCAAACTGCCGGAAGGAATGGCTAATCTGCGGATTCATTTCTCAGGAAAAAATAAGGCCATCAGGCTGGACTCCGTTTCAATCCGCTGACAAATCTGTCTGAAATGGGAAACCCGGTATGGCAATGCCATACCGGGCTAAGCCACAACTTCCCCCCCAGGATTGTGGCTTATGTTCGCAACAACCAAACAAAAACGGCGCATAGAACCGGCCGTTGTTTACTATGATTGGTATCAATAAGAATCCCGATGCATAAGATGGTAACGAATAATTATGTTTAATTTTGTGATCCATCTACTTTTATGGATAAAAAGTTCTGAAAGCATTACAAATAATGGATATCAGAAAGAGATTCACCTCACAAAAAATCTGCATCATATTCAACATAAACAAAAAACAGACAAAAAAATCTGGCAACGCTCACATTTCCACCGGCTTTATCTCTGCGGAAAACGGCGTCGTTACCCCAAATGGCACATGTTTAAAAACAGCGGGTCAGGACCTGTTGACGAAAATAAACAGGCCTGAATATTTTCATATTCAGGCCTGTGAAAGGGAATCAATCATAAAAAATCAAGGGTGAACCTGTTCCGGGTGAAGCCACTGTTTCAGCCAGCCAAACGCTTCCAGTTGTTGTTCTTTATAGAAGACGTGACCGAGTTCAGGCCAGACTTTCGTGACCAGCCGTTCATCAGCCTGCTGACTGCGCCAGATCTGGTGAAGTTTCTGATAAGCCTGCTGTACCGCCGCATGAGGAAAGAGCTTATCTTTACCGCCATTAAACACCAGCATCGGCTTCGGTGCGGCAATCCCGGCAATATCCGGAAAATCCATCATCTGCGGCAAACCGGGATGCATCATGTAATAGGCTGACTGGCCCCGCAACACATTATTTCCCGGCGTCATCAGCCCTTCATAAGTGCCCATCCATGAATCAGCCACGGTCGCTGCCGCCTGCGGACGCAACGCAGCCAGCTGCCACGCACGGTATGAGCCCATTGAAAAACCGACAATCGCGACCCGCTCAGGGTCCACTTCCGGCCGGGAGGCCAGAAAGTCAAACGCGCGCATGTCCTCATAAGCCATATTACCCGCCAGTGAGCGTCCCAGATTAAAGAAATTGCTGGCCAGTGCCTGCTGCTTTTCGTAAGCCATCGGACCGCGATCGCCCCAGCCCAGCGCATCGACGGCAATGACCACATAACCGAGTTTTGCCATTTCATCCCCGACAAACCGCCCGGTGAAAAATTTCTTTGACCATGCCTGCGCAGATGCCAGTTTTTTTTCATCGCCCCAGGGTTTGATCATTTTCTCTTTGCCGATATCAAACTTTGCCCCGTGATCATGCAGCAAAATTGCAGCGGCATGTTTTCCTGTCGTTTTCGGCACCAGCATCAGCGCTGAAACCCGGCTTTCATCCGTGAGATTAAATGCCAGTTTATACCCGACATAGCTACCCCGGTCGACCGTATCCAGCACTTCCGGCTGAAAATCGCGATGAGAATCCGGCGTCAGCAGTGCATAACGCAGACGGGTCCGGGCTTCACGCCGCCATTGGTCAAAATTTCTGAAATTACCGCTCAGCCATGACATCGGATAAGTCATTTGCTGCTTTAACGCCGGGTAAAAAACCGGCAACATATCTTTTGTCAGTGCCTGATGCTGATACTCCGTATCCGGTGCAGCCTGAATCCCGGATACACCGGCAAGCAGACAGGCCGCACAGAGTAAACCTTTCCATTTCATACCATTACCTTTTTAAAACGTGATTTCATTTTGATTATAAACGTCGTTGAATAAAGATACGCAGAGATGGATAACAGTTCAGATGGCTGAAAAGAGACAAGCACCGGATTCACTCACAGATTTGCTCACAATTCGCCTGACAAAGCAGGCTTCTCTGACCCATTGCCGGATAAATATTGCCGGATAAATGGATGAGAGACCTTATTCATTGAGTGTCAGTGAGGTGTCTTCCGCCAGGATATGTTTCATCTCTGGGGATGATTTGTCTAAATGCACATAAACGGACTGAGGAATGTCCTGTCTGTCAATCCGCACATGCTGATAATATTTTTGCAGAATTTGTATATAGCGCTGACTGGCTATTAATTGCTGGAATCCGTGGGTAAACTGATCTTTCAGCATCCGATCTTCTTTCCTGAAAATCACCGCCAGCGGTTCTGTCAGCACCGGCTTTTTTATTGTGGCAAATTCATTCATTTTATCCGGGAAAAGCTCATGAATAATCTGCCAGCCCGCCAGATCGACTGCAATGGCGAAGTCAATTCGCCCGGCTTCCAGTTTTCTCAGGTTCTGAACAATCCGGCTGGCATAAGAAACATTCAACCCCGCCCGCTCCACAATCCGGGTCGTGGCACTGCCACGGACATTGCCGATCGTATAAGGTGATAAAGCGGGTAACTGCCTGAAAGAGAAACCGTCCGGAAAGCGCTGATGCTTGTAGAATAAAACGAAGTTCATGTTCAGAATGTCTACACTGTCAACCCGTGTTGACATACCATCAGCATGGAACCATCTTGAAACACCGAGATTAGCATCCACCCGGCCCTCCCTTAACGACCAGACATTTCTCGACATAGGTAAAATCTGGAACTCTGCCGGATGATTCACCAGAGCAAATGCCTCCGTTACAATATCCCTTCCCAGTCCATAACCAACAAATGGTACATAATCCGGATAAATATAAGGCGGGTAATTCACAGTAGAAATACTGACACGCTCACCCGCTGCTGAACCGGGAAAGGCACACAGGCATGTCATCAGAAACAGAATAATACGGCTGATTTTATTCAGGACGTCCTCCGGACTTTATATGGTGTAACTTTTTAGCGCGACAGGCAGACAAAATCATACAAACGTTTGGAACAGACTCTGCGATCAATGTTGAACACAACTTTTTTAAAGTATGGTAACACCTGTGAGATACCGCAAATCTGACATGAAAAACGATAGCGCAGCATCTCTGTTTTCCATCAATGTACGCACTTAGTTTTTATTCAGGTTATCTTGATACATACCATCCTCAGACGCAGTACTTTGATACACGGCAATATCAACCCGGCGGTTTAACCGGCGCCCCTGCACAGAGGTATTGAGCGCCACCGGGTGGTTCTCACCATAACTGACAATCCGGGTATTCTCTGTCGCGACCTGATGCTGAGTCAGGTATGTTTGCACGGATGCAGCCCGCTTCAGTCCCAGTGAAAAATTGTACTTTGCCGGGCCGGTCGCATCGGTATTGCCTTCCAGCACAATCCGGCTGTCTGATTTGATTTTTGCCAGCAGGCTGTCAAGTACTGTCACTGACGCCGGAGTTAATGTATGGCTGTCAAAACGAAAATAAACCCGGCCCGGTATTTTCCCTGTTTGCGCCGCAGAAGAAAGGCCGGATGAAAGGAAATATTCTGCACACTTCTGATTAATGCCGGTTTTTTTCAGCTCAGCCACGAGTAAACCCCGGACTGGCTGATGGCCCGGCACCGCTGTGCGCATTTTCGTTCCCTGATGTAAAGAGACCCGGATAGCATTGCCGGCCTGCACTTCTTCTTTCACGGTCAGCCCGGACTTGCCGCAGATACGAACCCAATGATCCTCCTGTATCTGAGCCATCACAGAAGCAGTCACGGATAAACAAGCGGCGAAAATCAATAAACGTTGCAAAGTCAGCATAAACTGCTCCTATTTCAGATGGCCGATTTCTTCTGCAACCAGTGCCAGAATCCGGTTCAATATTTCAGTTTTGTTCTGGGCGTAAAAGATATTGTCCGACCCGACACAGGCGTCCAATGCCGTATTGGTTTTCCCTTGCTGATAATCAAAACCAATCATATAAATGTCGGCAGAATTTCCGTCTGCAGATAAATCACTCTTAATGATTTCGCACAAATTATAACCGGTCACCAACTTGTTACCGATTCCGGCATAAGTTTTACTCCAGGTTCTGGTCCACCTCGGTCCGGTTGCACCTATGGGTGTATAATTCCCCGTATCCACGCCATCAGATAAAATAATCAACAGTTTTTTGCTGTTCTGTCCTGACAACAGCAATTTATAAGATTCGATCAATCCCAGATAAGATGCAGTACCGCCCTTTGGCCAGAATCTCCCGATCCGGGTGGTGAATGATTCACTGCTCCCGTTACCCGTAGTGATATAGCGGGTCAGCGGTATACTGTAGAAATACCCCACCGTAGAATTGTTCACCGCACAGATATCATCCTGCGTATAGGGTTGTGTCTGCATGTCGATAATTGTTTCCCGATAGTCAACACGCTTGTTCTGCTGGAACCGCAGATGCTCCACATGCCCTAATCCCAGCGATATGGTGCGTTTTTTATTATTACACCGTTCACTTCCGGCTTCCCGCCGCACGTAATGACTGTATGGCGCAATCCCGAGTGTGTTGGTTTTTCCGGGAATATTCAGGGCATTAAAAGCTTCCAGCTGCTCTGCAACACTATCAATGATATCAATCAGATCCTGATATTTTTTTTTCGAACCACCACTCCATTTACTTGCCATTGAACCGGAAAAGTCAGCGGCAAGCATGACATCAATCGCATTACTCTGATATTTTCTGGCTGAACTATGACTGGAAACCGCAATATTTTCACCAAACCCGACAATGGCGTCATTACCGGGAAACCAGCTGGGGAATGTCAGACTGGCAGAAATCTGATACTGAAAAAAGCGCGGCCCGTCACTTGCAACACAGGCGGCAATCTGTTCACAGTTTTCACGCTGCACCGTCAGGCTGACCAGATCACCGGGGGTCTGAATATTCAGCGACGGAAAATACGCCGCAAAAAAATCAGCCGCAATCTGCCTGTTTTCCGGACTGCCCTGCTCACCTGAGTTTGACGCTGCATGCGCAGCGATTGCCAGCACCGCCGCTTCCGATGCATCCATCATGCGCGCTTTATACTGCAACGCACGTGCACCGTCTGTCCCCAGAACAAAAATCCCGAACAGTACCGGCAGCACCATCGCAAAGAGCATCGCAGCATGCCCCCGCTGGGCAAGGATTGGTGTGTGCATCACTACCTCCCGATAATCACGGCATCAGACTGAACCCGGGTAAACTCCATATCCAGTAATTCCCCGATCCAGTTATCGGTGTCATAACATAGTGTCACCCGGTACAGAGAAGCCCGGCGTCCCCAGGTGGTTATTTTTGATAAATCCGTCATCTGACTCAGCGGGCTACGGAGCGTACAACGAATCCCCCCTGACTGACCGGAACCTGAGGGAAATACCGAATATGAAGGTACCTGCTCGTCATTAAAAGTCACCGATTCAATCAGATAACCGAAGTTTTGCGAACGAAACTGTTTCATTGTTCGTTGCAGAGAGCTTCTGACGATATGGACAATCCGGTCAACATTGCTCTGTTCGAGTGAGTAATTGTTCTGATACAGCTGGGTTCTTTCTTTGAGCAGATTCACCATTGAATAAGACAGGCGATCCAGTTTCCCTTTACAGGAGAGTTTAATGATCACATCAGCGCTGAAAGTCAGCAGCAGGCTGATTACCACACAGATAATCGCAAATTCAACGGTAAAATTACCCCGCTGTTTCATCATACTCAAACTGATCACGCTCATATTCCTGTATCACGATAGCTTCCCGGATAAACAGCTGTTCAGCATCAAGGAAGAAATTAAATATCGGTTGATAACGATAGTTCACCCGGTAAACCGCAATCGTACTGTGGCGGGCCGTACCGCATTCGCTGAAAGAAGATCCGGAATTTACCGGACAATAACTGTCTCCAAGCTGCTCCAACGCTTGCTGATTTTCCACATACTGAATTGAGAAAGTGAAATCTGATGTGTCAATAAACCGGGCCCATAACGACTGCTGGTTCTGCAATGCATTCTGAAACAGCTGAAAATAAGTGGTTTGACAGCTGCCGGACTGGCAATCATTGGAATCATCCAGCTTGGAAATCCGGGCGGCTTCACTGACAGCATAATCAGACAGCGCAGAAACATACGACATATAACTCATTTCCACCCACGCCATACATACCCACCAAAAAGCCATGAATCCAAGTACAAACTCAATCGTGGCAACACCGGAATGACGATACCTTTTAGTAAGCAGGCGCTGTCGGTTTTTCATCGCCACCTCCTGTACCGGATTCCGTTTGTATATTTTTCGGTTGTGTCCCAACAGAAGGACGGTGCGCCACCTCTGCCTGAAGCAGTGCCTGATAAATCATCCTGATCTGTGAATCAGTCAGCGATGGTCTCAGATGAGTTCTCAGGTAATCCAGCCGACCGTTTTTCGCCATTGCCAGCAACAGGTTAGCGCGAAGCTGTGGGTCATTCTGCTCTGATTCAGTGATTGTCATCAGCCGCTGTAAAGCCTGTTCATCTTTGCCTTCCAGCATGTCAACCAGCGCCAGATTATTTTTCACAGCTACATCATCGTAAAAATAACGCCGTGCCAGCACAAACATTTGCCTGGCTTGCGTATAATTGCCTTCCCGTGCATAGATAATCCCGAGTAAATTCGCGGTTTCACCACGTTCCGGTGGCGGCTGAGCATCATCAACTGCTTCATGAAGAACACTCATCAGCAATTTTTTTGCCCGGTCAGTCCTGCCCAGATCCAGACAAGCACTTCCGGCAATCAGACGCGCCGGGGCTGAGATGTTGTCGAACGGGCGTCCGAAATCATAATGAGGATCGTTTTGTTGCGCGGCCTGTTCCTGCCCAAACAAGGGCCGGAGAGTAAATAATGCTGATTCAGGGTCATGACTGTCCAGATATGTTTTAGCCAGTTTTTCACGGTAGACCGCGGAATCCCCCTGACGCAGCCGGGACTGATAAAAATCAATCAGGGCTTTATAATTTTTGGCAGCGACCAGTATTTTTTCCTGCCGGTGTAAATCAGCAGGCAGTGAGTTAATAGCAGGCTTTTCATTTGAGGCACACCCTGCCATCAAAGCAACACAACCCAGGAGCACCATTTTTTTCGCCAGGCAGCTTTTGGCTGCGCTATTAGTGACTGTAATTATGGTGAATATATCTTTGAGCAACACACGGACATTGAAACAATCAGGCACCAGACATCATCCTCATTACACCGGGGACCGCGATCAGAATCACGATCGGTAACATGATAAACACGATCAGCGGCACCGACATTTTCGCCGCCAGTTTGCCGATTCTCTCTTCCACCGTCAGCATCGATACCTGCCGGATATCGGCGGACAAGGTGATCAGGGTTTCGTAAATCGATGAACCATACTGAAGGCTCTGTTTCAGCGTCATCACAAAACTGCGCATTTCACTGGTCGGAATATGCAGATACAACTCATCCAGCGCTTTATCCAGCCCGACAATCCGCGCTCTTTCATTGGTCCGGTTAACCAGCTTTGCCAGCCGGGGATCAAATCCGTACATTTCTTTGGCCAGATAACTCATAGCTGCTTCAATTGTCATCCCGGTCTGAACACAGACGGCAATTAAATCAATCAGATAAGGCAACTGACGGGAAATAGTCAGGCGGTAAGCTTTGACCCGGGCATCAAGAACAGCGTCCGGCACAATCAGAATCACAATGACCCAGCAGGCCAGCACACTCACCATAACAATCATATGCATATCAAACCGGAAATACATCAGGAAAAAAAGCACACCACACCCAATCAGCATCACACTGAGTTTGAGCGGTAAGTACAGGTGTGAATAAGGAAACGAATAGATGCCGGCATTGATCATCTTCTGATTAATTACAGCTTCATTCTGAGCCAGAGATGAGGGCAAAGCATCATCAAGCCATTCCAGCAAACTGGTGGATGATTTGTCTTCTTTTTTTTGTTTATGAAGGTATTTATTCAGGGTTTGCCGCTTTTTTTCCCGCCACGCCACAATCAGCAGAAACAAAGCACCAAGGGCAATCAAAGCCACAAAGATAATAAGCTGAAGCAAGGTCATGATTCCACACCCCGCATCATTTTCCAGACCAGCCCGATCCCGATCGCTTCACTGATTAAGACGTAATACAGAATGTATCGTCCCTCAGGATTAAACATGACGTATTGATAATTCTCCGGGCTGAGATAGCGCAACACGATGAGGAAAAAAAACGGAATCGCCCCGACAATCTTGGCAGAAGTCCGGGCTTCAGCCGTCAGCGCATATTTCTTTTTCTCGATCGCTCTGGCTTCAAACATCAGCCGGTTCAGCCGGGTAATAATTTCCCGCAACTGACCGCCCCGTTGCATATTTGCCCGCAGGGTGATGACAAAAAAGTGAAAAGCAGGATACGGGAAACGCTTACAGGCTTTACGAAACACTAAGTCCGGCGTCTCCCCGATCTGCAGCCGTTCTCCCATGATCCGGAACTCACGGCCAACCTCACCTTCCAGTGATTTGCCAACAAAGATAATCGCATGCATCAGGCTTTCACCGGAACTCACGGAACTGGCCAGCATATTCAGGGCATCAGGGAATTCTTCATCAAAATGTGCTTTCTCCCGTTTTTGCAGCCAGCGGGCTAAAAGCCAAAAGCCGGCCACCACCACCATGACTAAAACGTACGGGAGACTAATCTGTAAAAAGTTGTCATTGATATAAACAGATAAACAAACCAGGAATACGATATACAGGGTGACTTTTACCGGTGCACCACGACCCATTTGCCTTAGCAGATTGCGCAACACACGTTCAGTTTTCTGCCACAGTGTCTCATCAGATAAGACATTCAGGTTGACTGCACTGGCACTTTGCTCCATTGAATCAACATTGATGGAATTGTTCTCATGAAGGTAGCGGTTGGTTTTCTTTTTACGCACAGACGGTCTGGACAAAACCAGCAGAAGAATACCACCGAAGATCAGGCTTAACCACGCCATCAAGCCCCCCTCATAAAGCCAAAGATCGCATCCAGATTGCCTTCGAGACCAAAAAAACGGGCCTTCTCAACTAATATCGAACGTTTCATCAGACCGGCAGAGATAAATTCACCATGAACCTTTTCTCCTCCCGGTTCTCCCGGCAAAGGTTCAAACCGGAAGATTTCTTCCAGCACCACGTTATTCCCTTCCAGCCCGATGACTTCGGAAATATTCATCACTTTCCGGCTGCCGTCATGCAGACGGCTGATTTGCACCACCAAATCAACCGCACTGATAATCATCCGGCGAATCGCTTCCAGTGGCAGGTTATTGGTGGCCATCATCACCATAGCTTCCACCCGGGCGAGCGCATCCCGCGGCGTATTCGCATGCAGTGTCGACATTGAACCGTCATGGCCGGTATTCATCGCCTGTAACATTTCAAAAGCTTCCCCGCCCCGGCATTCCCCGACAATAATCCGGTCCGGCCGCATCCGCAGCGAGTTGATGACTAAATCCCGTTGATTCACCGCCCCGGTACCTTCAATACCGGAAGTGCGGGTTTCCAGACGAACGACATGCGGCTGCAGCAATCGCAGTTCTGCGGCATCTTCAATCGTAACGATGCGCTCTTTTTCGGAGATAAACTGAGATAAAGCATTCAGCATGGTGGTTTTTCCGGAGCCGGTGCCGCCGGAAATCAAAATGTTCAGCCGGCAGCGGGAAGCAATCATCAACAGCTTCGCCATTTCCTGGCTCATTGCGCCAAAACCCACCAGCTGTTCCAAATCAATGCTCTGCTTTTTGAATTTTCGGATCGAGATTGACGTCCCATCAATCGCAATCGGCGGCACAACAATATTCACCCGGCTGCCATCCTCCAGCCGGGCATCACAGGTCGGAGATGAATCATCCACCCGGCGGCCAACGCGGGAAGCAATCCGTTTCGCGATTTGCAGGAGCTGTTCTTCATCAATGAATTTCACGGTCGACTGTTCAACCAGCCCGTTGCGCTCGATAAAGACATTCTGATGCCCGTTAATCATGATGTCGGTAATCGATTCATCATCCATTAATGGCTGCAACGGCCCCAGTCCCAACAGCTCATCCACCAGACTTTTAACATAGTCACGCCGGACAACCGACGCGACGGAATAATCCTGCCGCTCAATCAGTACATCGATCGCATTCGACAACTGTTGCGTGAGCTGTTCGCGGGTTAACGTGTTCACCACATCGGCTTCCAGCGCTTCATAGATTTGCTGGCGGAGTGAAATAAATAAACTGCGGGCGTGATGTTCAACCATCTTCAATACTCCGTCCGACCAGTTTTCTCATCAGGCCGTTATTCAATAAGCGGCCTGTCAGCCCGGCCGAAGCGGATTGTGCATTTTCACCTAAAATCATCGCCGTGAGCTGGCGTAACGGCGCTGAAATATCCAGACGGAGCTTAGTCAGAAAATCGCCGTCCAGAATATGTTTGACGATTTTCGGATCAAACGGAATTTCCACATCAACCTTTGTGCCCAGATAGTCTTCAATTTCGTTCCGGTTTAATAAACTAAAGCGGGATTGATGAAGATGATTGAGCACCAGTATATGGCGTGGCTGACGTTCATCACCGGATAACTGTGTGATGACTTTTTTTGCCTGACGAACCGCAGAAACCAGTGGTGTCAGTACGATGACAACCGTATCTGCGTTCCGGTTCAGATAGGAATAATCCAGCTGGCTCTGATTGCCACGGGACAGATCTTCAATCAAAAAGTTGTAGTGCTCTGAAAGCAACCCCTCCAGCAGCCGGGTGTATTCCTTCATTTCATGTTCAGGATGCAGCTCTGAAGTAATCGATAACAGGGAAAGCATGTCATTGACTTTGCGGGTCATACTGATTGCGTAGGTATCATCCAGTTCAGCGCCAAATCCTTCAACAACCGCCATTTTTTTCTCAAATCCTTCCAGTTTGAGAAAAATATCCAGATTACTGTCATCGTAATTGTGATCAACCACCAGACATTTGGACTGATGTTTATCAGACAGGCTGTAAGCAATCTCACTGGCCAGCAGAGAAGCACCAACACCACCTTTACAGCCCCAGATAGCAATTCGCTTCGCGGTTCGGTTTTTACCCAACCCCTGTTCCCGGACACGGTTATCACGCACATTTTTGACAAAATCGATCAACTCTTGCTTGGATACCGGCCAGAACAGGTAATAAAAACCCATCGCTTTCAGATTACGGATAGTTGAAATCGCATCTTCCTGGCCAATTACAATCACAGAAGCATCATTAGGTAACAGATGACTTATGCGTTGCATGTCGTCCGTGACACAAGCGGACTGATTGAGTTCAACCAGGGCAATATCAATTTTTTTCTCTCTGGCGTGGCGGCGAATCTCATTGTCGGTGTTGGCAACAAAACTCGGCAGCGGAATCCCTTCGAAACGAAATGCATTTTCTATCAGTTGATGGCATTCATCACTTTGTACAAATGCCACACAGGAAACACTGATGACATCTTTACTTTTTTTCTCAAACTTATTCAGAGAATCTAAAATATCCAGCATGCTTTAATTCCCCAGATGTTCAGATTGGGTCTGGTCGGGCAACGCATCTTCCGGGTGTACCATTGACAGCCAGCCGGCACTGTCAACAAAACACCCCGTGGGCTGATGCCCGAACGACCCAACCTTCGGTGGATAACAAAACGGCGTCACGGTTTGATAAACCACCAGCCGGACCTGCAGATCGAAATTCTTCAGCTCTTCATCGTTTTTCAGCTTCAGTTTTCCGGCATCAGCCCCACGGGCAATCAGTGCATCCCGCCATTGCCGGGCCATTGTCTCTCCGGCTTTTCCGGCATAACGGAAAGAAAGTTCACTGATGAGGATGTTCTCTTTATGCCGGGCCTGAAATTGCTGCCACACCTGACCGGCTTCACTGTCTTCCTGAGTGACTTTTTCCCGGTTCGGGGCCGTATCAGCTCTGACTGATAACTGATAGGTCACCGGGTAAACCGACACATCAATCCCCTGATGACCGGAAACCAGCGGCTGACATCCGGCGCAACTCATCACGATTAAAATGAACAACAGAATCCGTATCATTTTCTGAATCCTCCCGTTGCCAGAATCCGCCCGGTTTCACGCGTCACCGCCGGCGTATATTGATGCTGAAAACCAAAGAAGCGGGACAAATTACTGGTTCTCTGCATCGCCGGTAACTGAATCTGGTAGGGCGAAACCGGCTGCACCAGATTCACTGTGGCGACAATGATCAACTCGGTTTTATTGCGTGAGGTTTCGGTATGCCGGAACAGTGCGCCCAGCAAAGGAATATCCCCGATATACGGGATTTTCTTCAGTGATTCGACATCTTCGGTACTCAGCAGCCCGCCCAGCACAAAGCTCTGACCATTGCTCAGTTCAATAGAAGTCTTCATCCGGCGGGTTTTCAGTGCCGGCAGGTCATATTTTTCATTGGAATACTGGGTATCCAGCGAGCTGACTTCCGGCTGAAGAGACAACCTGATTTTGTCATCGCGTAAAACCTTCGCCATCATTGCCAGACGAACCCCATACTCTTTGTAGTCGACACTTGCACTGCCGTCGATAATCGTTACAACCGGAATTTCTCCGCCAACCAGAAAAGAGGCGCTTTCACCGGAGATAACCGATAAATTGGGTTCCGCCAGCACCTGACCAACAGAGTCATCATTAATCGCAGTAATAGTTGCCAGCAGATCATCGGCACTGAAACCAAGAATCGGATTGGCAAACACACCAGATGTCTGGTCCGAATCACCAAACTGAATACCGAAGTTTTCCATAAACTGCTGAGAAACTTCAGCGATTGAAAGTTTGACA
Organism: Vibrio quintilis; assembly: GCF_024529975.1. Lineage (GTDB taxonomy): Bacteria > Pseudomonadota > Gammaproteobacteria > Enterobacterales > Vibrionaceae > Vibrio > Vibrio quintilis. Next base: position 1,130,088 of record NZ_AP024897.1, on the reverse strand, counting down.
TTCACTTGCCGGGTCTGTGCGATTTCAATCTGATTGATGAGGCCTTTGTACTGATGCTGAGTCATAAAATCTACCGGTTCAGACTCCTCACCTTTTGAATTTTTCAGCAGAAATTTTCGCTCAACCGCATCTCTGCCAAGTAATTGGCCGGTTAACTCATAAATCCCATCCTTTTCCGCGTAACCTGATACAGTTCCGGAAAGCACCACCTGTTTTCCGATATTTGACAACTCAACACTGGCTTGAGGGAAATGCAGCTTAATCTGTTGCAAGACAGCAGAAAAATCCTGATTCACAACCAACTGACGGTTGATCACGGCCTGATGATTTTCATTAAACGCGATCAGGGAAGTCTTACCCGTCGCTTTGCCATAGACCACAATTTTATGGCGATCAATCACCTGATAATCAGCCACATCAGGATTGGCAATAAATACCGTTTCGATTTCCTGCCGGGTAGAAACTGAAATCGCTTCGCCTTCCTGCAAAGAAAGCACTGCGCCTGCCAAGGCAGACCATGACATCAGCATCCCTGTCAGTACTTTGATCAAAAAAACTGAATAACGTTGTATCAAATCGTACTCCTTCAGATTACTTGACGACAATTCTGTTCGCCCGTAATTCTTTTACCGCTTTAAAATCCGGCAGCACATCTCCGGCGTTGGCGCGTAAGTCTTTAGCGGATGTGACTCCGGCTGATTTATACACCTCCAGTTTTGCAACCTGTTTTGCTATCGTCAGTCTGGCAACCTGCTTCCGGGTTAATTCCAGAATCAAATGATCCCGAATCTGATCTGCACCTATATCCCGTTCACCCGGCTCGATTTTCAATACCCGGATATGAGAAAGCACCGGACTAATCGTAATTTCTCTTTCGGAGAAATGATCCAGCTCCAGCTTATTGTCACTCACACCGGTTAACGCCAGCACATCAACATAAGAACCTGCCCGGATGATGCCTCCCACCACTGATTCAGGAGCAACGGCAACAGCATAAGGCACACAATCAGACGCAATCATCAGATCAATAAACTCAGGATCATCCGGCATCACAATGTCAGACCGAAGGACCAGATCTCCCGGCGAATAATCATTCCGGTAAACAGCATGTTTATCCGGCGTAAACAGACTGTCGCCATCAATGCCTTGCTTCCCCGCTTCAGACTCAGACAGGCTGACAATCTCCAGATCATTCCGTCTGACCTGGTCCCCTTGTTTCAGATGATGATTCCCCACCCGGTAAACCTTAAAGAAAACAGGCCTGGGTTGTGTTTTTTCCACTGAAACCGGCACCTGCTGATTCTCACCGGTGAAAAATATTCCCGTTAATCCGGCACCAATCGCAATCAAAGCCATAATCATCAGTAATTTCGATCGCATCAGCTACCCCTTCAGTGAAGCTGTAACACACAGCAGACAAACACAACTGATGGGGATAGCAAAAGGCAGCCCTTTTTCTCTGACTTTCTTCATTCCGGTAAAGACTCCACAGAGCAAATAAAATGCGCACAAAACCCCGCCGGTAAGGCCAATGAGAGCGATGGCTAATAGCAAAAACTGTTCATTGATCGCCGGGAGAAAAGCCAGCAATAACTTAACGTCACCGCCCCCCCAAATCTGATACCGGTAAAACACCAGCAGTAAGCCTGTCACCCCTGAAACCTGTAAAGCCCATAGCGGTGTGACCAGGTTGGGTGAAATCACAAGAGAAATGAGAAAAATAATCAAACAGACAGGGTTAGGGATGACCCGAAACCACAGGTCATAACCACACGCAATGAGTGAAAGGATGACCAGACTAAACCATCCGGCCAGTTGCCAGCTTATGTTCAATATCATATACAAAGCAATACGACGCTTTCCGCAACGAGACCGTAGTCCACGTTACATCATCACGACGTCTGTCAGCTTCCGTCTGCTGCAGAAATATTGTTTGTAATGGTATTCATCGCATTGGATAACGCGGAGCTTAACCCGCCAGTATCGGTGACAAACACTGCCAGTACGATCGCGGAAACGGCTACACCAATAATCGCATACTCAATCGCGGTAACCCCACGGATATCATTTTTAAACTGAATCGCTGCACACTTTGCGGATATATATAACTGAGCCAACATACGTTCATCTCCAGGCATTGATAATTAGTATTGATATAAAACTTATCCAATAAATTTGTTATCTGTGCCCCGTTCACTCATACCACTCAACTGACCGTACGGGTGAATACGTTCGCTCCCCACCCGGTTGCAGTTCGCAAAAATGAATGTGAGGAGAGAAGCATATAATTTTATTAAGTATTGTGCATAAAACGGGGTTATTCAAATTAATGAATAAATTTACATATTTTTTTTTAACCTGAATGATTCTCACCCCTTAGCTGACGGGTATTTCCCGCAGGAAAAAATTTAGTTTTCTGTAAAAAATCACGCTTTATCAGCCGGATAAACCACACCTAACTGCTGGCGAATGTCCGTGAGTAATTCCGAGATCAGCAGAGTTTCTTTTCTGTCCGGTAACTGCTGATGAATCACAGCATCCGCAAAGAAATCCGCTTCATAAAACATCCCCAGCTCATGTTGTGAAACGGTCAATTCTTCTGTCTGTCCGTCTCTGTAGCGGACAGAGACCGACTGAATATCGGCAATATGGTCAATCACGATGGTGCCATTTTGTCCCTGAATTTCACTCGGAATGACTGAATCTGATATCTTTGAATGCTGAATCACAACCGTCAGCTGCGGATATCGCAGTAACAGGCTGCCTTCCCCGTCAACGCCTGATGCCAGCAGCTGACCTTCCGCTTTCACCGACTCAGGACGACCAAATAAAGCCACCGCAGCTGCCAGCGGGTAAAAACCAATATCCATAACTGAACCATTGGAGAATGCCGGGTTAAATGTATTCGGATTCTCTCCCTGCAGATATTTATCGTAGCGGGAAGAGTACTGGCAATAATTAAAAAAGGCTTTGTTAACAGGGCCGGTTTTTTCCATCGCAGCCCGGATTTGCGCAAAATTGGGTAAGTATCCGGAGCGATAAGCCTCCATGCACACAACTTGCCTGCGTTCGGCCACTTCATCCATGAACTCAGCTTCCCGGATATTAGAAGCGATCGGCTTTTCACAAATCACATGCTTGCCATGCTCCATCATCAACACCGATTGTTCACAGTGCATCGCGTTCGGCGAGGCAATATAAACCGCGTCAATGCTTGTATCTTCAGCCAGTTCATTCAGATCTGTATAATAAAGGTTCACACCAAATGGCTGACCAAATTCCAGTGCAGATTCCAGTGATCTGGAGTAAACCGCCTGCAGCTGCATTTTTCCGGTTTGATGGGCGGCCTGAACAAAAGCTTCTGAAATCCAGCCGGTTCCGATGACAGCAAAATGAATCATTTTCGTCTCTTCCATTGAATCAGTGATGGGATGTTATGCTATCGCATTGATAAGCAAAAACTCAAATTTCCCATACACCTGTTCGCTGAATCTTACGGAATACCAACCCAGTGCACATTTATGATAATTAACAATGTATTGACATATCCATCAATTTGCATTATCAGGTAAGACGGGTGTAAATTCTGCCATTGGCAGAAAAAATTACGACAACGTCAAAGAAGAGGAATAATGAATGAAGTTAAACTCAGCGGCTAAAAAATACGGCTTAAGCCTTGCAGCTGCCATGCTGGTTTCTGGCTGTGTGAATACCACAGTCCCGACCAAAGCAGAATCCCCTAAACCAGACGACCTTTTAAACGCAACCTTATGGATGCAAAATTCAGTTGAATATAAAGCCAACGTTCGCAACATCTTCCATCTGGCAAAAATTCAGCTCGATGATGCGCTAAAAAATAAACGCCGGACAGCTCTGCCTGACATGCAGAAACCTGGTTATATGAAGCTGCCACCGGCGATCATTCTTGACTGTGATGAAACCATTTTAGATAACAGCAAATATGAAGCTTATCTGATCAAAACCGGTCAGGGTTACAGTTCAACCACATGGAAGAAATACGTACAGAATAAGGTCGCAGAAGCGATGCCTGGTGCGGTAGAGTTCACCCGTTATGCAGCTTCAAGAGGTGTTGAAGTCTTTTATGTCACCAACCGTAAGAAAGTCAGTGAACAGGCCACTTATGAAAATATGAGAGCTTTAGGCTTTCCGATGGGCAATGGTAAAACCGATACGCTGTTAACCAAAGGAGAAAAACCAGAGTGGGGATCCGCGAAGGGAAATCGTGATGCCATGATAGCCAAACGTTACCGTGTGCTGCTGATGCTGGGAGATAACTTCGGAGACTTTACTGATAAAGCATCCGGTAATCTCAAACAAAGAGAAGCAGCCTACCGGGAATATATGTCTCACTGGGGAACCGACTGGTTTGTACTGCCAAACCCGGCTTACGGCTCTTTTGAAAGTTCGGCATTTGGCCGCAATTATCACCTCTCACCAGCGCAGCGTCGTCAGAAGAAAATTGATGTGCTGAACTCCTGGTCAGGAAAATAACCACCCCGGTATCTTTGCGAATCAATCGCTGCATCCGTGATCATCAGAGGGGAAAAGAACTCTTTTCCCCTCTGCACAGAAAACTTCTTGCCAAATCATCAAATAGAGCGTTATATAAAACCGCTGTACGGTGAAATCCGGAACCGAATCCTTTTCCCCCTGACTTCTGACAAACCTGTCTTTGCCCTGATATCACGTGTATAGCAAACATCTCTGGTCTTACATTCAAGGGAGTAATCAAACCATGCGGGACATGATAAATGCCGACGCTCTGGCATCACTAACTCAGATTATTTTATCTGCAGCCCGGGAAGATTCTGTGAAAGAGCAGGTTTATCATATTCTGGAAAAAGTCAGTGATACATTACAGGTTGATGTCTGTACTTTATACCGGCGACAACCGGATAACAGCCTGAAAATGCTGGCAACTCACGGGTTAATTCAAACCCATCCGGTCATCCTGCCTGAAGGAAAAGGGCTGGTCGGAATCATTCTGAAAAACGAGCTGCCACTGAATATTATCGAGCCATCCCAACATCCGGGTTATTATTATGTCCGCCATTCCAAAGAAGAAAAATTCCGCAGTTTCTGCGGGGTTCCACTGGTCTACCGTGGCCAGGTGAATGGCGTGCTGGTGGTACAGAGCCGTCTGCCAGAAACTTTAACCCCTGAGCAGGAAGCGGTGCTATCCACAATTGCCATCCACCTGGCCCTGTTACTGGATTCATTCTCCAGCCATGAACACCTGATCACTCCGGAAAATCATCTGCATCGCGGTGTCTCCGGTGCGCCGGGTCTGACCATAGGTAAAGTCATTATTGCCCGCCATCCGGAACTCTCTGCAGTCACCCCGATTCAGGTTCAGGACACACTGACAGAACTCAATCGCTGGCAGGAAATTAAGAATACAGCGCTGACTGAATTCGCCCGCGAGAAAACCCTGCTCCAGCAAGCGGCTTCAAAAGGGCTGGCATCAGTGACCGATGTCGGGAAAATGATGCTTCAGGATCCGGCTTTTGAACGGATGGTCACCAATGAGATTGCCAGGGGATTTCATCTTCCCTGGGGCGTGAAACAGGCAGTCAGCCACTTTTGTGAAAAGTTTATGGCGATGTGTAACCCTTATCTTCAGGCGCGTCATGAAGATGTGGAACATCTGGGAGACAAGCTATATCAAATCTGGCTGGGCAGCGATAATCTGGTCTCTGATGACAATGGCGAGCCTTTGATTCTGATCGGCGAACGCATCAGTGTCTCGACTATGGCAGATCTGTCAACCAGAAACCTGACCGGCATCGTTTGCTCCGGCGGCGCCTCGCTGTCTCATATTGCCATTTTGGCCAACGCGCTGGGTATTCCGGCGGTCATGGGCACCGGTGAGCTGGCGCTGAAAGATGGCGATACCCTGATTGTTGACGGGGACCGGGGCGAAGTGATCGTCTCACCCGGAGAAACCCTGCTCGAAGAGTATCAGTCGCTTACGACCGAGCGGCAACAGCTGTCAGATCAGCTTTTATTACACTGTCGCCGGCCAACCCGGACCAAAGATAATGAGCCGGTCGTACTGATGGCAAACACAGGGTTACAGGCCGATATCGAACCCGGACTGCGTCACGGTGCCGAAGGTATTGGTCTGTTCAGAACCGAGATTCCGTTCATGGCCAGCCAGGCGCTGCCTTCTGAAGAAGATCAGGTTTTACTCTACAGTTATGTGCTGTCGCAATATCAGGACAAACCTGTCTGTATCCGCACGCTGGATGTAGGATCAGACAAACCCCTGCCCTATCTGCCGCTGGTTCCGGAAGATAACCCGGCACTTGGGCTGCGCGGTATTCGTTATACGCTGGATAATCTGTCGCTGTTTACAACTCAGCTGCGCGCACTGCTGCGGGCAACCGCAGAACATCCGCAACTATGCCTGCTGCTGCCGATGATCAGCACCACGGAACAGCTGGATATGTGTCTCAGCCTGATTGATAAGCTGGTGGCTGAACTCAAAGAAGAAGGTTATCCGGTCTCCCGCCCGCCAACAGGTATCATGGTTGAAGTTCCCGGCTGTATCCCGTTACTGCCGTTCTGGGCGGATAAAATTGACTTTATTTCCGTCGGGACCAACGATCTCAGCCAGTATCTGCTTGCCGTTGACCGCAACAATCCACTGGTCAGTAAATGGTATCACACGCTCCATCCGGCGATATTGCATGAATTGATGCGTATTGTCAGGCTTTCAAAAGACCGGCATATTCCTGTCAGTATCTGCGGGGAAATGGCGGCGGATCCGGTTGCTGTCGCACTTTTAACCGGAATGGGAATTCGTAAACTCAGTATGAGTGCTTCAAAAATTCCGCTGATCAAAAGCTTAATCAGCGAAATATCTGTTCAGCATTGTGAAGCCTTACTGGATGAAGCGCTGACACTGGATACCGCAGAGAAAGTCTATCATCTGGGCAGCTCATTTTTAGCCCGGCACTGGTCTCTGGCCGGTAATTTTGTGGAAAGAAACCCGCATGAACCTGTCAGCGGATAAGACGAATATCCCCGAACAACCTGAAGATGCATGATTCAGGTTGCCTGGGTATACCCCCCGGACAACAGGAGCCACATGGTCCGGACTGTCCGGGTATACGTTATTTATAAATATGTTAGTATCAGCAAGACTGATTATAAAAAGAAATAAGATCAGCGCGGCCTGCTCTTCCTGCTTTACGGAAACCAGCTCAACTGTTTTGTAATGCTGACATGGGAAGTGACAGACAAATCAATTTCATATAAAACAAGTAAAGTTATGCCAAACACAACCTCTGAAAAGTCAGCCAGCCAGTTGCTGCTGGCTTTCCTGACACGGCTCCATTTTTATATCGGGCTGTTTGTCGGGCCGTTTATTTTTATCGCCGCGCTGACCGGTACCCTCTATGTCATCACACCTCAGCTGGAACGTATGGTGTATCACCATGAACTGACGACAGACAGCAGCGGCACATTTCATACCTTACAGGCACAAATTCAGGCGGCCCGTGCCAGTCTGCCGGAAGACTTTCCGCTGAAGGCCGTCCGGCCAGCTATCGGTGAAGGGTTCACCACCCGCGTGATGTTTAAAGATCCCGGCTTATATGGCTGGGAACTGCAGACTGTTTTTGTCGATCCTGTCACGCTGGAGATCCGTGGCACGCTCGCCAGCTATGGCACCAGCGGTATCCTGCCATTACGCATCAAGCTCGATTATCTGCATCAGAACCTGCTGCTTGGTCAGACCGGCCGCTATTACAGTGAACTGGCCGCTTCATGGCTGTGGATTGCCGCATCCGGCGGGCTGGTTCTCTGGTGGACATCGCGCCGCCGGTACGCCAAAGCCAATACCCGGAATCCTTACATCCGGCAAAGGAAGAATCATACCTCGGCTGGCCTGATGATTATGCTGGGGCTGTTTTTTATCTCAGCAACCGGGCTGACCTGGTCAAAATGGGCCGGGAGTAATATCGCCCAGTGGCGCCACAGCATCGGCTGGGTCACGCCATCAGTCTCTCTTAAATTAGATGAAAATACATTCAGCGAAATCGCCCCGGCTGCGACACCAAAAACGCCTCATGCGGACCATCAGCTCACCGGTGACTCAGCATTACCGGCTCATCCGGGGGATGCTTTATTTGATGGCGTGTTAAAAACTGCGCGGGACGCCGGCATCGACGCTGCCAAACTGGAAATCCGCCCGGCTTCATCTGCGGATAAAGCCTGGAAAGTGAGAGAAATTGACCGTGCCTGGCCAACGCAGGTGGATAGTGTCGCCGTCAATCCCCATACCATGACTGTCACCAGCCGGGCTGATTTCAAAGACTTCCCGCTGGTTGCCAAACTCATCCGCTGGGGCATTGATGCCCATATGGGCGTTTTGTTTGGTCTGCCGAATCAGCTGATTCTCGCTGCGTTCGGGCTCACCCTGTGCGCGATGGTCTTCTGGGGTTACCGGATGTGGTGGCAGCGACGACCTCAGCCGGGCTCTCCGGTTCAGACATTGAGTCACACCTGGCTGGCTCTTACCGGGTTGCAACGCCTGCTGATTGTTGTGATCGCGGCTTTACTTGGCCTGGCGATGCCGGTGATGGGCGTCAGCCTGCTGATCTTTATTGTGTTTGATGCCATCCGGTGGTGGCGTTCACAATCACTTCAGTCAGCGCATTCAGTCTGAACTTCTGAACGATACGGCGGCATCAGAATGTCGCCGTCTGCAACACAGCCCACCGGAAAAGACCGCAGACTACAGATAATTATCTGACTTAACGGGTATACCCAGGCAACCTGAAGATGCAGGTTGTTTGGGTATATGTGATGCTTTCCTCAAATCATACACAGCAATGGACATATTCACAGCAATCCTATAATCAATTATTTTCATAAACCTATTCTGGTCTTATGATAAGCCACTCTGTTTTCCGGTATTTATCTCCGGGTTCTTTTGACCCGCACAAACCAATGAACATTGCATTTTCACTCAGACGCATCTTGCTTTGACATTTTTCACCGGAAATCTCTTGTTGTATTGATTAAGAAGAGGCTATTTATGTCAGTTGGACACACTCATCCCCGGTTTAAAACCACGATCGTGGCCGGGGTTATCTCATCAGTTTTTGCCCTGAATGCATGTACCTATCTGAGTTCAGACTCAGGTACAGCACAAACAACACAAAATAAAAAAGCTCAGCATCAGGCAGAAAAAATCGTCGCAAAAATGACGGATGATGAAAAACTGAAAATGCTGGTTGGTGCCGGCATGGCACCCGCACAAAGTGACGTTGCCAATCTGGGAACGACCGTCCCGGGTGTGGCCGGATATATCCATGGTGTCTCGGATCCTGAGTCAGGCATCGATTTACCTGCCGCCAGACTGGCCGATGGTCCGGCCGGGGTCCGGATTGACCCATCACGAAAGAATGACCCACACACCTATTATTCAACGGCTTTCCCGACCGGCACCCTGCTGGCATCCACCTGGAATACGGATTTAATCCGGCAGGTTGGAGAAGCAGTCGGAAATGAAGCCAAAGAATATGGCGTTGATTTCTGGCTGGCGCCGGGCATGAATATTCAGCGTAACCCACTGCTGGGGCGTAATTTCGAGTATTTCTCCGAAGATCCACTGGTCGCAGGGATGATGGCTTCCGCCATCGTCGAAGGCGCCCAAAGTGAAGGTATAGCCACAACCATCAAACACTTCGCAGCCAACAATTCAGAGACCAACCGTTATTGGGTCAATGCTGTCGTCACACCCCGTGCATTACGGGAAATCTACCTACGCGGCTTTCAGTATGCAGTGCAGGAATCTCATCCCCGCGCTTTGATGACTTCCTATAACTCAATCAATGGTAAAAATGCCGGTGAGCGTGCCGATTTGATCACCAGTGTCCTGCGTCATGAATGGGGCTATGACGGACTGGTTATGAGTGACTGGTTTGCCGGAAAAAACCCGGTTGATCTGGTCAATGCCGGGACCGATGTCATCCAGCCCGGCGGCAGTAATGTTGTCAATCAGCGGATCGGACAGGATTTAGGAGACTGGGCTGATGTGGTGAAAGCCGGATATCAGTCGGGAAAAATCAGCCGCGCCACACTCGACCGGAATGTGCAGCACTTAGTCAGTCAGATGCTGAAAACGCCTTCAGCCGCGCATTATAGTTTTTCAAGTCAGCCTGACTTGCAGTCACATGCGCAGCTCTCCAGACAGGCGGCAGATGAAGGCATTATTTTGCTGAAAAATGCCCGTCATGCCCTGCCGCTGAAAACATCAGCCAACGTCGCGTCTTTCGGTATTACCCAGCTTAATACATTTAAAGGCGGCACAGGCAGCGGCGATGTTCATTCACCTTATGTGATCAATATTGCGCAGGGGCTGGCACAGCGGTTTACGCTCAATCCGTCACTACAAAAATTCTATGCGCAATATTTTGCTGCGAATAAGACCGTCAAAAAAGGGATTCTGGGCATCTCTGACATTGTTTCCTGTCCGGAGCCAGCCGGCAAACTGAAGTCACTGATTCATCAGTCGGCAAAAACCAGTGACGCAGCAGTCATTACACTGGGCCGGAATGCAGGGGAAGATGCCGACCGGCGTGTCGTGCGTGGCGATTATCTGCTTTCCAAAGATGAACTCCGGCTGATTCAGCGGGTCTCTAAAGCCTTTCATGCCCAACATAAAAAAGTGATTGTAGTGCTGAATGTTACCGGCGTCACCGACGTGAGTGAATGGCGTGATCAGGTTGACGGGATTGTCCTGGCCTATATGCCGGGACAGGAAACCGGAAACGCTATAGCTGATATTTTATCCGGAGATGTCAACCCAAGTGGCAAACTGGCGCAAAGCTTCCCGCTTCATTATAAAGATGTTCCGTCTGCTGCCAGTGCCCGTAACTTCCCCGGCATTGACGAAAACGGTGACGGCGTTCTGGACAATGAATATTATAATGAGGATATTTATGTCGGATATCGTTATTACCAGACATTCAACCAACCGGTCGCCTATCCGTTTGGCTACGGCTTATCTTACACCTCATTTGATATCAGCCATGCGACCGTCAGCGCGAATCTCTTAAAAGCACAGTCCGGCGACCAGACATCTCCGCTGATCAGTCTGCAGGCAAGGGTCACAAACACCGGTGACACAAAAGGCAAAGAAGTTGCTCAGGTCTATATTGCTGCACCTGAAGTTAAACTGAAAAAACCGGCCACAGAACTGAAAGCATTTGCGAAAACCCGGATGCTGGCACCGGGACAATCTCAGACGATCAAATTTGATATTCCTGCTCAGACACTGGCAAGCTTTGACTCAGCGCATAACCAGTGGATTATCGAACCCGGCACTTACCGGGCTTATATCAGCAGTTCTTCAGATATATCCGATATTCAGCCTGTCACCTTCTCTGTCAGTCAGGAAATGGTGGTCAGCCAGACGACACCAGGCGCACTGGCTTTACAAAAAGGCATCTCTGCGGCTTCTTTTGTGACAGTGAAAAAATAACGGTCCGGCAATTGTCAACACACCGGATAAAGCGGATTAACACCTGCTTTATCCGGTGTTTAACCCGTATAATATACCCAAGCCCCTTCATCCGGACAGACCATACAGGAATACCTTTATGCCCAAACAACCTGAAGATGCAGGGTTACCTGGGTAGATATATTGACGGGAGATAAATCAACGGACTGGTTGTTCTTTTGCACAGCTAACATTTTTCTGCCTCAAAAGCGCTTATGTTGTCAGTATCCCGGCGGGAAGATCCGCTATGATTCATAAATATGCATAAGCCGGTACATATACCCAAACAACCTGAAGATGCAGGGTTCAGGTTGCTTGGGTATAAGCGTCAGCAAAACAAAGGAGTTCTGCTTGGAAATTATTATTCTGATGGCACTGATATTACTGAACGGGGTTTTAGCCATGTCTGAAATTGCCCTTGTCACTGCCAAAAAGAACCGCCTGCAAAAACAGGCAGAAGAAGGAGATAAAGCGGCTGCACGTGCTATCCTGCTGGGGGAAGAACCCACACAGTTTCTTTCCACCGTCCAGATAGGCATTACGGCCATCGGCTTATTGAACGGTATCTTCGGTGAAGCTGCACTGGCGGGGCCTTTAGCCGAATTATTACATCATTCAGGGCTCAGCATTCAGGCTTGTACCGGGATTGCAACCGCCATTGTCGTTATCAGCATTACCTATATTACCATCGTGATCGGTGAGCTGGTCCCAAAGCGGCTGGCCCAGACACATGCCGAAAGTATTGCCCGGATGATGGCTTTTCCGGTTTCCATTCTGGCAACCAGTGCTAAACCCTTTGTGTTTTTACTGGCTTATTCAACTGACTTTATCCTTTTTTTGTGTGGCGAACGGACACAGAAAAGAGCAGAGCTGACTGAAGAAGATATTGAAGCCGTGTTAGACGAAGGTTCACAGACCGGCCTGATTGATCCCCATGAACATGAAATGGTCCGCAATGCCCTGAGGCTGGATGAACGTAAAGTGACATCTTTAATGACTCCCAGAAGTGAAACCATTTTTCTGGATGCTTCTCACCCGGTATCCAGTAATCTTCAAACCCTGTTAAATTCTGAACATGCCTGGTTTCCGGTCTGCAACGGCGGATTTGATCATATCAAGGGAATCACCTCATCCAAGCACTTGCTTCGTCAGCAGTTAAAAGGAGAACTCAACCACGGCAATATTGCAGATACCCTGTTACCTGCGGTTTATATTCCGGAAAACTGGAACGGTACCCGGTTACTGGAGCACTTCCGCGATACCGGCGACCCGATGGTATTCATCGTGGATGAGTACGGCGATCTGCAGGGTATCGTGACCGCACTGGATTTACTGGAGGCGCTGACCGGAGAATTTAAAAACCGCCACCCGGAAGATTTGTGGTCAGTAGAAAATGAAGATGGAAGCTGGGTACTGGACGGGCTGATTCCGATAGTTGTTGTGCAGGATATTCTGAAGCTGAAAAGCCTGCCTGGTGAAGAGGAAGAAAAAGGAGCTTATCACACACTGGGTGGCATGCTGATGTGGCTGTTTAATAACCTGCCTGAGGCCGGTGATCAAATCCGGTGGCAGGGATGGCAGTTTGAAATTATCACGCTCGATGGCAACCGGATTGACAAAGTCAAAGCCATTCAGGAGACAGCCTGTGACCCGGAAAAACAGCCCCCGGAGAGCTGAATAATATTTCATCAGATTTATTGGAAGTCCCGGATTATGTGAGAAAAACAGCTCAGAATAAACTCATCGGCTCATTCTCATGTTTATTCAAAAAAACTGAATTACGATAACTCATGATGAATGATTAAGCATAATACAAGAAATATAATTCATGAAAATCGTTCACAGAACAACCTGTTTTCAGAAAAAAATAACTTTTGTATATTCATTTTGATGTTTATAAGATCTGTCTGTTTGTTCAGAATAGCTGACACTAAAGCGATGACAGATGAAATAACCATCAGACTCAGGTAAATTCAGAATGCATACAAATATCTGAAAAATAAGTCACTTTGAATCGATTCAGTTATTGATATATTCATTATGGATTCGCAGGCATCAAAAACAAAAAACAGATATTTATCTTATATCAAAGGGGGTATTTGGTTAAAAAAACCAAATTCGGTAATTATATCGAATAAAAATAAAACTAAGCTAACTGATTGTTTTATATAGCATATGGCAATTAAAATCACAAAAGAAAACGATTGCGTCAATATAAATAAAACAATTAATTATTAATATAAATATTACTAAGAGCTGTGAAAACCATTTCATTAAAAGACAGGCAATTTACAAAAAAATCATTTAGTTCCATTCTCTGCATTTACATCAAATAAATATTTTAATCCCCGGGATAAAATTTGATTTTAATTCTGATTTGATCAATCCTTTGCGGAATGTCTTAATTAAACCGTTATTGTTTTACAAATCAAAATAAATGCATGATAACTTTCATTCTCAATCGTTAAATATTTTCCATATTTTGAAAAAACACAAAAGGGAATTTGTATGATGAAAATCAATAGTAAGGCGAAGCTATTGCCGCTTGCCGTCATGATGTCGGTTGCCTTTACCGCGAATGCCGCTGAAAAGGTCCTGAAGTTTTCCGAAGACGGCACACCAACGACGTTCGATCCGGTTCAGTCCGGTACAACCTACAGTAACACGATCGTCACCGCGGTTTACGACACGCTTTATGAATACCGCTACCTGAAAGTACCTTACGAACTCAAACCCAATCTGGCAGTTGACATGCCAACGGTCTCTGATGATGGTTTGACTTATACCATTAAAATCAAACCCGGTATTCACTTTATTGACGATCCGGCATTTAAAAACGGCAAAGGCCGTGAAGTTACTGCCAAAGATTTTGTTTACTCAATTAAACGACACTTCGATCCAAAAAATATGTCGCAGGGCTCCTGGCTCTGGACTGATAAAATTGCCGGCCTTGATCAGTGGGGCAAAGACGGTGCTGACTACAGTAAGCCGGTCGAAGGCTTAAAAGCACTGGATAAATATACCATCCAAATCAAGCTGAACCAGAAGTTCCCGCAGATGACCTATACGCTGGCGATGGGATATTCAGCACTGGTCCCAAGAGAAGCGGTTGAAAAATATGGCCGTGAATTTGGCCTGCACCCGGTTGGCAGTGGTCCGTTTAAATTAACCTCGCATAACAGTACGAAAACTGTGCTGCTGAAAAACCCGGGCTATCGTCATGAAGTCTTCCACCTGAAAGAAGCAGGTTATGACCCGAAAACACAAGGCTATACCGGCATTGCGGAACTTGAAGGTAAAACCCTGCCAATCGTTGATCGTGTCGAAGCAAACTGGGTCAAACAGGTTTCTGCCCGCTGGAATTCATTCAGCAAAGGCAACGAAATTGTCAACACCACTCTTCAAAATGAACAGCTGGAAACCGTGCTGGCATCCAGACATCCGGTCAAGCTGAAGCCTGAATATGCTGAAAAAGATAATTTCCGGGTCGCCACTGAGTCTGGCATGGTTTTCAACATGTTTAACTTTGATAATGAATACTTTGCCCGTTCCAGTGATCCGAAAATCAATGCGCAGAATAAAGCACTGCGCTGTGCGATTATCAAATCCTTCAACTGGCCGGAACGAATTTCCCGTTTCTACCTGGGCATGGGTGAAGCTTACCCGGGCTTTATCGTTCCCGGCACCGATGGTTTTGACCCGAATATGGATAAATCATCTATCACGCAGGATATTGCCGGTGCGAAGAAACTCTTAAAAGAGAATGGCTGGAATGCGAGAAACCTGCCGGTCCTGGTTTACCCTGCCAGTAATTCAGGTGTCCGGGATAAACAATTCTATGAGCAGTTCCGCGGCAACCTGATGAAAATTGGTTATCCGAAGAAGAAAATCAAGCTGAAAGCCTATGCCAACTTTGGTGATTTCAATAAGGATCTGAAGCAAAGCAAAACCATGCTGGTTCCGATGGGCTGGGGCCTCGACTATCCGGATGCGGAAAATACCCTGCAACTTTTCTACGGTCCAAACCGTTCACCGGGTGCTAACAGCGCCAACTATAACAACCCGGAATATGACAAACTGTTTAAGAAAGCTTCTGTCATGCAGCCAAGTCCTGAAAGAACAGCAATTTACAAACAGCTGAACCAGATGCTGGTTGATGATTGCGTCGGCATGGGTAGTTTCTCCCGGACCAGAGTGAAGATTTGGCATAAAAACGTCATCATGTGGCCACAGCGGGATATCCTCGGCAACTACCTGAAATATGTCGATGTGAAATAAGGTTATTACGACATGGAAACATTGAGATATTGTGTACGCAAACTGATCTATAGCTTACCCCTGTTACTGGGGGTAACGCTGATTAGTTTCGTATTGATGGTCTATTTTGGCCCGGATAAAACCTATGATTTACTGGGCCGCAACCCAACCATTCAGGATATACAAAATATCCGCCACCAGCTGGGATACGATCAGCCATTTCTGGTCCGCTATATTGATTATTTGCGCCAGATTGTCACCTTTGACTTTGGCTATTCAGATTCCAGCGGCGAAGAAGTCACCAAAATCCTTGCGGATACCATTCCGATTTCTCTGGCATTGGGCTTACCGGGTTTCTTCCTCGGCCATATTATCAGTGTCGGACTGGGATTGTTTGCCGCCCATCATCGCGGCAAATGGATTGATAAAGCAGTGATGTCTTCTTCTGTGATTGGCATGAGTATCTCTTATCTGATTGTGATCATCGCGCTGCAATTAATCTTTTGTTCCAGTTATGGATTGAACCTCTTCCCGGTCTATGGCTGGGAAGTTCATTCCCTGTCCGATTACCTGTATTACGTCACCGTGCCAACGCTTTGTTCAGTGTTTGTTTCTGTCGGTTACAGCACCCGATTTTACCGGGCAATTATCGTTGAAGAAATGACACGGGATCATATCCGGACAGCCAGAGCGTTTGGGCACTCTTCAATCCGTATCCTTTTTAAACATGTACTGAAGAATTCACTGATTCCGATTCTGACACGAATCATTTTCTCGATTCCTTTCGTGCTTGTGGGTGGCTCTTTATTACTTGAAAGCTACTTTGGTATACCGGGTGTCGGTCTGACAACTTACGAGGCGATAACCACCGGAGATTTACCGGTGCTGAAAGCCGTTATTGTATTAGTCACCCTTTTATTTATCGGTGTCGTCAGCATCGTCGATGTGATCTACAAAATGGTCGATCCGCGTATTTCATTAAAATAGAGACAGTTTGAAATGACAGATATGCTTAACGAACAACTGATCGACAAACCACTGAAACGTGAGTCCTTGTGGACAAAGGCTTTTGTCAAATTTACCCGGGATAAAACCGGGATGCTGAGCCTGTTTGTGGTCGGTGTATATTTTATTATTGCAGTCCTGGCATGGTCAGGGCTCATTGCCCAAAACTGGGATCAATTACTGGCCAGTGGCCAGATGGGCCCATCAGCAACTTACTGGTTTGGCACCACAATTAATGGTCAGGATATTTTCCAGCGGGCCATCTACAGTACTAAAACGGCTTTTGAAGTTGGTTTAATTGTCGCTGTTTTCTCTACCTTTATCGGTGCTGTAACCGGTTCACTGATGGGGTATTACTCCGGCACAGTGCTGGATGAATTTATCCTGTGGCTGATGAACAGTATCGACTGTATCCCCTACTTTCTTTTGGTTGCTGCAATCGCAGTTGCCCTTGAAGATAACCCATATGCCATGCACATCGCGATGACGATGGCATTCTGGACCAGTACTGCCCGGGTTATTCGGGGTGAGGTGATTAAACTAAAAAATATGGAGTTTACCGAAGCGGCGCACTCTTTAGGTGTTCCGACCTACAAAATTATCTTTAAACATTTAATGCCGAACACGTCCCATATCATTTTAGTGGATATGACGCTGTTGTTTATTACGGCGATTAAGAGTGAGGTGATTCTCAGCTTCCTTGGCCTTGGTGTAAAAGACAGCATTAGCTGGGGACTGATGATTGCTGAAGCCAGTACCGAGGTTACGGCCGGCCACTTCTGTAACTTTTTTGCCGCATCCGGCATGCTGTTTGTTCTGGTGCTGGCGTTTAATACATTCTCTGATTCACTACAGGATGCACTTGATCCAAGGAAGGTGTCGTAATGTCCAGTCAAGATTCTGCATCGCAGGAACCATTACTGAAAGTAGATAATCTCACAGTTGAGTTTAATACCGATAAGGGGATTGCCCGGGCGATTAATGGCGTCAGTTTTGAAGTCATGCCCGGCGAAACAGTGGCTATTGTTGGTGAATCCGGTTGTGGTAAATCAGTGAGTTCACTGGCAATTATGGGGCTGGTCCCTTCCCCGCCGGGAAACATCGTCGATGGGAGCATTCAGTTTCAGGGACGTGAGCTGGTTGGCCTGAGTGAAAAGGAATACCGCAAAATTCGCGGCAATGATATTTCGATGATTTTTCAGGAACCGATGACGGCACTGAATCCGGTGCTGAAAATCAGTACTCAGATGATCGATGTCATTCGTAACCATAATCAGGTATCAAAAAAAGAAGCCAAAAACCGGGCCATTAAGATGCTGAGTATGGTTGGTATTCCTTCCCCGGAAAAACGGGTGGATGAGTATCCGCATCAGCTGTCCGGCGGCATGCGTCAGCGGGTGATGATTGCAATGGCGCTCTCCTGCCACCCGGCACTGTTATTAGCAGACGAACCGACGACCGCACTTGATGTGACAATACAGGCACAGGTGATGCACGAAATGCTCCGCCTGAAACAGGAGCTGGACATGGCCGTAGTGCTGGTAACTCATGACCTCGGGGTTGTGGCCGAATCCTGTCAGCGGGTTGTGGTAATGTACTGTGGCGAAGTGATCGAACAGGGTTCAGTGGAAGAGATTTTTGCCAATCCGAAGCATCCGTATACACAGGGATTATTAGAATCAATCCCGGTCGTCAGAGATAAGAAAATTCCGCGCTTACCCACCATTGAAGGCATGGTCCCGGATCTGTTTCATTTACCGAAAGGCTGCCGTTTCGCAGACCGTTGCGAAAAAGCAGGAAGCGACTGCCATTACAGTTCGCCGGTGTTACGCAATGTACAGAAAGACGGCAAGCTGGTCTCTGGCCACAAAGTGGCGTGTTTTAAAGTCGCGGAGGTGGCGTGATGAGCGATACAGTACTGAGTGAAGCGGTAAAACCGGATGAATTACTGCTTGAAGTCAACGGTCTGAAGAAACATTTTCAGGCCGGAAAAAGTTTTTTGAAACGCAACATGCCGGTTTGTAAAGCGGTCGATGATGTCAGTTTTAAGATCCATAAAGGAAAAACCCTGGGGCTGGTTGGGGAATCAGGTTGCGGAAAATCAACCCTCGGACGCTGTATTCTGCGGTTAATTGAACCGACAGAAGGCGAAGTGTTGATTGAAGGGGAAGATGTGGTTCAGATGGACAACAAACGTCTGAAAGAAATGCGTCAACATATGCAGATCATCTTCCAGGATCCGTTTGCCTCTCTGAGTCCGCGAATGACGATTCATGACATTTTACGCGAGCCGCTTGATACCCATAATATCGGGACAATTGAAGAGCGCGAAGCGAAAATCGCTGAAGTAATGAAGATTGTTGGCCTGCGTCCTCAGGCCCTGAACCGGTATCCGCACGAGTTTTCCGGTGGTCAGCGACAACGGGTCGGGATTGCCCGGGCACTGGTACTTGAACCGAAGCTGATTGTTGCCGATGAACCGGTTTCTGCACTGGATGTGTCCGTTCAGGCGCAGGTGCTTAATCTGATTGCTGAGTTACAGGAAACCCGGGGTATCTCGTTTTTGTTCATCGCGCATGATCTGGCCGTGGTACAACACATTTGCGATGAAGTCGGTGTCATGTATCTGGGACGGATGGTTGAACGGGCCCCGGCTGAAGAGCTCTACCGCAATCCGAAACACCCTTATACTCAGGCACTGCTTTCAGCGATTCCGGTACCGGATCCAACGATTCAGTCCGATAAAATTCCGCTGGAAGGCGATGTACCGTCACCGCTGAATCCGCCAAGTGGCTGTACTTTCAGGACGCGCTGCAAACATGCAACAGACCGTTGCAGCAAAGAAGCACCACGAATGCATAATCACCAGCATGCCGGTTATGATCACTGGATCACCTGTCACCTGTATGAGAACAGTTAATCCCGGCATCTGATGATTGACGGCTTTGAAGCCGGGTTGCCCATCCATGAAAAAACCATCCGGAAATACAGAACCGGATGGTTTTTTTCTTCTCACGGTACACTTCAGGACGGTCTGTTTTCTGTCTGCGCAAGCTGTTGAAAATGTGAATCCAACCGGTGATGCCCGTATGTCGGTGCGACCATATCTTTCGCGATCGTTGTCAGAAAAAACTCCACCGGACCTGCATATTTTTCCGGCAGCACTGCAGCGACGGACAAACAGACTTTCCGGATCCAGTCTGGCAGAAAGGTGATACGTTCCGGCTTATTCTGTGCTGCAAATGCCAGCCGGGCAATGTCCGTCAGAGACAACACATCAGGCCCGCCGATATCAGATTCTCTGTCCGGCTTATCAATCGCTTCCAGACAGAAGCGGGCGAGGTCACTACCGTGGATCGGATTCAGCCGGCTCTCTCCGCGCCCGAACAGATAAACCCGCCCTGACCGGGCCATCCTGTACATTTCTTCGATATCGGAGAAAAAGCCATTCGGCCGAATGACACATGGTTGTGGAATATCAGAGGAAAGCAACTGTTGTGCAAAGCACTCTTTGGCCCTGAGCAACCTGACATCCGGAAACTGTGGCGCGTTGAGCGCCGAAATATAAATAAACTTCCTCACCCCGGCCCTTTGCGCTTCTTTCAGTAAATTGAGATTCCCCTGAAAGTCGACCCCCATATATCCGACACCATCTTTCTGGCGGGTAATTCCCACACAGGAGATCACCACATCAATGCCATCACAGCAGCCTGCCAGTGAAACCGGGTCAGTCACTTCTGCAAGATGAATTTGCGTATCAGCCAACCCCATATCAGACAACTTGCGCTGATTTCTGGCCAGCGCTTTAAACTCAGCCTGATTCGATAACAGCTCACGCACAATATGCGTTCCCAGATAACCGGTGGAACCGGCGACTAAAATACGCTCCGGAATTTCTTTCATAGGATGCCCTCAGGATTGAATACAGTCTGGCAGCTGAACACAACTAAAAATAATTCTCCCTGCCGTTAACCCGGCGATGCCATACATACCATGTCTCCTGATGTGAAACAATAGACCTCTCATGTATTCGGGCCTGTTGCTCTCGGGGACTGTGACACTGATGAACTGAAGCACTCTCAGGTACAAACTTTATTCAATCTGAAAGATTGACCGACTCAGGTTAAAAAATTGTTAAACAAATCACAAATTCCCTTTTACAGACATGACTCACAAGACAGAATATGATTGATTAGCTGAGTTGTTACTGAACGGCATTCCGCCATCATCAATCATATTCAGGAGGAAAATATGGCGCAGCTCAATCTATCCCGTCATTGGATCACTCTGGATTACAAAATCGCCTTTTTCTTTCCTGCTCAATAATTCTGTTTTTCTGCCCTTTTCGGGTTTTCAGGTACACATGGTTTTGCATTCTTCCGGCTGACTTTCAGCTCATCCCGGTTTTTGGTTGCATTGTGTGTACAGATTTCTGCCGCTTGCGGTAACCGCGCTGATCAAAAGTGCATCAAGCCCGCGCCGGGTAAAAACCGGCTGCGGGGCTAAAGAAATTCAGGATAAATGATGGAAAATTTCAAACATCTGCCAGAACCATTTCGTATTCGTGTTGTAGAACCAGTCAAACGCACCACCCGGAAACACCGGGAACAGGCCATTGTAAAAGCAGGGATGAACCCTTTTCTGCTTGATAGTGAAGATGTGTTTATTGATTTACTGACAGACAGTGGCACAGGATCGATTACACAAAACATGCAGGCAGCCATGCTGCGGGGAGATGAAGCTTATAGCGGCAGCCGCAGTTTCTATGCACTGGCTGATGCGGTCAAAGATATTTTTGGCTATACACTGACCATCCCGACGCATCAGGGACGCGGCGCAGAGCAGATCTATATTCCGGTACTCATTAAAAAGCGGGAAAAAGAGAAAGGTCTTGACCGGTCACGGATGGTCGCACTCTCCAATTATTTCTTCGATACGACTCAGGGTCATACACAGATTAACGGCTGCCAGATCAGAAACGTCTACGTCAGAGACGCTTTTGATACCGCAGTCAATGCAGATTTCAAAGGTAATTTTGATACCGACCAGCTTGAAACCGCCATTCTTCAGGCTGGCGCAGAAAATGTCCCTTATATTGTCAGCACCATCACCTGTAACTCGGCCGGCGGGCAGCCCGTTTCGATTGCGAATATGAAGGCAGTTTATGCCATTGCCCGGAAATATGATATTCCGGTGATCATGGACTCAGCCCGTTTTGCTGAAAATGCTTATTTCATTCAGCAGCGGGAGCCAGGTTATCAGGACCGGAGCATTGAATCCATCACCCGGGAGATGTATCAGTATGCGGATGGGCTGGCAATGTCAGCGAAAAAAGATGCCATGGTTCAAATGGGCGGACTACTCTGTTTTAAAGATGAATCCATGGCTGATGTTTTTCAGGAATGCCGGACTCTATGTGTGGTGCAGGAAGGTTTTCCGACCTACGGCGGACTGGAAGGCGGTGCCATGGAGCGGCTGGCTGTGGGTCTGTATGACGGCATGCGTCAGGACTGGCTGGCTTACCGGATCAGTCAGGTACAGTATCTGGTCAATGGGCTGGAAGCACTTGGTATCTGCTGCCAGCAGGCTGGTGGTCACGCTGCATTTGTTGACGCAGGAAAACTGTTACCCCACATCCCGGCCAGTCAGTTCCCGGCCCATGCACTGGCTTGTGAACTCTATAAAGTTGCCGGTATCCGGGCGGTTGAAATCGGCTCGCTGCTTTTGGGACGTGATCCGCAAACCGGTGAGCAGCTTCCCTGCCCGGCTGAATTGCTTCGTCTGACAATTCCCCGCGCAACCTACACCCAAACCCATATGGATTTCATTATTGAGGCGTTTGAGCAGGTGAAAGCAAATGCCGGGAAAATTAACGGCCTGACCTTCACATACGAACCCGAAGTACTTCGCCACTTTACAGCAAGGATGAAAGAAACCGAAACTGTACATCGTTAATAAGGTTTATACCCAAATGACCTCAAGATGCATATTGAGGTCACCAGGATATAAGTGAGCTTCTCACGGAACATCCGTCATTCAGGCGGTTGTTCTGCTCATTCTCCATATAAAGACAAATACTTTCTATATTGTTCCTCCTTATTCCCTTATTCATCGACCTAGACTCAACCACACGAATAGTTAATAAATTTCATATATCAGCTTGAAATTTTGCACATTGTTTTTTATTATCCTCACCAGAAATAAAACGACGTTCAAAAAAAACAAAATAAGATGGATATTTTTACAGCAACACAGACATAAAAATTTCTATCTCATTAATTTTTATAAGGAAAAAACAATGATAAAAAAGCTGATAACCGCAACACTTTTAACTGCCACACCCTTTTTTGCATTTAGCGGTAACATGGTAACCGGCGTTGATTATGTCAACCTAAAACTGACTGATGGCGATGACAGTATTACTCTGGGCGGGGTTGCAGCCACATTTGGCTACACTGAGCATATGGGAAAAATGTTTCGGTTGACGCCCGAGGTCCGGCTGGGAACCGGCGTGGTCTCTGATACCTATAATTATGCCGGCTCATCTCTTGACATTGAACTCTCCAGTTTTGTTTCATTGTCTGTAAAAACAGAACTGGATTTAACCAACCGGATCTACCTGTTTGCTGCACCTTCCTGGTCTTATACGGACCTGACGGTTTCAGTCAATTACGGCGGTACCAGCTACGAAGGATCAGGGGATGATTCTGATTTTGGTCTGGGTGCAGGCGCCGGGTTTAAAATTACCGATCAAATTTCGACTGAATTTCGTTATGAAGCTTATGACGATACCGATGCTTACAGCATTGGCCTGAGAATGAATTTCTGATTCATGCCAGATACACTTCCCGGACAGTATCACCACGCTGCCCGGGATTTTATCCAAACCAGCTTTGTTTACACTTCAGCAGACAAAGGACGCAACATCTTTTTCCTGAAAAACCGGACGACCGCCATCAACACTACAATTGAGCCACCACAAATCATATAAGCTACCTGAGCGTCATAATGTTCCATCACAATTCCGGCAACAAAATTACCAATTGCCGAAGACCCGTTGAATACCAGAATATAAATACTCATCACCCGGCCGCGGAACGCTTCAGATAAATTCAGCTGTACCATCGAATTCGCACTCGAAGTAAACAGGACCGTCAGCAATCCGCTGACAATCATCACGATGGAAAGCAGAGATATATGATTCAGCATTCCGGTGAAAAGAATCACTCCGCCCAACAAAAACGGAATGATCGTTTGTGTATATTCCCTGGGCCCTTCTTTGCCGGTAGAAGCCACAATTAAAGCCCCACAGAAAGAACCAACACCCATGAAAGACATCAGATAACTAAAATATTTTGCATCAGCATGAAGCGTGGTTTTAACCAGTACAGGAAGCAGAACTGTAAAATTAAATGCAAAAATACCCACAATCCCGACGCCAAGGATGGTAACCAGCAATGTCCGGTTATCCCGGATATGTTGCAAACCCGCATAGATTTGCCGGCGCATGCTTTCCCGGGATTTATTTGCTTCTCTTTGTATTTTACGGGGACGAATGAACATCAAACACAAAAACATCAGCGCATAACTCAGTGCATTGGCAAAAAAGCAAATACCGATCGTCGCATACACCATGATCAGACCCGCAATTAAAGGACCGATAATCCGGGCAATATTAAACGCCGAAGAACACAGAGCAATCGCATTGACCAGTTCTTCTTTCTCAACCAGTTCGATATAAAACGATTGTCTTGCCGGCATATCAATACTATTCGTGACGCCCAGAATCAGCGCCCCGGCGACAATATGCCAGTACTGAATGACATCAGCCCAGATTAAAACAGCCATAATCAGTGTGACAACAAAAGCGACAGACTGGGTGATCAGCAAAATTTTCTTTTTCGGGAACCGATCGACAATGACCCCGGAGAATAAGCATAAAATAAAAACCGGTGCGGTCTGGGCAACACCGACAATACTCAGCAGGAATGGCGAATCCGTCATTTCATAAGCCAGCCAGGGCTGGGCGATTCTCTGCATCCATGTCCCGATAACAGAAATACAAAAACCAATCCAGTAATAACGAAAATCAGGCCGTGAAAGGACCTGTAAGGGATTATTAAAAATTTTGCGCGTATTCAAAGTGACATCCTTTAGCTCTTGGGGATAAGGAAGAAATCTGAGCCAGGATCTGTCGCTCTTTGGTGTGATACCGACACGTCCCGAAGAGACGTAATTCGGGCGTATCAGGCAGATAATAGTGATACAGGGACACAGAGGAAGCTCAGACAGAAAATACGCTAATTGATATAATTCATGAACTCAATAACAGGGGATGATTTACATATTCATTGCAGTCATTTTATCGCAGCTAATAACAGAGCAGACAACCGCTCATTGAAAATGAAACAGCATTTTGATACGATTAATAATATGCTCAAGGCAGTTTTAAAACCTTCCGCCATTTTGATTCATCTCCATCAGTTTTCTTTCTTCGTTTCAGTTCTTCCCCTGTTTATCCCAACAAACCCTAAGCAAGTTTGCACTGAACATATTGCACATTCCCCCGCAGATACTACAGTCTTTATATCAATCTGATGCGCATAATGATCTGATACGACGATTCTAACCTCACCAGTCTGGAGGACATGATGAAAATTGAACAATATCAGGTTCAGCATTTTGCTGGCGGAACGGGCTATTTTCTGAAAGCGATGATCTGGTTATACGATGAAGATCATGCAACATTTGCCAATGTCAGATTCTACAAGGATCCGGATGATGTACCGGCACAGGATACAAAAGCATCTTCCGGGTTTATTGCCTGCCATTACCCGCCTGAAGATTATGCCGATGTCATTGATCTTCTCAGAAATGAAAAACCACTTTATCTTCACTACAGTGATACCAGTCAAATGGGATACTTCTCCACAGCTCCCGAGCCGGTAGGTGAAGGCGAAATATAAAGCACCGGATAAAATGAGTATAAAGGGCGAACGTTTTTCTGTTCGCCCTGTGATCGATTGAGAAATCTCACCAACAACCCAGAGTCTGTCCGGTTTCCCAGGTTAATATTCCCGGGATGCACCTTGATATATACCCAGGCAACCTGAAGATGCAGGGTTGTTTGGGTATAAATCTGTTATGATTTGGTTCTGACAGCACAATACCGGATAGCGGTGAACTAAGTATTTCATGTTTATCAAAAAACTCGTCACTCAGCCGAAAGGCGAATTGTGGATTTTTCTGCTCTTTACTTTTCTGGCGCTGTGGATGCATTATCTGAGTCATTCCAGTCTTCTGATCTATCTGTTTAAGCCAGTCGAGGTCTTCTTTCATGAGGCTTCACACGGACTGGTGACCCTGCTGACCGGTAACCGGATTCAGAGCCTTCATCTGGCGTGGCGCGAAGGACATGTCATCTCTTCTGTTGCGATGGGAAGCGGCGTCAGGCCGGCGCGGATCATGATTGCATTTGCCGGTTATCCCGGCGCATCTCTGTTTGGTTATCTGCTCTACGCCAGCAGTCTGTATACCGGAAAAGTAATCAAGATCATTCTGATTCTGTTTTGTGCGTTTTTCTTTCTGTATATTGATGGCCCTGCCACCGCGATTATTCTTCTCTATGTCATCGCAGTATTTGCTTCGTGCTGGTTCCTTGGCAAAGCAGGCACTTATCTGCTCCGCTTTCTGGGAATTTATGTCATGCTGAACGCGATTTACTCTCCCTCATATTTATGGTCAATTCACGGCTCGGGGGAGCACATTACATTAAGCCGGCTTACCGGTTTCCCTGCTTTTTTCTTTATTCTGATCTGGATTGGCATCGGCTTGTATGCGATGCGTGCTGCTTATTTGCTCACAGCGCGCAGAGGCTGAACGCATTTTTCTGTACACAAAGATTGATCCTTAAGCGAAACAGCCGGACTATTAAGTGAAATCATCGATGCCATCAGGATGAAACCGTCAGGGTTTTCTCATATTGCCGGAAGGTTACACCGAATTGCTCCCTGAAACGCTGACAAAAGCGCTGAGTTGACAGGTAGCCGCAGGCTAACGCAATATCAGGCAAATCATAGCCGCCCTGTTGGAGCAAAATAATCGCATGGTTCATTCTGACCTGGTGTAACACTTCCCTGAAGCTGGTGTTCTCCCGGTGTAAACGACGAATGAGTGTCGAGCGACTCATTCCCAGATCAAGACAAACCGTGTCCAGCCTGTATGATTTCTCCGGCGTTGCACTCAGGTGCTCACTTAAAGTTTCCTGTAATGATTTTCCCACCGGATCAAATAAATGATGCAGCATCCCCTTTTCAGCCAGTAACTGATAAAAACCATCCAGCCAGTAACGCTGGACGGCATGACTCATAAGCCGGTGATCAAGACGGCAAAGTATCTCCAGCGCCTGTCGCAAATCCTGCGTCAGCTTAAAGAGCACCTGCTCAGATGAAGAGATTGACTGGCTATATGCCAGCATCTCTGCTGCCGGATAATGATGAAAACAAACCTGACAGGAACGAAACACCGCCTGCCGGGGCTGGTTTTCAAATGTCAGTCTTTCATGGCTGCGCACCAGCAGCAGAGATTGCTCATCAAGCGCCAGGGGTTTCTGGTGACCAAGCAGGCGTTTATACCCCGCCCGGACCCAGATGACAGAGGGAGAGAGAATCGTCATATTACTCAGCTTTTGCGGCCTGACACTCAGAATATGATTGATTCTGAATAATGGCGCTTCCGTCATTTCCTGCTGGCTCTTTCTCATCGCTCTTTCTTATGACTGTATCTCATGACTGTGACTACTTTCTCATCGCTGTGGCTGTAATGCGGGATTTGGCAAGTGCATCCTGATTTAACATATAGCCAACCAGTGCCGCAGAGGCTGTATCCGGCACGGGCATATTTTTATACGGAAGCGCCCAGATCGTAAACTGATATCTGTGCATACCATGGCCGACCGGCGGACATGCCCCGCCAAATGCCGTTGTTCCGAAATCATTCCTGATCTCTTTTCCGCCAGCAGATGAGATTGACTGCCCGCGTTTCAGCTGATGGATATTTGCCGGGATATCAATCGCACTCCAGTGCCACCAGCCACTTTCTGTCGGCGCATCCGGATCATAAACGGTGATCGCAAAACTTTTTGTTCCGGCCGGAAA
Organism: Vibrio quintilis; assembly: GCF_024529975.1. Taxonomy (GTDB): domain Bacteria; phylum Pseudomonadota; class Gammaproteobacteria; order Enterobacterales; family Vibrionaceae; genus Vibrio; species Vibrio quintilis. The sequence continues at coordinate 1,102,134 of NZ_AP024897.1, read as the reverse complement.
GTCGTCCCAGCTCAGCTGAGGTGAGGTGAGACATTTTTCCCGGAACAACCGAATCCGTTAAACATAAATGATGAGGATAAGGACTCACCTTCCTGAATATCACTGCTGGTCAGTTCAAATGCCTGCAGACAGGAACTGACCATCACCAGTCCGGCGAATAATAAAGACATCTTTCGTTTCATTTCAAACTCCCGGGGACATCGCAACACGTCACTTGTCCCGCCATATACGATTCATTGATAATCCATGGCACAACAACCTGTGCCTGCCAAACCTATACAAACAACCTGAAGATGCAGGGTTCAGGTTGCTTGGGTATATCGTAACGAATTCAAAACACCGCATGATAAACAGAAAGTATCAGATTTTGCTTCATGATAATCAATAGTGATACTTTTTGTGAATCACAACCAGGTTTCGAGATCCCCCGGGCCTGACGAGTCCTGCCGGAAAAACCGACACAGAAGTGCCCCTGGAAATTAAAATAAAACATAACGAACATATAAAATAAGACTCAATATTTAAATAATAATATGCAAAACCCAGATAAGTAATAAAACACCTGATTAAAAATAAAGCAAACAAAACTAACAGATAAAATTATAATTATCTTATCACCATCAAAAATCAATTCAAAATGGACACAATGACACATAAAAAAAGCCGGCATATAGCCGGCCCATAAAATTATGTAATATAAATAAATATAATAAATAAAAAAAATAACAAGTTAAAGAAATACTCTGAATAACATGAACAATATAACAAAAGTTCTACTGAACACCTCATTCGCCACCTAATATACATGAAAAAAAACAAAATATATCGACATTTTATTTTTATGGAACATGTCTCATAAATAAATATTTCAGTATTAACACAAAACATACGCAACCGTGTGCGATTCATAATTTTTAACAAACATGTGAAAAAAGCAGAATCAGATTAATCATCCACACACCCGGGTTACAAAAGATCACAATATAAACAAACACAAACAATTAGATGACATTACAGCATAATACACCGGGTGATTATGTATCATATGACAGGCAGGATCGGTGACTCGATTGATGGTGTGATGAAAAAACTATCATGTTTATCTGTTTGTGTTATCTGAAATAATATATTTAACCTATAAATACATTCAATAGTTATAAAGTTTCATCATTAAGTTTTATATTATATTCATTTGGAATACAACATAAAAAAATGCCGGCACAAAGCCGGCAAAGTATAAAAAACAAACAAATAAACAAAATAACAAGTTAAAGAAATACTCTGATTGAAAATAGAATGCTTTCAGTGAAAACATCTAATCTTCAATAACCATTAATATACAAAACACATAAACAATAAATAGCCAAATCCATATTATGGAATACCAATCAATAATAAATATCATAAAACTTACAAACAGATATATATTTTTCAGTTTATCAGACGAACTTTTAAACATAAAACCAGAATAATCATTAAATAAAAAATAATGAAATATCATAAAATACTAAAGACAGCATGAAGCCAATGGAAGCAATCCGGGAAAAGAGAACACCGGAATGTATATATCCAAGCAACCAGAAGATGCAGGGTTCAGCGTGCAGCCGAAAGGTACAGTTCAAGGAAAGAGAATGCAGGAATGTACCCACCTTTCAAATTATCCTGACACAGAAATGTGCCTTTCAGCTCACGCCCTGCGGGTGAGTTTGTCAGGCTCTGATACGGCGTGACTGATTTTCAACGTAGAATGACTCTATCTTCAAATCAGTGCCTTGCCTCAGAGCCTGACAAATCTCACTGAACCCTGCATCTTCTGGTTGCTTGGGTATACCCAAACAAACGGAGCGGATAATAACGTCATGTGTGTTGATATTCACAGGACAGAGTCACAGAGGAGAAGCCAACAAAGCTGTGCTCAGAAAACAGATAAAAAAGAACCCCGCCGGATCAGTGATCCGCACGGGGTTCTTCAGATGCCATTTCAACTGTTCACAACAACCGGATTATTTCGCAGTCAATAATCCCAGCTGATAAGGACGGGCATCATATCCACCACTATCAGAATCAGGATCGCGCCCCTGATACAGATACTGTAAATGACATGGATCGATGGTCAGTGTCTGATCATATCCGGCACGAATCATCTCGCCATGGCTGATATCTTTTGTCCACTTTTCGCCGCTGAAGCTGACATTTGCTTCTCCGGCAAAAGGATTTGACTGAGTATCCGCTAAAGGCGTCCACGGTCCATCAAGGCTGTTTGCTGTCCATGACCGGAAATAACGGGGTCCGTAAGCTTCCACCAGTAACAGGTACTGATCTTTACCCGCAACCTTATAAACATTCGAAGCCTCGAATAATTTACCGACAGAATCTTCAGACATCACCACTTCATAGTTGGTGAAGTTCGGGAAATTATCGATCGAAACTTTGGAACGATATAGCTTGCCGTCATCTCTGGAGAAGAACAAATAGCAATTGTCATCATCACAGATAACCCAGTAATCCAGCGCACCATCCGGTTCATTACTCAGGAGTGTTTTGGGTGCACTCCAGCCTGAAGGATCGTTAATATCAGTGTTTGTGGAATATCTTGCCCCCCACTGATAAATCAGATACCACTTGTTATGCGGCTTAAAGTAAAACACCTGAGGCGCAACAGTACTGCCTGCTTTTGTCTGCTTCATACTCAGCTGAGTTGCTTTGCCTGCATCGGCCCAGTCACTGAAGTTCAGATAAACACTGCTGTACTTGCCATCTTTATCCACCACACTGGCAAATACGTGATACTTCCCGTCGTATTTAACAATCGATGGATCCTTAACCGACACCAGGTTGTCATCAATTGGCGAGATCACCGGATCGGTCGATGTCCAGCCAAAAGTTGATGGTAAATCACATGTATCCTGGGGCGTTTCTACTTTTTTGAATCAGAATCTCTCTGTTCTTCCAGATAGTTCATTAACCATTTCATTGCAGGTCGCTGAGTACCGTCTGAGTTGATTAAACCTGTACCTTCTTTCCAGGTTTTACCGGCGATATAACCCCACAGAGTAATACCGGCAACTGCGTCATCTTTATAGAATACAGGGAACTGTTCTTTCATGATGTTCAGCTGTTCCTGATCATCAGTTTTGGCAATATCGTACTCTGAGATATAAATCGGCAGACCAAGTGCAGCCACTTTATCCAGATTGGTTTTCAGCTGAGAAGCTGAAAGACTTTCCAGCCCGTGAGACTGCAGACCAATCGCATCAACCACACCGGCTTCAACAGCAGGTTTCGCCATCTGAATAAATTCATCGGTGTTCCAGATCAACACGTTGTAATCATTCAGCACCAGTTTTGAATTCGGGCAATACTTGCGGGCCAGTTGAAATGATTTGATGATCCAGTCATCCCCAAATGCACTTTTGGCAAATGTTGCCGGTGCATGACCCGGAGTAGCTTCATTCACCACATCGATCATTTCCGCATCAGGATAGCGGGTACAGAAGTCCTGAATCCACTCTTCAATTTCTGCTGCCTGCTCTGTCGGACTGAGTGATGTAATCCAGTTTGGATACTGACTTCCCCAGACGAATGTATGCTGTTTAAACGGAATGCCATGCTCTTTCGCATATTTATAAGCGGCATCAACCCCGTCCCAGCTATACACATCACGGCTTTTCTCAATGCTGCCCCATTTCCCTTCATTTTCAGGGGTTAACTGGTTCCAGTATTGCAGGAAGTCTGAACGGACACTGCCTGAAGTCGTAATGTTACCGACAAACTTATCCGCTGATTTTGCATCGGAGTTATCTGAGTCATCTGCAACAACTTCACCACCAATGGAGAAGTCATCTGCGTAATAGCTGACTTCAGCGTCGTCTGATTCAATGATGAAATGCTCAAATGGCGTACCACTTTGGGTATATGTTCCGTGTAACAGAGTCCATTTATCTGTTGAAGCGACCGCAGAAGCAACGCGTTCATATTCTTTTGTCGTTGAAGAATCGCTGTCGTCGGTACGTTTTGCTGTCAGATAAATCTCAGCAGTACTGACAGTTCCCGGGGCCAGTTTCACCCAGACAGCAACATCATAGTCATTACCATCAGTCAGAGAACCGGTATCAAAAGTAATCCCGTTCCATCCGCTAGTCCGTCCTGTAATCAGTGCACTGGCCGCACCGTTATGGCTTGCGTCTGTGCTGCGTGCTAACGTGCCGGCAGTCACTGACCAGTTTTCCAGATCATATTCCACGCCACCATTTTTAGCGAAGTTATTCTCAGGCACCTGATAACTGTTGTCAGTATCAGAGTCAGAACCGCTGTCTGTACCAGTATCAGCACCAGAGCCTGAATCAGTACTGTCATCATTACCGGTCGCGGAATCATCACCACTTGTTGAATCACTGTTGCGGGTCGCACAATAGCCGATTGAACTGTTGCTTTGTCCTGCTGCCAGGGTGTTATTCCATCCGGCACCAGACATTGCGACCGTTGAACCCTCCTGACTCCACGTGGCGTTCCACAGGTTATTGATCGTGCCGTCTATTGTCATATCAAAATGCCAGTCCAGCGCCTGATCGCTCTTATTCGTTACGGTGACAGCAGCACAGTAACCACCATCCCAGTCACTGGTAATCGCAATCGAATAATCGACATTTCCGCTTTCAGAAGCCGCTGAAGTCATCAGCGGGTTGAAGGCTGCAAAAGTGGCAGCCATAACCACCATGCAAGACTTGTGGATTGCAGATAATTTGGGTTGTTTTCTATGTTGTTTCATAAAACCAGACCAACCTTCCGTTGAATTTATTTTCATGACCTCTCCTTTCAATCAGTCAATGAAGAGTGTTATAGATACAGATAGATGTTCTGCTATCTGGTGAAAGCCTTCGCTCATCTTTGGTCATCCGGGAAAAAATACAAATAATGCATACTGTTTACAGAAAAACTGAACATAAACGAAAGTCAACCCTTATTATCATTAACCCCCGGAGAAAGAATATGAGTTGTCTGTCAGGATTTATCAAATTGGAATATGTCTTTAAAAACACGAAATTATTATTGATGCTTCTCATTGGAAGAAAAAATATAACTCAAAGGTATTAATTTCAGGATCAAAACAGCCGCCCAAAAAGGCGGCTGGTTATTCATACTGGTTTTGCTATTTCTGTTATGTCCAGACTATTTCCCTATATAGTCCATCAGCCATTTCATTGCGGGCCGCTCGGTGCCATCACTGTAAATCAGGCCTGTGCCGTCTCTCCATGTTTTACCATCCACATATCCCCACAAGGTGATACCGGCAACATTATCTGAGTTATAAAACAGCGGGAACTGTGCTTTCATCACATCTAACTGAGCCTGATCATCGGTTTTCGCAATATCATACTCAGAGATATAAATCGGCAGTCCCAGTGCTGCGACCTTATTCAGATTAGTTTGTAATTTCGATGTTGAAATACTTTCCAGACCATGCGCCTGTAAACCAATCGCATCAACCACACCGGCTTCTACTGCAGGTTTCGCCATAGCAATAAATTTATCGGTATGCCAGCTCAGCACATTGTAATCATTTAAGACCAGCGTCGCTTTCGGACAATATTTACGGGCCAGTTTAAATGACTTGATAATCCAGTCATCACCAAAGGCATTTTCAGCAAATTCTGCCGGTGCATGTCCCGGTGTTGCTTCATTCACCACATCGATAATGTCAACATCCGGATAGCGGGTACAGAAATCCTGAATCCATTCTTCAATTTCAGCCGCCTGCTCTTTCGCACTTAACGAAGTAATCCAGCTCGGATACTGACTTCCCCATACAAAGGTATGTTGTTTAAACGGAATATTATGCGCTTTGGCATACTCATAAACTGCGTCTACACCACTCCAGTTATAGACATCACGGGTTTTCTCAACTGAGCCCCATTTACCTTCATTCTCCGGCGTAATCTGATCCCAGTAATTGACAAAGTCAGATCTCACACTGCCACCTGTCGTAATGTTACCGACAAACTTTTTACTGTTACCGGAAGATGAGCCGCCGTTATCATCTGCATCGCCTGCACTTTCAACGGTAAAATCATCCGCATAATAACTGACGCTGTCACTCTCGGACTCAATAATGAAATGCTGGAATGTGGTCCCGGTTTGTGAATAGGATCCTTTCAGCTCAGTCCATTCATAATCAGAAACGGTCGCGGTCGCAATCCGGGTGTATTCATCAGTCGTTGATGTATCAGAATCGTCTGTTCGCTTCGCTGTCAGAATCAGGGTTGAATCAGACGCGCCGGGCGCGAGTTTCACCCACACTGATACATTATATTTTTTTCCGTTACTTAAACTTTCCGGTTTAAATGTGATCCCATTCCAGCCAGCTGTACGGTTGGTAATCAACACACTGGCAGCACCATTGTGGCTATCCTGCATGGTGCGCTCTACATCACCTGCAGTCGATGACCAATTGGTTAAACCATCTTCAACATCTCCGTTTTCAGCCAGTCCGGAAGAAGTACTGCCTCCGGAGGAATTACCGCCGGAATTATCCGAACCTGATGAACGGTTCACACAAAAGCCGATCTGTGATGTACTCTGCCCGGCTTGCAGGGTCTCATATTGCCCGCTGCCGGAAACATGAACCACAGTGTCGTCCTGACTCCACTCTGCATTCCACAGAGAGCTGACCGTGCCGTCCACATCCACGTCAACCTGCCAGTCAGTGACCGCGGCACTGTTATTATTTGTCACCGTTAAGCCTGCACAGTAACCACTATTCCAGTCATTAGAAATCGTCACCTGATGGCTGACGCCACTGGTGCCTGCCATTGCATTTCCCAGCGGCATACTCAGCACTGCAAATGCAGCCAGCATTGAACCGACGGTCTTATAATGTGTTCCTCCTGCCTGTTTCAGACCCGGCCACTGTTGTTGTATGTTTATCTTCATATTGTCTCCTTGTGAGTAAACGCTGATTTTTATATTTATCAGTCAAATCACTCTGTTTATCTTCGAGGGTAAAGATGTAAAACAGATATCATATTAATCACATCATCTGAGTGAAGATATTGCAGGAATGACAGAATTTAACCGTTTGGGAGGTGTATAAAAAAAAACCAATTTATTATTGATGGTTTGCCGCCATTTTTCTGCCGTTTTTTGCGATAACCCTGTGACGTTCCGGATAATCACGGTTTTTACCATCCATATATACCCAAGCAACCTGAAGATGCATGATTCATACGTGCAGCCGAAAACTGAAGATTCAATTATTTCGAATATTTATCATGGACAAATCCACCAAACAGCATTGATGATGTTCTCTGTCCTGGCATATTATCGTTCTGAATCAATCCCCTTTTCCTTTCATTTTCCGGATAAAAAAACAGATAAACATCTGTCAGTCTATCCGCAGGTCAAAAGACACTCTTGCGGATTATTCTTTCTCCTTTTACTGAATTTTTTATGCATTCACCCGCAAAAAGTTAACTTTTATTAACCCAAAATACTTCAGACTGACCGAGTCCGGGCCACAAAGCCTGAAATGGCTCACTAGTTACACAAAGTGAACTAAAAAAGGCAAATAAAATACCAAAATGATGCTTTGAGTCACATATAGTTCACTATTTACAACTTTAACATTGACCATAACTATCAAATATAGTTTTATACCTGCGAAGGAATTGAACATATAATTGATATAAGCAATGGCATGCAACCTGAAAAGTTACACAAAGTGAACCAAAGGAGTCTAAGGATGGTCGTATCAAAATATAAGTCATTTAATACCAGATTCACCGAACAGGATCGGGCCTGTCTGGCTTCGAACTTCAGGTTAGCGGAAACCATCGCAGAACTGATTGGGCCGCATTGTGAAGTGGTAGTTCATTCTTTCGAAAGTTTTGAACATTCAGTGGTAAAAATCGTCAATGGCCACCATACCGGACGGAAAGTTGGTTCTCCGATTACCGACATGGGGCTGAAGATGCTTAATCAGTTTGAAAAAACCGGCAACATGACGCCGAAAAGCTACTTCACCACAGCAAAAGACGGTTCGGTACTGAAATCAACAACTTGTGTCCTGACAGGTGAAAATGAGAAACCGGTCGGACTGTTTTGTATCAATGTCAATTTATCGTTTCCAATGGCAGAAATTCTGAAAACACTGGTTCCGGATATGACAAATATACAGACAGAAGCACATGAAACATTCAGTGCCTCTCCGAAAGAGGTGATTGAGAATGCACTGAATCATGCAATCGCAGAAGTGGAAAATGACAGCAGCGTGACCGCAAAGGGTAAAAACAAAGCGATTACCCGGGTTTTATTCAAAAACGGTATTTTTGAATTAAAAGAAGCGACCACACAGGTTGCCGGTCAGCTGGGAATCACCCGCCATGCGATTTACAAATATATTCGTGAGTTCAGATCTTAGTGATTAAAAAATAAAGATGATGGATGTATCACCAGGATGGAAAACGAACAATCAGGACATATCAGGGAAGTACTCATGAATGCCACCGGACATTTCCGGCACAACTGTATCCTTACTCAAGCCAGACCGGTGAAGGTAAGACAATAACAATATCGAAATAACGGATACAAATTATCCCCTTCGGGGAACATAACTCCTGACAAAAAACGAGCGAGCCTGATATGAACTCTACTATTTCATCCACGTTACCCTCACAAAGCAGAGCGGAAAACAGATTTACCTATAAAGACTTCACCTGGTGTTTGTCACTGTTTGGTACAGCTGTCGGTGCCGGGGTTTTATTCTTACCGATCAAAGCCGGATCGGGTGGTTTCTGGCCTTTAGTCATTCTGGCCCTGTTGGCTGCCCCGATGACCTGGTTTTCACATAAATCGCTGGCCCGGTTTGTTTTGTCAGCGAAAAACAAAAATGCAGATATCACAGATACCGTTGAAGAACACTTTGGTAAAACCGGTGCGAATCTCATCACTTTTGCTTACTTTTTCGCTATTTATCCTATTGTTCTGATTTATGGTGTCGGCATCACCAATACCGTTGATTCATTTCTGGTCAATCAGCTCGGGATGGCGTCCATACCCCGCTGGCTTCTGTCCGGTGGTTTGATTCTGACAATGACGGCCGGCGTTGTGTTTGGTAAACAACTGATGCTCAAAGCAACCTCTGCCATTGTTTACCCGCTGGTTTTCATCCTGCTGGCATTATCTTTCTACCTGATTCCTGAATGGAACACGTCAATGATCGATGTGGCACCGGACTGGAGCGCCATGCCTTCCGTGATCTGGCTGGCAATTCCAATTATCGTATTTTCTTTTAACCACAGCCCGGTGATCAGCCAGTTCACAAAAGAACAACGGATGGAACACGGTGACAACGCGGTACAGAAAACAGATTCAATCACCGGTGGCGCAGCCATGATGCTGATGGGTTTTGTGATGTTCTTCGTGTTCTCTGTCGTTCTGTCTCTTTCACCTGAACAGCTGGCACAGGCGAAAGCACAAAATATCTCTGTGCTGTCTTATCTGGCAAATGTGCAGGATTCCCCGATCATTTCCTACATGGGCCCAATCGTTGCTTTTGCTGCGATTACATCCAGCTACTTTGGTCATTTCTTAGGCGCACATGAAGGTTTGGTTGGCCTGGTGAAAAGTCGTTCAGATTTTCAGGTCAGTAAAATCGAAAAATTCTCTCTCATCTTTATTGTTCTGACCACCTGGATCGTCGCCATTATCAACCCAAGCATTCTGGGCATGATTGAAACCATGGGTGCACCAATGATCGCCGCGATTCTGTTCTTATTGCCAATCTATGCCATGTTCAAAGTACCGGCGATGGCGAAATTCAGAACATCATTACCTGTACAAATCTTTACAACAGTTTGTGGCCTGGCAGCAATTTCATCTGTTATTTATGGCGCACTGTAAACCGTTCGAATTAATAAGTATTAACCAGCCCCCGTTCCACGGGGCTGTCCGAGGAAATCTGAATGATTAGTGTATTTGATATCTATAAAATCGGAGTTGGCCCCTCCAGTTCACACACTGTTGGCCCGATGAAAGCAGGAAAAGAATTCATCGATGATCTGCGTGAAATGGGAAAACTTCGTCACATCACTAAAATTACTGTTGATATTTATGGATCATTATCACTGACAGGCAAAGGCCACCATACGGATATAGCGATTATCATGGGACTTGCCGGCAATACCCCGGAGAAAGTTGATATCGACAGTATTCCCGGCTTTATTTCCCGGGTTGAAGAAACCGAACGTTTACCTGTTGGCATGCATTGCCATACGGTGGCTTTTCCCAAAGAGACCGGGATTACCTTCCATACCACCAACCTTGATCTGCATGAAAACGGCATGAAGCTGCATGCCTGGGTGGATGATGAAAAAGTCTACTCAAAAACCTACTACTCGATTGGTGGCGGCTTTATTGTCGATGAAGAAAATTTCGGTAAAGAAACAGAATCGAGTGTTCAGGTGCCTTACCCGTTTAAAACCGCAGATGAGCTCCTTCACCAGTGTAAAGAAAGCGGCTACTCCATCAGTGCGCTGGTCATGGAAAATGAAAGAGCATTCCATTCTGATGAAGAAATCCATACTTATTATTCTCAGATCTGGAAAACGATGCGCGAATGTATGGAAAAGGGCATGAATACTGAAGGTATTTTGCCCGGACCAATGCGTGTACCGCGCCGGGCAGCAGCTCTTCGCCAGCAACTGCTAACAGCAGAAGCCACATCCAGCGATCCGATGTCTGTCATTGATTGGGTCAACATGTTTGCTTTTGCCGTCAATGAAGAAAATGCAGCTGGCGGACGGGTGGTCACCGCACCAACCAATGGCGCATGCGGCATCATCCCGGCAGTTCTGGCTTACTATGACAAGTTCATCCAGACAGTCACAGAAAAAGATTACATTCGTTACTTCGCCGCATCCGGCGCCATTGGCGGACTCTATAAACGCAACGCATCCATTTCCGGTGCAGAAGTTGGCTGTCAGGGCGAAGTCGGCGTGGCCTGCTCAATGGCAGCGGCAGGACTGACAGCCCTGATGGGCGGCAGCCCGGAGCAGGTTTGTATTGCGGCAGAAATCGCAATGGAACACAATCTGGGACTGACCTGTGACCCGATTGCCGGTCAGGTTCAAATTCCATGCATTGAACGCAATGGCATTGCAGCGGTGAAATCCATTAACTCAGCGCGGATGGCACTAAGACGCTCATCTGATCCAAGAGTCTCTCTGGATAAAGTCATCGAAACCATGTTTGAGACCGGTAAAGATATGAATAAAAAATACCGGGAGACATCTCAGGGCGGTCTGGCTATCAAAGTAATTTGCTGATTCAGTTTTCATCATCAAACAGCCATTCTCTGTGAGAATGGCTGAACCAGACTTTCGTCGTTTATCAACCAATCTTATAGATACCCAAACAACCTGAAGATGCAGGCTTCAGGTCGTGTCAGCGCGCCAGAAATTACAGTAGCATCCCCGAAATAGTTGCGATGCGGGCAGAAATAAACCGTCAGCCCCGCAGACATAATCACGGAAGCCACTGATATTACTGCCGAAACACACAAAAACAGAGCAGGATGATTTACATCAATAAATCATTAATTTGTCTGATTCATTTCATCAAATATATTTACTGATTTTGTGTATTTACTTCAGCGCCTTAAATGAAGAATATGAACCAGTGTTTTAATTTTTTAAATTTTCAAATGAAAGTGTAATTTATGAAACACGTATTCTTATATTCAATTCAGGGAAATTCGGGGGAGTGACCCATGTTGAAACGTTATTTATCATTCATTGCTTTTATGATTTGCGCGGCAGGAACCATCATTGATGACTCCCAGGCTGCAATCTATATGGCAAAAGGTGAATTATCTGACCATATGCTGACTTTACCTTTGGGTATCTTTTTTACGGTCATGGTGTTTGTGATTGTATTTTACCCGGTAAAAATTCAGGAAACACCGGTTCAGCATATCAACTAGCTTGTTCATGAAGATATAAAAAAGGAAGACTGATTGTCTTCCTTTTTTATGTTTCAGTGGTTAAAAAAACTCTGAGTTGCTATACCTTCGACGATAACACTCCGGCAGGGTTTAACACCACCAAATGCGTTGATTATTCAGCAGTACTCAAAAACTCACCTTCATCCTGCCATTCAGGCAAACGCTGATAGATGGTTTCTACTGCCGACTTCACCATATCCGTCATCGGAAATGCAAAGGCAACAGCCGCAGGCTGTATGCCCACAAAGGTCACTGTCGGAACAAAAGATTTCAGCTCATCGATCATAAAATTCAGCGGCAGACTATGGGTCGACACCATAAACATATCCGCGATTGTATCCGGGTCAATGATCCGGATTTCTCCGGCTTGCTCGCCAAAATCTGCTGCATCGACCACCAAAACCCGATCGGGTTTCGCCTTACGGATCAAATGCAGCGTATCTTCAGGCATTGTACCGCCTTCCATAACTTCCCAGCCTTCAACAGGGTTATGATGAAATAACTTTGCCAGATAAGGTCCGGCACCATCATCCCCCATCATTGAGTTTCCGACTGTTAAAAGGATCTGACGAGCCATCATCTTCCCCCCCGAACCATTAAATACATTGTTGGTTCATGATGGATGGCTGTCAGAATGTTCAGAAGCCCCCGGGTCAGTTCCCGGGATTTTTCTGACTGTTCTGCACTCTCAATCTGATCAAAAGCCAATGCCAGCATATCAATGTGTTCAGGATACACGGTAATTTCCCCGAACATCAGAAAGCCTTTCATCTTACGGTAAGCGTCACTGTCTTCCGGCAGCGCGCTGATCCATTCAAGATATTCCTGACCTGTACAATCCATTTCTGACTTCAGGCAGTCCACAATCCCTAAATGGTGCCCAATTGCCAGACTGTAGTACATCACCTGCTTCGCTTCCTGCGGCATTTCGCTTTCATCAACAAATTTACGGCTCAGACGATAAAAATTGACTTGTCCGTTCAGGTGTCTTGATTCAGCTACAGCCATGGCAACCTCCGTTATCTCCGGTAAGCTGTTTCATCACTTTGCGCATTAGTGTATTCACGATCTCAGTTAAACGGGGATCATCATGAGAATGAAGATAAGCCTGGATTTTCTCATCGACATTCATCGCATCACACTGTTCCAGAATATCCATCAGTTCACCGGAAATTCGTTTTCCCTGACGATAGCCTGCCAGCAGACGGGCTTCCTGCTCAATCATCACTCTGATATTTTGCGGAATACCGGTATGGCGTAGTGAAGCTGGTTCAGCATCCACCTGATGATCGGTCGCATGCATTTTTTGCTCTAACAGCCCTAAAGCAACTGCAAAGCCATAGAGCGTTGCTGCTGGTGTTGGCGGGCACCCCGGAATATACACATCAACCGGGACAATTTTATCCGTGCCGCTCCAGACACAATAAAGATCATGGAAAATACCACCATCGCAACCGCAGGCACCGTAAGACACCACGACTTTCGGATCCGGCGCGGCTTCATAAGCCCGCAAAGCCGGAGCTCTCATGGCCCGGGTCACCGCGCCGGTAAAGAGTAAAATATCAGCATGCCGCGGAGATGCGACAACTTTAATCCCAAAACGCTCGGTATCGTACACCGGTGTTGTTGCTGCAAAAATTTCAATCTCACAAGCATTACATCCACCACAATCGACCCGGTAAACATACGCCGAACGTTTAATGTCTTTCAGCAAAACCTGTTTCAGTTTCTCATGATCAGGAGAGACTTCTACAGGGACGGATTCCGTATGCTTTGTTCCAGCTAACTGCTTAATACCTTTCACACATCCTCCTCAACACGAACTTCATGATCCCCGGAAAAATGACGACCGGGAGTAAGATTCACCCCATCAAGCATGTTGGCTTTCCGGCGACATTCAGGGCAAGTCTCCAGCTGACGCCGGCGCATTTCCAATGCTTCTCCGGTCAAGCCGGAATTCTCCAGAGAATCGACGACATAATTCAGTAATTTTTTCGCCACAAATGGCTTTCCGCATAAAGAACAATCTGCCAGTGCAAATTCTGCGGATTCATATAAATCTGCTTTATTGGTTACAGCAAGCTCAAATTTCTCAGACAGCTCAATGGCATGTGTCGGACAGACTTCTTCACAACGTCCGCAGTAAATACAGCGGGCAAGAGACAGCTCCCAGCGGCGGATGCCTTTAACCGGGTCTGTTTCCATGATTAATGCATTCGCCGGGCACGCTCTGGTGCACGCGCCACACGAAATGCACTGGCTGGCATCCAGCTCAGGTTTTCCGCGAAAGTCCTTTTGCACCTCAAAAGGGGCAAACGGATACTTTTCTGTCGCGTCGCCGGTTTTTATGACGGTTTTAAATAATTTAAACATAGCGACCAACCTCTACATAGATTTCAGCGGTGAATTTTTACGGTTCACACTGTACTGTTCGATGGCTTTATATGGGACGGTCTGACTCCGTTTTTTCTTCGTATCAACAATCGTGACACGGTCCGTACATGAGTAACACGGATCAAGACTACCAATAATCAAAGGTGCATCCGCCACTGTGTTACCCCGCAACATATAACGCAACACAGGCCAGTTCGCATAAGTTGCAGCCCGACAACGCCAGCGGAATAGTTTTTGATTATCACCGGTCATACTCCAGTGGATATTTTCACCCCGTGGCGCTTCAGTGAACCCTAGCGCGAACTTGTTCGGCACATACTCGAAGTCTTCCGTTAAAATTGCCCCTTCCGGCAGATGATCCAATCCAAACTCGACAATATTCAGTGAATCAAACACTTCCCTGATTCTGACCAGCACACGCGCCTGAACATCACCGGAATCAATATGTTGCAGCTCAATGGGCACATCCGCATAAGATTCCAGTGACTGGCCATGAACAATCCGTACATCCCGTTCAAAACCGGCACCACGAATTAAAGGACCAACCGGGCTGAAATCCCGTGCGATATCTTTGGCAAGAATACCAACACCGGAGATCCGGCTGTCGATGTTTGGTGTCGCCAGCAACATATCGACCAGCTCGGAAAAGGACTTGCGGACTTCTCTGACAACAGCCAGACCTTTCACCCGTTGTTCTTTCAGGAAATCACGGCGAATCCCGCCAATCAGGTTCATCCCATACGTTTTACGCGCTCCGGTCAGCAACTCTGCCAGCTCCATAGTTTTTTCCCGAATCCGGAAGAATTGCATAAACCCGGAATCAAACCCGACAAAGTGACTTGATAAACCGATATTCAGCAAATGGCTGTGTAGTCGTTCGACTTCCAGCAACACAGTACGAATCATTTTCGCCCGGACTGGCACTTCAACGCCCAGTGAATTTTCTACCGTGTTAATATACCCGACACTGTGAGTAAATCCGCAAATCCCGCATACCCGGTCAGCCAGAAAACCAACTTCATTGTATCCCATCCGGGTCTCAGCCAGTTTTTCCATACCGCGGTGCACGTAAAACATCCGGTAATCCGCATCGACGATATCTTCGCCATCGACAAATAAACGGAAGTGTCCGGGCTCATCACTGGTGATATGCAGCGGACCAACAGGAACGATACGATTGGAGTCATCCCCCAGTTCATTCACAAACGGGTAAGTTTCTGTGCTTGTTGTGGGTTCCGGACGCTGACGATAATCCATGGCGTCTTTACGCAACGGGTGTAAGTCTTCAGGCCAGTCATCAGGCAAAACCAGACGCCGCTCATCCGGCAATCCAACGGGATGCAGGCCGAACATATCGCGAATTTCACGTTCACCCCAAACAGCAGCCGGGATATGCGGTGTGATAGAAATAAATTCCTGGCTCTGCGCATCCACCAGAACTTTAACAGTCACCCAGCTTTTCACTTCACCTTCCATTGACAGCGCATGATAGACACCAAAACATCCGTTCAGGCTTCTTTCATCGTTACCAAATGAAACGGTCAGCCACCCACCCTGATCGTAGTAAAGCCATTTCATCACTTCAATCAAAGCCGTCATCTTCACGGTGATTGTTACCTGATTGTCTGTTTGCCACGCCTCGTCCAGGATTGCAGATGGGAACAGATGACGCACGCCTTCGACATACTGCTTACCAATTTGACGTTGCGATTGATTTGTTTGTACAGTTTCCATTCAACATTCTCTCTAACTTAGTGACTTTGAGGTGTAAGCATGACTGATTGATTACCTGTATCGATAACATCCTGCCAAGGCAAATTAAGTGAGGGCAATATGGACTCTTGTGGCTGGTTAATCACCACCTGAACCGCCTGATCAATCCCATGTAATACGATTCCCGGAATATGTGTTCCCATCAGTACCATCAGTACCAACAGGGCAACCAAAGGGGCCACAGTCAGATAATTAACTTCACCGGATTCAACACCATCGGGGGCTTTACCCAGAACACATCCTGCAACTAAACGGGCAAACCCCGCCAATGCCAGCGTTAAGACCAGCAACAGCAACACTGTCAGATAAGGATGCTGGCTATAAATGCCTGAGCAGATAATTAAAAACTCACTGATAAAAAGATTAAATGGCGGCACTCCGGCCAACGCTAGTGCACCAGCACCAAATAAAATCCCTGTCCAGGGCGTAACCCGAACCACACCTTTGACGATATTCATATCTCTTGTGCCGTACTTCAGCATGATATTCCCTGCTCCGCAGAACATCAGAGTTTTACCAATACTATGATTGACGACATGTAGCATAGCCGCAAATATGCCCAAAGGCCCCAGCCCCACAGCAAAAGTTATCAGCCCCATATGTTCAACACTTGAGTACGCTAATAATCGTTTCACATCTTTTTGGATCAATATCATCAGTACCGCTACCGAAACAGAGGCAAATCCGAATCCAATCAGGATCAACTGCGTAAACCCAGTGCCTAAAACATCAGTGCTGATGATGAAGTGGCGGATAATCACCAGTAAAGCACAGTTCAGCAGACCGGCTGACAACAAGCCAGAAACCGGACTCGGTGCTTCGGAGTGAGCATCCGGCAACCAGGAGTGCATCGGAAAAAGTCCGGTTTTGGTTCCGAATCCAACCACAATGAAAATAAAGCTGATTTGAATCAGCCGGGGATCTAATAAATGAGCATGATCTCTGATTTGTGTCCACAGTAACGCTTGCTCGGGATTATCAAAAACAGCAACGGCATTACCGTAAGTAATGACAGTCCCGAATAAGCCAAACGCCACGACGACGCTGCATTGCATGATATATTTCCATGCAGCTTCCAGAGACGTTCTTTGATCATAAATGCCAACCAGAAAGACCGAACTAACCGTCGTCGCTTCAATAGCAACCCACATCATAATGATATTATTTGCGGTCAAAGCGACTAACATACATCCGAGAAACAAACTGAACAGCCCATAATAGACGGAAACCTGGCGTCCACTGAGCTCACCATGCTTATATTCATGACCTATATACCCAAGAGAGTGGATGCCGGTCATCAAAGCAACCAACCCCAGAACCCCGAGAAACAACGCAGAAAGTCCGTCAAGCAGCAGCCATTCTCCGGCTGAGTGCATGGCACCCTGCTCAAAGACCTGAAGTGCCAGCATCCATGAAATAATCCAGGTTGCCACCACACTGATTACATGAGCAAAAGAGGCAATTCGATGTGATGCTGATTGAATACAGGCACAAACCAGCCCAACAGTTGCTGCCGCAAAAGGAATCCCGAACAGATACGGGAGATAAGTATTTAATGACATCATGATGCTACCCCTTCAATACAGTCAGTTGATTGCCGTCTAAGGTATGTAGCTTACGGAAAATCAATCGTGCCAGAACAACCATAAAGATCACCGCAAAAATCGCATCAATAGTAATACCAATTTCCAGCAGGTGAGGTGCCCGGTGAGCCACCAGTGCCAACATCAGTGATGAACCGTTTTCCATCAGGCAATACCCAAAAATCTGTTTCAGAATATTGCGCTGAGAAATAATACACAGTAATCCTATAAAGAAATGAGCCAGAGAAACAGCCAGGACCGGTTTCAGCTCTGCGACCATTGGTAAGTGAACCGGCTCAATGATATACATACAGATAACGCTGATGGCAGCAACGATAATGCCGATCCAGACCGGATGAATTAAAACCCGTTCAGCCCTTTCGTCACGCATTTTCCCCAGTTGCACATACAAAATCATAGGTAAAAGAACAACTTTGGTCACGAAAGCTGTGATTGACCAGTCATACAATGCATGTGCATCATATTCATGTGCGATAGTCCAGAAGAGCAGCACCAGCACAAGAGACTGAAGAGAATATAAACAGGCGGTAGTGGTTGTCTTGCGGGCGATG
The DNA here is from genome assembly GCF_024529975.1 of Vibrio quintilis. GTDB lineage: Bacteria > Pseudomonadota > Gammaproteobacteria > Enterobacterales > Vibrionaceae > Vibrio > Vibrio quintilis. Next base: position 1,083,814 of record NZ_AP024897.1, on the reverse strand, counting down.
ACCACCAGAAACGATGTCACCAGCAACAGACCCGCCAGATTGTTAATTATTAAATTATCCATTTATTTCACTCCTAACTCAGCCATGCCGACGCGATCACGCTTGAGAAAACGGACATTGCTATCAACACGATCAATGTGACTTTCATGTAGACCGGGAGCGGAGACATCTCTTCAACTACCTCAGATGGTTCGCCAACAACAGTTTTTCCAAACCAGTACAGTAACCAGCCAAAAGTAGCAACAGACTCCGCAAGCGCCAGAATCAGTACCGGTGTTAACCAATAGTATTGAGAGGACAGATGGAACCCGGCTTCAATCAAAGGAAACTTACTGAAGAAGCCATTAAAAGGCGGTACACCGGCAATCGCCATAGCTGCAACACAAAAACCGATGCCAAGAAGTGGCGAGCGACGAATCAATCCGGAAATCTGAGGTAACATCCGCGTTCCGCAGGCATAACTCAATGAACCGGCAACCAGAAAGAACAGGCTTTTGGCAAAAGCATGGTTAAAGATATATGTAATGCCGCTTTCCAGGGCCAGAGATGATCCAAGCGCAGCCATCGACAAGGCTAAAAAGATATAAGCCAGTTGTGTAATTGTGGAATAGGCCAACAAGCGCTTCATATCTTTTTGAGGCAGATACATCATAAAACCGTAGATCATCGTTACCATCGCACTGATGATCCCGACTATCCCTACAATCTCAGGAATATTACCGCCAGATGAAATAATTCCGCGGGCAAAAATATAAACACCGACTTTCACCATAGATGCTGCGTGTAAATACGCACTCACAGGTGTTGGTGCGTTCATCGCATCCGGCAGCCACATATGCATTGGCAACTGGGCTGATTTACCCCATGCAGCAAACATAATGCCAAACATCACCAACATTTTGGTTGTTGGATCAAGCCCGGCAATCGCGGTCAGCTCAAACGTTCCCGTATGCACAAACAGTAATGCTGCTGCCAAAAACAAGCCCAGCGAAGCAATATGAGTCACAATCAGTGCTTTCAGAGCAGAGCGGAAAGCGAGCGGTGTCTGATAATAACCAATCAGTGACCATGAACATGCACCGGTAATTTCAAAGAACAGCAACTGACCCAGAATTGTCGAAGACAACACCAGCCCTGCCATTGCACCGATAAATATCAGCAGGAAAATATAATAGCGCGGATCACCTTCATGAGGATGTTCCTTGTTTCCGCGACTCATGTAACCTAATGAATACACTGTCACGATTAATCCCAGCCCGACAACAACAGCCGAAATTAACGTACTGACCTTATCAACCACCAATCCAAAAATTAAAATATGATCAATTTGCATCAATGGAATCGCTTGAGTATCTGCACCTGATACAAAAAAACGCGAAGCCAAAAACCAGGTTCCTAATGTCGCCAGTGCTGCAAATATCTGACAAATCCATTTCGCGGATGTTTTCGGCGAAAACAGAATCACAAGCGCGCCAATAAAAGGAACAATAATCGTAAATAAACCTATCATCTCCATCGTTTCAATGCCTCACAATCCAATGATGTAAAAGGCTAACGCTAAAACAGCAAAAGCAAATGCTGACCAGGTTAGACGATTTGAATTCATAAAACGGACGCGGGCCATGCCATTCTCGACTAAACCAGCAAGGAAAAAAACCACAACCATTTTGATAAACAGAATGACAGCTGCCAGAACGAGTCCGGATATAGTCAATTCTGCTGCTTTTCCCCAGGGCAGAAAAATCGCAAGAAATAACTGAGCCACAACCAGTTGCTTCAGTCCCAAACCAAGTTTCACCATCGCCAGACCAGAACCTGAATACTCGGTCACAGGCCCTTCCTGAAGTTCCTGCTCCGCTTCAGCCGCATCAAATGGCAACTTGCCCATTTCTACAAACACAGCAAAGGCGCAGGCAACACCCGCCATAATGATCGGAATCGGTTGTAATGAAATCTGATGTAACATGCCCTGGCTGATGTATCCCAAATCAGTAGAGCCTACGAGCAAAGCCATGACAAAGATCGATAGCATCAAAATCGGCTCAACCAGTACGCCGAGTGTTAACTCCCGGCTACTCCCTATTCCCCCAAACATACTGTTAGAGTCAATACCGGCCAGCGCAAAGAAAAAACGGAAAATAGCCAGCAGATAGATATCCGTAATTACATCTCCGGAAATAGGAAATGGGGAAGTCTGTGTGAATGTCGGCAGAGCCATGGCAATCAACAACATAGTCACAATCAACACCCATGGCATGATCCAGAAAATCATCCCGGCATTGTCTGGCGCAACAGCCTGACGGCGCAATAATTTCACGATATCACGATAATCCTGCAGTAACCCCGGCCCACGGCGGGAATGAATTCTGGCCCGGATCATCCGGGAAAAACCTGTCGCAAGAGGTGCTAAAAACAACATAAGCAATGCTTGTGCGACAGCAAGCGTAATCCAGCCTGCACCTGGCATATGTAAATCAGGCATTATTTCACTCCTGTATCAAACGGGAAGAAAAGCAGCACAATCAGAGTCACCACGATGTAAACACAGTAAATTCTGAAATCACCATTCTGTAGTTTTCCAACCCAGTGGCTAATATGGAAAGCTAAACGACAAACAGGTTGAATCAGGTATCGGTCAAACATGGGTTCAACTGTTGCAGCTGAAGATGTTACCGCGGAAAGTGACCGTTTCATCCAGCCACTTGGATCCAATTGGTACCGCAAGCGATAAACCGGAGCAAACATCGATCTCAGTGGTTGGGTAAAACCACCGGCAGAGACAGTCATCCGGTGCTCATAGGCATAACCACATGCCCATGGGTCTCCTTGCTGGCGCTGTTTCAGGCGCTGGCCTTTAAAGAAGGAAAGCACAGCTGCTGGCACAACCAGTAAAACAAGCAGACCAATGGCAATCACAGGTGTGGAAAGAATCGCTTGTGTCGTGGAAACCGGATGCAGAGACATCCCCTGGCTTACCACAATCGGCGACTGACGCAGAGTTGCGCTGGCAATATCTGAAATGTAAGGTGAAATCCATGGCGAACCGATCCCCAGAACGATACACATCACCGCAAGGAATGCCGTACCAGCGACCATCGACCAGCCAACTTCTTTCGCCTGGCCCGCTTTTTCAGTCCGGGGCGCGCCACTGAAGCAAATACCATAGACTTTAACAAAACACATACAGGCCAGCGCACCGGTAATCGCCAGCATTACCACAGCGACCGGGCCCGCAATCAACATGGCAATATCACTTTGCTGACTCAGACTAAACAGGGACTGATAAATAAACCATTCACTGACAAAGCCATTCAGTGGCGGCAATGCAGAGATCGCCATCGTACCAATTAAAAAGGCCAGAGCGGTGTAAGGCATTAATTTACCCAGCCCGCCCATCTTCTCCATATCTTTGGTATGCGTGCGGAAAATCACCGAGCCCGCCCCCAGGAAGAGCAGCCCTTTAAACACGGCGTGGTTCAGTAAGTGATACAAACCACCCAGTAAACCAAGTGCAGCAAAAGTCGGATGACCTGTTGCCACACCAATCATTGCCACACCTACACCCATCAGGATAATGCCGACATTTTCAACCGTGTGGTAAGCAAGTAATCGCTTGATGTCATGTTCTGCCAGTGCATACATCACCCCCAGTACGGAAGAAACAGCACCAAAGGCAAGCACAACATAACCCCACCAGGCTTCTGTACCACCAAGAAAAACCAGACCAACTTTGATAATACCGAAAACACCGATTTTGACCATCACCCCGGACATCAGTGCTGATGCATGAGAAGGTGCAGCCGGGTGAGCCAGCGGCAACCAGCCATGTAAGGTAATCATCCCGGCTTTGGCACCGAATCCAAAAAAGGCCAGCAGGAAAATAACCGAAGCTTCCCATACTGGCAGATGCAAGTTGGTAAAGTCAGCAAAGTTAAGCGAACCCGATGCCCGGTAAAGCATGAAAAAGGCAATCATGATTAATACCGAACCGGCGTGAGCAATGAAGAAATACTGCAAACCGGCTTTGACGCTCTTTTCATTCTGCTCAACCAGAACAAGGAAGTAAGAGGCCAGAGACATCATTTCAAAGAACACGATGAAGTAGAAAGCATTGTCCACAACGACCAATGCCACCATCGAAGCAATAAACAGATTCAGGAAAAAACAGATACCCCACCCGCCTTTCCCTTCATATTCTTCCATGTAATGCAAAGAATAAACGGATGCCGCTATGACGATCAGAGAAATGACCATCACCATAAAGGCACCCAAAGCATCCATATTGACGATGAGTTGTGCAAACGGGAAAGGACTGAACAGTTCAGTCTTCAGCATCTGAGATCCGGCCAGTGCAACACCGGCACTCAATACACCAAGGCAGCCACCTAACGCGGAGATCACCCCGGATAAGCGCACCATGGATTTTTCTTTATCTCCGCTTCCCAGTAAGGCAACCAGACTGGAAATGAGATAACAGCCTATTGATAAAGCTAACAGCTCTAAAGCATTCATAAAGCTACTTCTCCATATCCATGTTCACGGCTTGCGACACTGCGGCTGCATCAACCTGTTTCGATGACTGAGCCGCCACTGCTGACGACTCATCCACCAGAACAATCGCACCGGTCGGACAAACCTCAGCACATGCAGGCCCCTGCTTGCGGAAACCACATAAATCACATTTCACTGCAATACTTTTTACACCAGGTTCCCAGGCTAAAATATCGTGCCCGAACAGACCGGGAACAGAGGTAGAAGGGTTAGAGGAACGAGGTGTAGAAGGAATATAAGTGTCGTAACTGTTCGCCAGCGCAACCGGACGACTTCCATCAAATGCAATGGCTCCAAACGGACAGGCAACCGCACAAAGCGTACAACCCACACATGCTGTTTCTTTCAGCAAAATACGGTCGTCTTCTTTGACAATTGCCTGAACCGGACATACAGCGGCACATGGCGCGTCTTCACAATGCCGGCACATCACGGGAGCCGTTGCATCACCGTGTTTGATAACGGTCAAACGCGGATGACTTTGCATCCCCTCTTTTTTGTGTACTTCGGAACAGGCTGCCATACAGGTTTGGCATCCGATACACTTCTGAGGATCTGCAACTACAAAGCTTTTCATAGCATACCCTGTCAGTTAAATAATCCACTTGATAGCAATTATTAAGCCAACAGAAATTACGCCTTTTAAACCAAGTCAAAACAATAGGTTACATAAATTAATCATTGGTATTATGATAGATATTCAGAGGATAATCATGGCATTCGACAGCTCGTGTCGACACAAGTGACGAGAAACAATTCCCATATTCCCGACAACGAAACCCGGACGGTTTGGAAAATCTCCGGGATGAGTATTCAGGGAACCAGGAAACAAAAAGAGCAACGCTGAATCAGGAAATATTCAGCCAAATATAGCCTTTCGAACGGATTGTTTTCAGCCGGTTTAGTTGTCTTGGATCACCTCCCGGCTTCTTCCTCAGAGGGATATCAACAGAAATATCACCGGCATCCAGCTGTTCAGTCTCTGGCTGAAGCAGCTTGCGGCTATTTTGAGGGCTGAAACCATCCAGCCCTTTTTATTTCATCAAACTGAAAATTACAGTTTAAACTGTCCGACAATATCGGTTAACCGGCCATTCATCTGATTAATTTCTTCAACATTGGTCAGCGTTTTCTGTCCGTTGTCATTTAACACATTCACCATGTCATGTAAGGCGGTCATGTTACTGCTCAGCTCCTGAGTCACACTACTCTGCTCTTCCGCGGCGGTTGCTATCTGTGTACTGAGCCCGTTGATATCACCCACATAGTTCATCAACGTATCAAGGCTTTCAGTGACATCACCGGAACCTTCTGCCGTTTCCTGACACCGCTGCCGGGTATCGGTCATCGAGCTGACAACCACTTCAGTTCCTTTCACCAGCTCAGTCAGCGCCACCTCAATTTCTTCAGTACTTTCTTTAGTCCGGCTGGCCAGATTGCGGACTTCATCAGCAACCACAGCAAAACCTCTGCCCTGCTCTCCGGCCCGTGCAGCTTCAATAGCTGCATTCAGTGCCAACAGATTGGTTTGCTCAGCAATCCCGCTTATCACTGTCAGAATCGTATTGATCCCCTCGGTCTTATTACTCATCTCCTGCACATTATCAGACGCCATATCAACATCTTCAATCAGTGCTGACACTGTGGTTTGAGAGCGCTTAAGAATTTCTCTTGACTGTTCACTGCTCTGGTCTGCCTGTTGAATCAGTTCAGCCGTATTCGCTGCATCAGAAGCCATCGATGTCGCGGTCAGATTCATCTCTTCAATTGCAGTGGCTATCTGTTCTGTTTCAGAAACATGCTGGTTTAAAATCCCTGAGTTTTCTTCCGTCTGACCTTTCAGCCGGATAACGTTATCTTTCAGACCCGAAGAAACATTCTGAATTTCCAGCATCATCTCCTGCAGGCTGGCGATAAACCGGTTAATACCGTCCGCCATTTGCCCGAGCTCATCATTCGACTCAACTTTCAGCCGCTGGGTTAAATCTCCGTCACCCCGGGAAAGGCCCATAATCGTCTCTTTCAGGGTCAGTACCGGGCGATATAAAACCTGGATAACGAAGAATGCAATCACCACACTTAAAAACGTTGCAATCAATGCGCTGATAACAGCAGAATTCCGGGCCGATTTCAGCGCCGCGTAAGCCACATCTTTATCCAGCGTAATGACAAAGTACCAGTGTTTATCTGCGAGCGTGATCTGGTGAGAAAACAGAATCCGCTCATTCCCGTCTGCCGTATAATCAGTCCGGAAATGATCCGCACTCAGTATTTTTGAGACGGCACTTTTCAGATCTGCTAAATCGTTGCCGGTCTTACCCGGCGCGACAGAGGGGGCTGTCGAGGCCAGAACTGTTGAATCATGGTTCATGATAAACGCTTCAGTGCCCGGCGCATTCGTAGCTTTTTTCACAATCTGGTTTAAGAAGCCCAGCTTCATATCTGCGCCAATCACACCACTGTGTGTTTTCTGTACGATACTGAGCCAGTAAATATTCGGGTCCGCTTCATCCGGATAAGGATCGGTGACTGACGGCTCAATTGCCTTTCTTCCATCCTGGTAGTAACTCATTTTCCGGATATCATCATTAAACTTATGATCCGGCCAGGCATCACTGGTCTGATTCCAGAAAGCATCACCGTTTGATTCAAACCCGATAAATGAACTGCCCGTATTTAAAGCACCGGCAAACACTTTGGTCAACGTAATGTAGTCTTGATCCGTATTCCCGGTAAAAGGCTGATCTTTATACAGCTTCCCAAGCTCCCGGACACCATCGATCTTTTCATTCAAATACACTTCAACCAACTGCGCTTTACTTGCAACATTTTCCTCACCATTACTGATAATCAGATTAGTGATTGAGGATTCTTCATTTATATATGCAACATAACTACTTACGGAAACGGAGACGCCAACTAACACCATGACCGAAATGATTAAGAGCTGTTTCAATCCAAACTGTTTCATCATGTAATACATCCATTTATGACTGCCTGTAAGTTTACTATACCCAAGCAACCTGAAGGATTCAGCGTGCAGCCGAAAGGTGCAGTTCAAGGAAAGGGAATGCAGGAATGTACCCACCTTTCAAATTCTCTTGACGCAGAAATGTGCCTTTCAGCTCACGCCCTTCGGGTGAGTTTGTCTGGCTTTGAGACAAATCTCACTGAACCCTGCATCTTCAGGTTGTTTGAGTATATATCGGCCTTCTTTACTAAAAAATGAATGAAAATGATGAAAGAATACTGTTTCAGCCCGGACACAACCTTTATTTCCCCATAACATACTATCCTGACTGAAATAAAAATTGCCGCTTCAAAAAGCGGCAATGGCGGAAGGAGGAAGATAAATAAGCGTTTTTTTTTACAAAAATGCTTTGTAAGGCAATTCAGGTTCATCAGTGAAGATATCGCGGAAGCCACGGAAATGCTGATAATGCATCCGGCCTTTATCAGTTGGATAAGTATACTTACCACCCACCTGCCAGAAGAAGGGGGCAAACCCGTATTGCAAACGCTCTTTCTTCATTTGCCATAACACTTCAATCTCGCGGGGATCATTCTGGAAGTTCGCCCAGATATCATGGTGGAAAGGCACCACAACTTCGCAGTCGAGAGACTCACCGGCACGCAGGATATCCGATGCTGTCATTTTGTCCGTCACACCCCGCGGGTTTTCACCATAAGATAACAGTGCGACATCAATATCATACTCATTACCGTGTTTTGCGTAGTAGTTTGAGTAGTGTGAATCTCCGGAGTGATAAACAGAACCACCCGTGGTTTCAATCAGATAGTTTACAGCACGATCGTCCATTCCATCGAGTAGTGACTTATCATAGGAAGACGTACCTTCAGGCAATGTGACCAGTGCAGTCCGGTCAAATGAATCCAGCACTTTGATTTTCACATCACCGACTTCAATCACATCGCCGACTTTTGCCACCACACAACGCTCTTTTGGGACGCCCCAGCCCTGCCATAAATTCACACACGCCTGCGGGCCAATAAATTTCACGTGGTCACCACAATTTTGCAATACCGCAGCCGCAACATTGACATCAATATGATCCGCATGATCATGGGTTGCCAGCACCGCATCGATTTCCTTAATTCCAAACGGATCAAGTACAAAAGGAGAAGTCCGTAAATTTGGCTGCAATTCACGCACACCACCCATTCGCATCATCTGGTGCTGATTCTTCATCAATGCATTTTGCTGCGTTTTCTTCCCGGTACCACACCAGAAATCAATCGACAAATTGGTATTTCCTTCTGTTTTCAGCCAGATACCGGTACAGCCGAGCCACCACATTGAAAATGTATTGGGTTCAACGACTGTTTTTTCGATTTCTTCATTCAGCCAGGTTCCCCATTCAGGAAACGTACTCAAAATCCAGGATTCACGTGTAATCTCATTGACCTTACTCATAAACTGCACCTTTTATTTCATATTCATCAGATAAATTTTGTGTGTAGGGAACCGGGCGTTTTCACGGGAACACACATGAAAACACCAGCTGTTGATATTATTTTATTGAACGGGTAAAGGGTGACGATGGATTCTACACAAGAATCACCTTCGTTCCCTGCGCTTCAAGCCCCTGAATCACTTCAGGATTTGCCGCTTTGCCGGTAATCAAAATGTCGATTTTCTCCGCCGGACAAAACAGCATGCCGGTTCGTTGCCCGACTTTAGAGCTATCGACAACCACGACCAGTTGATCGATCTGCTCCAGCATTTGCTGCTCGGCAACCGCAGTCAGCATATCTGCTTTATATAAACCCGCTTCGGTAATGCCCTTTCCGCTGGTAAACATCCAGTGCCCTGCATAACCACTTAAGGCGTCCGGCGCCGGGTTCAGGAAAATATGCTGGGCTTTGTTGTACTGACCACCAATGATAATCACATCATCATGCTCTTCATTAATCAGATAGCTGGCCAGCGGGAAATAATTCGTGACAATCTGTACATCTTCACCACACAGCTTCTGCCCGAGTAAAAAAGCCGTGGAACCACAGTTAATCACAACACTGTCACCAGGCTGACACAACCCGGCAGCATGCAACGCAATCAGAGATTTTTCTTCATAATGCTCCGTACTGTCGATGTTCAGAGGCGTCCATTTCTTTTTCTTTGTCTGTATACGCTCAGCACCGTTACGGACTTTTCTTAATTTTCCCAGCTCGTCTAATTTCGAGATATCACGGCGGGCAGTTGCAGGAGAAACTTTAAAAGCATCAATAATATGAGAGACGTTGATGGCCTGTTTCTCTTCCAGCAGCGACAAAATGCCATGATGTCGTTGAACTTCATTCATACTTATCACCTTATTTTTTCATCACGTGACCACTTGGTGATTAATTTTGATTTTTTTTGATTCTAATAATCATCACTTTCAATGTCAATTTCTATCCTGATAAAAATTTGAACATTATCACATTTAAATATAAGTATTTGTTTTTATTGTATTTTAATATTTTTAAGTGATCGGATTATCATTTATGTCATTTTTACAGCCCGGAAATTGATAAAAATCAAAGTAATCAAAAACAATCATTGAATGACCAGATATGATTGTTAAATTATATTCCGTGAGCAAACTGAGTCTGTTTTATCTTCATCTGAAGCAACTGACTCTGACCTACATTCAATGACAATTACAAATATATCAGGGGTAAAGATATGGAGTTCCTGTACGATATCTTCTACATTTTTTACAGCCAGGTGATGACCAAAGCGCCTTTATTACTGGGGTTGGTCACCTTAATTGGTTATTGGTTACTCAGAAGAGATGCAACAACGATCCTGAAAGGTTCAATTAAAACCATTGTTGGTTTTATGCTGGTTCAGGTTGGTGCCGGTACACTGGTCGCAGGCTTTAAGCCCGTTATTGCCAAACTATCTGAGTATCATGGTTTAACCGGTTCAGTCATCGACCCTTACACCGCGATGATGGCCACGATGGAAACAATGGGCGACCGTTATTCCTGGGTCGGCTATGCTGTTCTTCTGGCACTGGGCATCAACATTCTTTTAGTTCTGTTCCGCCGTTTTACCGGCATCCGGACTATCATGTTAACCGGACATATTATGTTCCAGCAGGCCGGGTTGATCGCTGTGTTCTATCTGATCACCGGTGCCAGTATGTGGGAAACCATCATCTGTTCTGCAGTACTGATGGCGCTGTACTGGGGCATTTCCTCTAATATCATGTTCAAACCCACCGAAGAAGTCACCGGCGGTGCCGGGTTCTCCATCGGTCACCAGCAACAGGTCGCTTCATGGATTGCAACCAAAGTTGCACCAAAACTGGGTGACAAAAACGATAGTGTTGATCATCTGAAACTGCCTAAATGGCTGCACATTTTCCACGACAGTATCGCAGCTACCGCCATTGTGATGACCGTATTCTTCGGCATTATTCTGCTCTCTTTCGGACTGGATAATTTGCAGGCAATGGCCGGAAAAACTCACTGGTCAATCTATATTCTGGAAACAGGTCTGAAATTTGCGGTCGCGATTCAGGTGATTGTAGCCGGGGTCCGGATGTTTGTTGCAGAACTTTCGGAAGCATTTAAAGGCATTTCTGAACGTGTGATCCCAAATGCCGTTCTGGCGATCGACTGCGCCGCAATTTACGCATTCTCACCCAATGCCATGGTCTTCGGTTTCATGTGGGGTGCTATCGGACAGTTCACCGCTGTACTGGCAATGCTGGCCTTTAGTGCACCGATCATGATTATTCCGGGCTTTATCCCGATGTTCTTCTCTAACGCGACCATCGGTGTCTTTGCTAACCACTTCGGCGGCTGGCGTGCCGTGATGAAAATCTGTTTTGTGATGGGCATTATCGAAGTGGTCGGTTCAGCATGGGCAATTCACCTGCTGGGTCAGTACGGTGCAGAGTTCAACGGCTGGATGGGTATGGCTGACTGGGCACTGGTATTCCCGCCGGTTATGCAGGGGCTGTCATTCTCGAAAGCCTTCTTCTTTGTGCTTATCGCGCTGTCAGGTGTTTATATGTTCTTTGCTTCTAAAAAGCTGCGGGCTGAAGAAGATGCGCAGGGAACCATTGAAGTCACTGAAGAACCGGAAATCATTGAAGCCGTTGAACAGGCGATTGCTAATCATGATGGTGCCCGTCCGGTCAGTATTCTGGCAGTCTGCGGTAACGGTCAGGGTTCTTCCATGATGATGAAGATGAAAATCGGCAAATATCTGGAGAAAAAAGGCATTCCTCATGTCATGGATTCCTGTGCGGTTTCTGATTACAAATCCAAACTGGCAGCCACAGACATCATCGTCTCTTCGAAGCACTTATCTTCGGAAATGGATCCCGGTGAAGGCAAGTTTGTACTGGGTGTACAAAACATGCTCAACCCGAATTCCTTCGGCGATGAACTTCTGGACATTATTCATAAAAACTTTGCCGGTAAATAACCTGCAACTGACCTGACATAATCAACAAAACGGTGCCGGTGAGCTGTCTCACCGGCCCACATTCCGGAGAAACAAAATCATGGGACTCAAACAATCACTGATTGATAACAACTCAATTCAACTACAAGCAGCTGCAACCAGCTGGCGTGAAGCGGTAAAAATTGGCACCGATATGCTGATCGCATCCGGCGCTATCACACCGGAATATCACAACGCGATTATCTCAAGTGTCGAAGAACTGGGCCCTTACATTGTGATCGCCCCTCAGCTGGCTCTGCCACATGCCAGACCTGAAAACGGCGTTATCCATACTGCATTCGCCTTAGTCACCCTTGAAAACCCGGTGCAGTTTGAAGGTGAAGATGAACCCGTTGACGTCTTAATTACACTGGCCGGCAGCTCTTCCGATGAACACATGGAAGGTCTGATGGAAGTCACTCAGGTGCTGGATGATGAAGACAGCGACACCGGCGTTGACCTGGATAAACTGCGCCGCTGCCGGACCAAAGAAGATGTATACCAGGTCATTGATCAGGCATTAGCCGAAGCATAAAAACAGGAGCAATGTCATGTACAGCGAGCTTAAAGAAAAAGTTCTCGAAGCCAATCTGAAACTCCCCCGGCACGGGCTGGTAACCTTTACCTGGGGGAATGTGTCCGAAATCGATCGGGCATCCGGCATTCTGGCAATCAAACCATCCGGCGTGGAATACGACCAGATGACAGCGAACGACATTGTGATTGTCGATCTGGACGGTGAACTGGTTGACGGGCGGCTCAACCCTTCCAGTGATACCGCCACACATATCGAAATTTATAAAGCCTTTCCTGAGGTTGGCGGCGTGGTGCATACCCACTCCCGCAATGCCACGATCTGGGCGCAGGCAGGGCTTGATATTCCGGCGCTTGGCACCACCCATGCCGACTATTTTTACGGCGATATTCCCTGTACCCGCCGTCTGGCAAAAAATGAAATCACCCAGGATTATGAAAAGAATACCGGGCTGGTCATTGTGGAAGAGTTTGCCCTGCGCCACATCAACCCGATGAGTGTGCCCAGTGTCATCGTGGCCGGCCATGCCCCATTTTCATGGGGAAAAGATGCCGGAGATGCCGTTCATAATGCAGTCGTTCTGGAAGAAGTGGCCGCCATGGCAATCGCGACCCGCTCACTCAACAGCGGTATCAAAATCCAGCAGGAGCTGTCAGACAAACATTATTTACGTAAACACGGTGCCAACGCCTACTATGGCCAACACTGATGTCGTTTAACGTTTCATCAAATCCGGGGAAACACAGATGTATAAAGTGCTCGCATTAGATTTAGACGGAACAGTTCTCACAGATGATCACACGATTCTGCCACAAACAATACACGCGATCCGGGAAGCACAGAAACATTGTCATGTGGTCATCGTCACCGGACGACATCATACAGCGGCCAAGCCTTATTATCAGGCGATGGGCCTGACTACACCGGCCATCTGCTGTAACGGCACTTATGTTTATGATTATCAGTCAGGGACGGTACTAAAACAAAATGCAATCGACAAACCACAGGCGCTGAAGTTTATTGATCTTGCCGGTCAGTTTCAGATGAAAGTCGTGATGTATATCACCCATGCGATGACTTATTCCCGGCAAAACCCGATTGCTTATATGGAAGCACTGGAAAAATGGGCTGCACAATATCCGGCAGAATCCCGGCCGCGCATTCAGCGCATTGATTCATTCAGTGAGACGGCCAAAGAAGCAGATTATATCTGGAAGTTTGTCGTCGAAGGCATGCCCAGCTCGATCGAACGTTTCATCGAACACCCGTGGGTTCAGCAGCACTTTAACGGGGAGCGTTCATGGTCAAACCGGATTGATTTTGCAGCGCAGGGAAATAACAAAGGCAAACGACTGGCTGAATATGTCTCAGAACTCGGGTATTCATCAGAACATGTGCTGGCTGCCGGTGATAACCATAATGACATCTCAATGATCCAATACGCCGGACTGGGTGTTGCCATGCAAAATGCGGATGCCACCGTACGCACACATGCCCGTCTGGTATGCCCTACAGATAATAACGGGACCGGGCTCGCTGAGCTCATCCTGCAAAAAATTAAAGGATAAACAATTATGACTAAACCACTCATTCAAATTGCACTGGATCAGACCAATCTCCCTTCCGCACTTGAAGTTGCAAGACGGGTTGAAAGCTTTGTCGACATTATCGAAGTCGGCACGATTCTGGCCTTCGCCGACGGAATGAATGCCGTCAGTACACTCCGCCAGTTACATCCGGAGCATATTCTGGTGTGTGACATGAAAACCACCGATGGCGGTGCCATTCTGGCCCGGATGGCTTATGAAGCCGGAGCCGACTGGATTACCGTTTCCGCCGCGGCACATATCGCAACCATTGGTGCCTGCAAGAAAGTCGCCGATGAATTTAACGGAGAGATCCAGATAGAAATTTACGGCAACTGGACGATGGAAGATGCCAAAGCGTGGGTTGATTTGGGCATTACGCAGGCCATTTATCATCGCTCGCGGGACGCAGAACTGGCAGGTGTTGGCTGGACTGACGCTGATATAGAAAAAATGCGTCAGCTTTCTGAACTGGGGCTGGAACTGTCAATCACCGGTGGGATTGTGCCTCAGGACATCTACCTATTTGCCGGCATTAACGCCAAAGCATTTATTGCCGGCCGGGCACTGGCCGGTGAAAAAGGCCAGGAAACAGCTGAAGCACTGAAAACTGAGATTAACCGCTTCTGGGGATAGTCATATGTACCAACACCTGAAACGCCACCGTACCGGTCTGTATGAAAAAGCACTTCCGGCTCAGATGACCTGGGAAGAAAAAATACAAACCACCCGATCGCTTGGTTTTGACTTTCTGGAAATATCCGTCGACGAATCAGACCAGCGAAGACAACGTCTGGACTGGGACGATGAAACTATTTATCAGCTCCGGCGTTTGTGCGAACAATATCAGATGCCGCTGCAGTCAATGTGTTTAAGTGCGCACCGGAAATATCCGTTTGGTTCATTAGATCCGGTCATCCGGGAACAAGCCAGAATCCATATGGAAAAAGCGATCACACTGGCTTATAAACTTGGCATCAGAACCATCCAGCTGGCCGGTTATGACGTGTATTACGAACCCGCCAGTCAGACAACTCATGCTAATTTTATCCGGGGAATGAAACAGGCGGCAAAAATGGCGGAACGTGCCGGTGTGATGCTGGCTGTCGAGATCATGGATACGGACTATCTCAATTCTCTGAGCAAGTTTGAAGTATTAAACCGCGAGATCAACTCACCCTGCTTTACCGCTTACCCCGATATCGGCAATATCTCCGGCTGGAACTATGATGTTTGTACTGAGCTCGCGCTCAGTATGCCTCATATTACCCAGATTCATCTCAAAGACACCCTGAAAGTGACTGATGATTTCCCCGGACAATTCAGAGATCTGGTGATAGGCGAAGGCGAGGTCGACTTCAATGCCATTTTTAACACATTAAAGAAATTTGATTGTGTCGTTCCTTTAGTGATTGAGATGTGGGCTCAGGATGAACACTGGAAAGAACACATACTTACGGCACAGGCACGACTCAATCAAGCCTGTGAGCAAGCGGACCTGCCGACCCTGTTCGCGATATAGTTGTGTTACATGACAGCGCCATCCGCATGTCATACCCCCGGACACAATAGCCAAAGGAGGCATGCTCAATTCTGCAAATCATTACTCATGATGTAAAAATCAGGGTAAGAAACAGCAGAAAGACCTCCGGATAAAAACAAAAGCATGATGTTGATGAAAAGTATCGACTCACGCCATGATCAAGACAGGAAAAGCCTGAGCAATGACTCCGGGCTCAGGTTTTCCCGCTATCTGAACATGGTGATGAGGGCAGAGAAAAGTTGACATCATGCTTTTCATCCATCAAAGTGTTGCCCTTCTTTATACGTCACTGATCGATCATGAAATTACTTCATTTGCAACTTTTCTGGTATGAATATCATCACACTCTGTTAGAGATGGAAGACCTGCCTGTATTAAGTCCGGCCCAGATGAAGATATTTCAGGAGTGGATGAAAACAAGACGGAAAATATTAAAATATGAAGTCCATCAACAAGCCTGGGTAAAAACAAATATTGATGGTGCATCGTCGGTATTAAACTTTTCTCCGGATGGCACACTCACAGAAAAAGACCTGTTTGGTGCACAGATTTTACATGGCTTGTGGAAAGTCGTTGATGGCTTTTTATTTGTGAAAGTTGTCAGTGGTGAATTTATTGTCGAATATCAGATCGTGGGTCAAACAGAAAATAACATCCACGGTGGAATTGAATATATTAACGGACAAGTGACAACGTACAGTAAATTTATTCAGACCAAAGTCAAATAAATGCCCGGACAGGCATTTATCTTAACCCCTGGCTCTTTGCTGGCTTTGCGCTTTTCTTTTCTCAATTTCCAGTTTCGATAAAACCATTCCCTGAACTTTCTTAATATTTGTAAGTTTCGGATGGTTTGGATCCTGCCGCTGCAGATTCTTAAATACAACAGCAATGCTGGACTTAAACTGCGATGTCAGCATATTAATATCATCATCAATCGATAATTTATATTTAATCATCGCATTGACAAAATTAGAATGGTGCGTAATCAGGCTGGGAATTTCTTTGGATAATATCGCTAAAGATTCAAGCACCCGTCCCTGCTCTTCTAATTCGGTCGCCTTGCCGATTTTTTCCAGCTTCTGATCTTTCAGTTCATAGAGCTTTCGGCATAAGGTAATTGTCACAGCAGCATTGATATGCCGGACCTCAGACAAACGTTCGGTCTCAGAATCCAGCCACCCGGTGAGTTCATCGGTAAACCCAAGATGATAGGCAACCGCCATCAGCAGCAGTTTTCTGTGCGGCAACTGCGTCTTGCTATACATTTCCTGAATTCTTTTTGCTGCACACACGGGGTTGCGGGTCGTAATATCCCGGACAATCTGATAAAGCCTTTTGGTTAACTTCAGATCATCAACCTGCTTACCATCCAGGTTCATTATTTTGGTCAGTTTTGGCCCGAGAGCCCGGCTGTCATACGGATTGCCGCGCTTAGAATCCAGCATGATTTCCAGAAATGTTTTAACTTCTTCCACCGCAAAAAATTGCTGCTCATTTAAGATCAGATCGTAATCAACCTTCGACATAAATGCATAAGCCTTACGGTAATCATCAAAAGCAATATACAGATAGGCAAGATTGACAGTCGCATCAATTAAGTGCGGATAACGCAGGACGATCTTCTTAATCAACTCAAGTGCTTTTTTAATATCACTGTCAAGAATAGACTGGTGCGCTGTAACCTCGGAAACGATCGGGTGTTCCGGATAGCCCAATACCTCAAATTCATGGGCCAGTGCCAGCACTTCTTCTTCATTTCCCAGCACTGAATTGAGTTCAATCAGCTTTATCAGAGGCCATTCACTGGTATCTTTTGTCCTTAAATCATTCAGGGTTTTTATTGCCAGCTTATATTTTTTCTGAGAGATATAGCACTCAATAATGACCTTATATAAATCAATCCACCATATATTATTTTTCTTTGAAAGCTGTTCACATATTTCAATAGCACGCTTGAAGTGGCCTTTATCTATCTCCCGGTAAACGGCAGACAGAATTTTTCGTTTCATCAGGCTTTCATTAATTAATGGCTTAAATTCATTGTAGTTAAAGGGAATTTCAAGAATGCTGTCAGGAAATAGTTCTTCGATTTCACGCCGTGAACCACCAGTCGCTTTATCCGACAGAAACACAAACGAACAGTCGTATGAAAAACGTTCACATTCGCGATAGAGATATAAGTATTTACGACCAATGGGCTTATCTTTGATCGAATAGCGGCAAACAATCAGATAAAACGTATACTTACTGACAAGTGTCCGGAATACAGCCAGATTCGGAGCTTTGTGAATCCGGGAATCCTCAAAACCCATTTTTTTCAGCATGTTTTTCATCGAAGAAGACAACATGTGGTCTTCTTCAATTATCATCACATTTAATGGTTTTGGCTTAGACTGCATTTTACTTACTATCTGATTTCTGCTTATTTAAATAATTCATCATTTCTGAATGCTCATGAGAAAGTGACGTCTCTCAGACAGATTTGCGGTTATGCCACAACCTGACACTCCGACACGATAACCATACTGCTAGCCTGATGACCTTAGTCATAACGACCAGCACCCCGGCCACAACAACCTGACACTTTATGATCCAATGCAATCATTCTCCCTGACATCTCATGATCATAGCACACAGCCTAAGACACTCGTGCGTAGTCTAACACAGTCCACTGAAAATTTAGAAGAACCTGTTCAGCATGTCTCAGCATCCCGGACATACCCCGTTGATCTGATTCATCATCAGCACCAGCTGTCAGACTCATGTCAATAGCCGGACCAGCCGGTACAAAAGCACCTTCAGCAGCTCCGGGTATATTAAATAACTTTCGGCAGAAACAGGCTCAACTTTAATTCCGGAACTGACAAGTGCTTATAAATTCGCCTGAAAACGGGGAAATTATATTCATCTGATGACTTATTAACCGCTCCGCTTCTGATATGAAACAGAATGAGTTTTTACCATCTCTTAACCCCCACAGCGATAAAATTGTGAGATGTCTCTGATTTTATTTTCAGACATGTATACCCAAACAACCTCTTTGTATTTGAAGAGACGTAACCAGACAAATACGCACAGGTAATACAATGAAAAATCTGCATAATACACATAAAACAAAAGCAGCCCAGTCTCCGGACTTATCTTATCAACACGAACGAACTAAAAATATCATCTTCAAACTATTATTGATTGCGCTGATGACCATTGGCGCCGGGTTACTGGTTAACTTATGCCTGAGATTCGATATCCTCTATGGCGATCATTCGATCGATGAGGTTTCCATGACAGAATGCGTCCAGCAAATACTGCTGGGAATCACTATCGTCGCCTTCTACCGGATTAAATTTCATCGTCCGGAACTTCGTCATAGCGCGATTCTGATCGCCGGATTTTTCACGGTTCTGTTCATCAGGGAGTTAGACTTTCTGTTTGACGAAATCTCACATGGCTTCTGGGTTTATCCGGCTCTGCTTGTCACCATCGCAGCGGTTCTCTATGCAGTTTCAGGCCGGCAACAGGCGTGGTTTTCTCTCGGAAGTATCTGCAGTGCTCCCAATATGCGCCTGCTGATCGCTTCTCTGATGATACTGCTTGTTTTTTCCCGCCTGATGGGAGAAGCCAGTTTCTGGAAACTTGTCATGCAGGATGGCTATGTCAGAGTGGTCAAAAATGCCATCGAAGAAGGCATTGAACTCTTGTGCTACGCCATGATCGCAATTTCTGCTGTGTCCTGCGAGCTTTACCTGACAAGAAAGCACAAAGACCACAGAACAACGCATCAGGAAGAAATCATTCAAACCAACTGATCTTGCCGTAAATGAAAATTCAGCCTGTCAGTTCCACTGCCTCTGTCAGGCTGAATGAACCGGGGCCGGAGATGAGATCAACCGGCCCCGGCCATTCTTCCGGGCAGTCCTGCATACCAGATAAACTGACATACCTACATCCCATAACGAAAAGCCGCGCCCTCCTCCGGCATGCCTTCATGCACCGGTGCCAGCGCCTGCGCGTAAGCGGAAAGTAATTTCATTGTATAACGGGCCCGTTCATCAAACCGCGCATCATGACAGTTCAGTTCATCATCCAGCAAGGTTTCTATATCACGAAAAATCAGATGATCCGGTAAAAAGCACACATGATTATTTTTACTGCCGGTCATTCTCAGTTCACTGATGGGGTAAACACCATTCACACTGGCTGAGACACTGGCAAGTAAAGCCGGTTTATGCGCCATCTCCTGGTCCGTGGTCAGCAGCAGAAAATTCTTCAGCGCCGGTGTCGCCATGCCGTGCCACTCAGGTGTAATCAGGATAAATGCATCTGCTTCTTTCAGAGCTGCTTTGACCGGCTGCCAGCACGACCAGCTTTCACTGTCTTTCTGCCAAAAATCTTCATTCCATAATGGCAGGTTCAATGCGTGTAAATCCAAGACTGAGCTGTCCTTAAACCCGCTTTCCGCAGCCAGAGAAGACAGATATTGCGCCGTTAACAGGCTTTTTGAATGAGCACGCTGGCTTCCGGAAATAATCATCAGTTTCATCGTCGTATCCTTTGTTGAGCATTAAGTTAATTTGGTTCTGATTGTTAAAAATTTACAGCAGTAAAAACTTACGTATAGTCAAGCCGGTCCTCTTCATCATTCATGACTGAACAGGCTTATGAGCAGGGGTCGCTTTCACACGACTCTCTGATTCAGAGCGATTCAGCGTAATCAATGCGATTGAAACCAAAATCGCCATCGCACCGGCAAGCTGAAATCCGCTCAGGGTCTCTCCCAGAATCAGATAGCCAAACACACAGGCTGATAACGGGCTGAGAAATCCAAGGAAAGAGAGTGTCACCGCAGGCAACCTTTCGATACCCCAAAACCAGATGGCATAAGCAAACACCGCTCCGGCCAGACACAGATAAGCGTACCCCAGCAGATTATCGGTCGTCAGAGTTGCAGGTAAACCTTCCTGCCAAAGCGCAACCGGCGCAAGCATGAACCCGCCGAAAACAAGCTGCCAGCCGGTAAATCCGGTCAGACTCATTCCCGCCGGACGCCCCCAGAGCTTGGTCAGCACCAGACCGGTTGCCATACTGAACGTCCCCAGTAATCCCATCAACAAGCCCATGCCGTTCAAAGCCACCTGCGCATTCAGCACCAGCATCGCAATCCCGGCAATCCCGGTTCCTGCCGCCAGAAAATGTCTGGTATTGAGCGGACTGTTGAGCAGAAAGTGACTCATCAAAAGCACCACCAGCGGTTGTGACGACATGACCAGTGCTGCCATGCCGCCCGGCAGTGAGTAGGCGGCATAAAACAGGCAGTAAAAAAACAGCCCGATATTTAACCCACCCAGAACCGCCAGCCTGAACCACCAGCGCGGATCAGGCAGCGTGCGGGAAAAAGCAATCAGAATCAGCCCGGCCGGTAATGCTCTGATCGCAGATGCCAGAAGCGGCATATCCGGCGGCAGTAATTCGCTGGTTACAATATAGGTGCTTCCCCAAATCAAGGGCGTTATTGCAGTGATCAGCAAGGCTGACCATCGGTTGATTGTTCTGTTTGCAGGTCTCATTCTATTTCCTTCTTCAGGCTCAGACTTTTATAAAAGTATCTTTCCAAAAAGACACTTCACTAAAAGTAATCGCTTTTTAGTTTTTAATCAAGTATCTTTTTGAAAAGATATTTAGATGAGAGAGAAAAAATGAATCAGGATCATGTGGATCGCATTCTGGAACAATGGCGCAATGTTCATCCGGATCTGGACTGTTCAGCGATGGGAATTATCGGCCGGGTTCGCCGGATCAGCCGTCTGTTTGACGAATCACTCAAAGAGGTGTTCAGCCTGCATGCGCTGAGTACGATTGAGTTTGATATTCTCGCCACACTCCGCCGGACAAATGCCCCGTTAACACCAACAGAGCTGTACCAGACCCTGATGTTGTCTTCCGGTGCGATGAGCACCCGGCTGGAAAAGCTGGTACAGCGCAACCTGATTGAAAGAATCGCCAGCCAGGGCGATCGCCGCAGCAATCAGGTACAGCTGACAGAGACAGGCCAGGCACTGCTGGATGCAGCATTGAACGATCACCTTGCCAATATGGAACGTTTATTAGCCGGGCTGACAAAAGAAGAGAGAGAGCAACTGGCCAATTTGAACCGGAAACTCCTGCTCAGTGATGCCATGCAGCCGTAAAAACCCAAACCACCTGAAGATGCAGGGTTCAGCTCACGCCCTGCGGGTGAGTTTGGGTATATCCGGTAAATCACAGGCTCAGCTCTGTCATCACCGGCCAGTGATCCGAACCTTGCACCTCAGTTACGGCGGTGCGGCGACAAATCCGGGCAGCTCCCCGCACCCATAAATGATCAATACCGATCGCAGGAAACGGTGATACTGAGGGCCACGAGTTGACCGGCAGAGAAGAAAACTCCGGGAAGAGTTGCTGATAACGCTGCGTATCTGAAGATAAATTAAAATCTCCAATCACCAGCGAATTGTCAACCGGAACAAATCCGGTCAGATAAGACAATGTCTGAAACATCAGATTTCGCCGGTGCCAGAGCTGTTGATCTCTCGGAGACGGCGGATGAGCGGTAAACAACGCAATGTCCACGCCAGGAGCTGGCTGCCAGAAACCGCGTATCAGCTTCTGATCATCATTTGTCCGATAAACAGACATGCCGTATAAAACCTGCCTGCTCAGGATTAACTGATTAGACGGATATCCGATTTTGGGCTGTCCGCCATAACGATAAGGATATAAATCACTTAGTGAACGCAACAAGGTGCCATGTTGCGGCGTCACTTCCTGCAATACCATTAAATCAGGCAAGGAAGCTCTGACAAACTCAATGAAAGAGTCAACCATTTCATTTTCGAACATCATATTGTACTGGAGAATCCTGACTGTTTCCCCGCATTCTGCCTGTTTACCCTGGCTGTCAGGAAGTCCTCTGACAACAAATAAAATACACAGCAGCACTGACAAACCACCCGGAATCCACCGTCTGGAAAAGAAAAAAAAACCGCTACAGATGAGATAGACAAAAACCATCAGCCCCGGCACAGATGACCAGTTTTCGGCCCACCAGATCCCGCTTTCAGAATAACTCCACCGCCAGAAAGTGACCGGTAAAACCAACAGCAACAACCCAAGCCAACTTTTCTTCATGAACCATTCCTGACTACAAAATGTATAACAACGATGAGTCAACACTAACTGCAATGAAAATGTCATTCAGTTAATTGACAACTTACAGAATATAACTTAGTTATTAGTTTTAAACATACTTCATCAATCAAGTATAGAAGTTCATAATGTAATAACAAAAAACATGACCATAATGACAGCGATTTCATGAAAATCATGCGGTTACACATCAGAAAGACGTAATCGTCAGGCAATACTGCTAAATCGATTCAGGTTATATGTTGAACAGGGAGAAAATGACATGCCGTTCATACAAACAATTCGGGCAAAATATACCTTCTTTTTTTCATTGCTCAGTGCCGTTTTTTTAGTTGTGGTTTTAACATCGTATAACCTGGTGGTATACATTCAGGAAAATACCGGCAAATATGAAGACTCCGCGGGTCTGATTCAAAATGCAGACCGGGATCTCTACCAGTCAGCTCTGGCCCTCTCACTTTTAACCTTTTCAGAATCGATCAGCTCAGCCCGGCATCAGACGCTGAAAGACACAGCCCTGAGTAATGCTGAACAAGCCAAAAGCCGGATGGAAAAATTTATTCAGCAAACCCGGCAGGAGCCTGAAATTGTCAGGTATCTCTCTCCATTCCAAAACCTTTACCAAAACTGGACTCATGAAATTGACCGTCTGTTAACAGCCATTGAAAACCATGATTTTGAGACAGCTAAACGGATTCATACCGGCTCCCATGAAGCGGCATTTATCAAACTGCGTGAAATCTACGATGGTTCAGAGGAGTTAATCAGCAAATATTCCGCCATCGAAAATGAAACGATTCACGATCATATTGAGACTTTTAAAGTGGTTGTGATGATCCTGTCTGCATTTGTGCTGACACTCAGTATTTTCCTCGCCTGGCTTGCGCCCAGAAACATCTCAAATGCCATCCGGAATGTGACGCATGATCTGCATGAAATCAGTCAGGGCGATGGCGATTTAACCCGCAGGATTAACAACACAAAAGCAGATGAGACCGGTGATTTAAGCCGCGAACTTGACGGCTTTGTCGATAAACTTGGCTCGATTATCAGGCAGATTCGTCAGGGTGCGGATACCATCCGGGATGAAATGGAGACGATCAGCCAGGCCGCAACACAGTCCGCTTCCCTGAGTGAGCAAAGCGATACCTCTCTGGATACCATTGTCACCGCAATAGAAGAAATGAGTGCGACAACACATGATGTTGCCGGCAATGCAGCGGATACAGCAACTCATGTCGAACAACTGGCAGGTTTAGCTGATGAAGGAGAACTATCTATTCTGGCTTCGACAGAACGATTGCACGATTTGACCAGCCAGATTCAGCATGCCTCAGATGTGGTCGAAAAGCTGTCCCAAAGCTCGGACAAAATTTCGTCGGTTCTCGATGTCATTCTCAGCATTTCCGAACAGACGAACCTGCTGGCTTTAAATGCCGCGATTGAAGCCGCCCGGGCGGGCGAACAAGGGCGTGGCTTTGCCGTTGTTGCTGATGAAGTCCGTCAGCTGGCCGGAAAAACCCAGCTTTCAACAGAAGATATCCGGACGATGATTCAATCGCTTCAGAAAGAAGTCTCTGAGGCGGTGACATCCATCAATGACAGTGTACAGATTGCTTCATCGACTGAAACGCTGAATGAGAAAACCCGGGGGGTACTGGATGCCATCAAAACCGCCTCAGATCAAATTCAGGATCTGGCGGCACAAACCGCAAATGCCACCGATCAACAAAGTCAGGTAGCTCAGGAAATCACCACCAATCTGGTTCAGATGTCCGGCATGTCCAAAGAGACCAAAACGCTTTCCTCTCAGATGAAACAATCGGTTCAGCAGTCTTTGGGCAGCGCCGAATCTCTGGTGAAACAGGTGAATCGTTTTTCAGTCTGACCCTCAGCCCAAAAGCGCAGCCGGATCGGGGCTGCGCTACCGGCCCGCTTAAACCATCCCGCCATTTGTCCGGATCACCTGGCCGTTGATCCAGCCACCTTCAGAGCTGACCAGAAATGCCTGTACCCCGGAAAAACACTTCAATCTGCCCGGACCCGCGTTTTTATTCAGTGGTTGCAGGAACAATTTTCATCATAAGGTCTCAACGAATCAATCAGATTCCCCGGTTAATAATGGGCAATGACCTCACACAACAGGGTATTGATGGCTTTGAGTAATGGATCACCCGCCCGTTTTTTTAATGTGAAGTACAACACTCTGGCGGCTTTGTGTGCTTCACAGATCACCTCAACTTCACCGGATAACTGCGCTTCCCTGACCGTATCGGTGTGCAGCAGACCAATGCCGACCCCGCCGGCGATCAGGTTTTTGGTGACCTGCTCCCGGTCAACACTGATGACTTTAACGGGGCGGATCTGATGCTTGTCGAATAACTTCTCGGCGGCGCGCCCGCAACAGGTACTTGATGCGGGGCAAATCCATGGCAGTAAAGCCAGTTGTTGCCAGTCGACAGGCTGTGATAAATCAATCAGGCCCGGTGGTGCAGACAGATAGATCCCGAACCGCCCGACTTCAACAGTATCAAACATCGGATCGGATTCTCCGGCTTCACTGTAGAACCCGGCATCCAGCTCTTCACTCCGCACCCCCTGAATCACTTCAGCCGCACTGTTGTGCCGGAGAGAAACCGTCACATCCGGATAATATTCAGCCAGCCGGGTCAGCAGTTCCCCCAGCATTTCCGGTGCGGTCTGACAGCCAATACCCAGCCGGAGTGTGCCGCTCAGTTTGCCTTTCAGCCTGGTCGCCTGTTCAAAGATTTCCCGGTGCGCATTTAACGTCAACTCAACCTGTGCCAGAATCACGCTTCCGTCAGCCGTCAGACGCATCCCCTGCGGGGTTCGCTCAAACAATATCAGCCCCAGCGTGTCCTCTATCGCTTTCACGTGGGCACTCACCGCAGGCTGGCTGAGGTAAAGCTGCTCAGATGCGCGGGTAATACTGCCTTCCCGGGCAACCGCTAAGAAAGTTTTCAACTGATGAATTTCCATCGTCGTCTCCTCTGAAACGCAGAAAGCTCTGAAACGCAGAAAATTAATGTATCACACCAAGCAAATGCAGCCAGAGCAGATTCAGTGGAATCAGCACCAACAGCGTGATCACAAACAGGGTGAAACATAGCTTACTGGCGGGGCCAAGCGGAATTTTTGCCATTTGTACCGCACTCAACAGCGGCGGGGACTGATAAGGCAAAAAGATATTGGAAAAGGCCATCACCTGCGTCATCAGTACAGCCGTGAGTGACAGCCCGGTCAAACCGGCAAATCCTTCCGCCACCGGCGTCATCACGATGGGCAAACCCGGCGGGCTGGCAACAAACGCAATCAGGGTCGACATACCGGTTAATGCCCCGAGATTATAAAGGTCATGATCCGGCGAAAAGCCAACCGATTCACTGAGTATCTCCACCAGCGCGTGACCTAAACCGGAAGCAGATATCACCGCTCCGAGTCCGAGCACACCGGCGATGAAGAACAGCGAGCCATAATTCACTTCCTCACTGAGGCAACGTCTGGCTGTCAGCCCTGCTCCCGGCAGCAGGCAGATCACCGCTGCCGCCAGCGCAATCCAGCCGGGAGAAACATGGTGCAGACTATCACTCAGCCAGCCCAGCAGACACAAACCAATAATCGCTATCAGCTTTTTCTCCGGGCCACTGAGTGGCAACCGCTGGTTTTGCTCAGATGGTGCAAACGCTGGCGCCTTATCGGGAAACATCCACACAATCAGGACAATCAACACTGCGGATTTGAGCATCCCCAATACCGGTAAATTAATCTTCAGATAATCCCAGTAAGACATGTGAAAGTGGTAAAGGTTTTCTGTCGTTCCGGCCAGCACCATATTGGGCGCATTCGCCGGTAAAATAGTAAAACCCGGCAATACCGTGCCAAAAAATGCCGCCAGTAAAAAGCCCAGCCATCCTTTCCGGCCCGGTGAATAACCCATATGTTCAGCCAGCCCGGTCACAATCGGCAGTAACAACACAACCCTGCCCATCGCAGAAGGAATAATGAATGCCAGCAGAAAACCACACACCACCGTCATGGCAATCATGCCGGCATACGAACGGCCCATCACCCGGGTAATCAGAACCGCGGCCCGTTTATCCAGCCCGGTATAACGAATCGATGCGCCCAGAATCATGCCGCCAAAAAACAGCCAGAAGACCGATGAGGTGAATCCGGAGAAAACAACCTGAGGCGTGGCGACATGACAAACAATCGCCACCAGAAAGAACACCAGCACCGGCCAGTATTCAGGCACGATGCCTGTACCCCAGCAAACCAGACAGAAAACGGTCAGCCCGGCAGCCCAGGCCATCGACACCGGAATAAACTGAGCGAGAATAAAGCCTGCCAGTATAATCAGGCCTGAAACCAACAGAATTTGTATCACCGGATGGCCGGATAACTGTTGTTTTATCCACCGGGCCCCGGCCGGGGAGGAAGACGACGAGGAAAGCATACTGACACCTTATCTGAATCATTTCCCTCAATATTCCACGAAGCAGACTGATCGTCTATTCGTAAATTCAGAAGCCTGACCTCAGAATTTCAGAGGCTGAATCTCCGGGCTCTCATCACCGGGCCGTACCGGAACTTAATCCTGCGCCGCAAAATCCTGCAATGCCTGACCGGTCATCCGGTAAATAATCCACTCATCCTGCGGCTCGGCACCAATGCTCCGGTAAAAATCGATCGCCTTCTGATTCCAGTCAAGCACCACCCATTCAAACCGGCCGCACTCTTTATTCACCGCAGTCTGGGCCAGATATTTCATGATCGCTTTACCGATACCGGCGCCGCGCTGATCTTCAGACACATACAAATCTTCCAGATAAAGCCCGTACTGCCCGAGCCAGGTCGAGTAATTGAAAAAATAGACCGCAAAACCGACGGGCTGCCCGTCCTCTTCACAAATAATCGCCTGAGCGTGTACTTCATCTCCGAACAGGCGTGTTTCAATCGATTCAACCGTATTGAGTACGGCATCCGGCTCTTTTTCAAATACAGCAAGATCATTGATAAAACCAAGTATTGTGGCGGCATCTTCTTTGACTGCGGGTCTGATTCTCATACGACTTTTTCCATCCTTTAAAAATAAAACGCTCAATGACGGGAACCAGTGTAATCTATCCCGGATTATGAATAAAATGCATAGATTGCAATCAGGATATGATGGTGATACATGAATATCGACTTAAATTTACTCCGGTTATTCAGTGTGATTTACCGGACCCGCTCCGTCTCTCAAACCGCAGAACAGCTGAATCTCAGTCAGTCAGCCTGTAGTCACGCCCTGACCCGCCTGCGGGACAGACTGAAAGATGAACTATTTATCCGCGCCGGAAACAAGATGTTACCGACAGAATATGCCCACCATCTGGCTGAACAGATACTACCGGCCCTCACCATGCTCGAAGACGGCCTGAAAGCTTCTCATGGTTTTTCTCCGTATGAGCCGCATACCTTCACCATTGCCGTGACCGATTATACTTCCTGGTGTTTATCCCCTTTTACGGCGCATCTCAGCCAGCACTTTCCCGATATTCATTTTGAGTTTGTTCAGCTGGAAGAAAGAATACCAGGCGACGCACTGATGAATGGCAAACTTGATTTTGTGTGTGGGTTTGAACACCAGCAGAAAAAAAGCACAGAGAGTATCTGCCGCCTGTGCTGGTTCGAAGATCATTATGTCAATATTCGTTGCCGTCAAACCTGGTCCGGTGACAAAAACACCCCGTTAACATCCGAAGCATTTCTTGCGGGTCAGCATATTCTGATAACGCCGTGGAATGAACCCAGAGGTATTGTTGATATCGCGCTGGCCGGAAAAAAGAAGAAACGCAGGGTCGCCCTGAAAGCCGCCAGTGTACTGGCCGCACCTTATTTCGTCCCCAATACACCTTATTTACTGACTCTGCCTAACCGATACGCGCAGGAAATCCACCAGCGTCTTGATATCGAGATGAATCAACTGCCCTTTGAATTACCCACTTACAAACTGATGCTCTACTGGCACAAAACCCGTGACAGCTCTGATAAAATTCAGTGGTTTTTGCAGCAGTTTCAGGATTTTCATCAGCGGGAGCAGGAAACACAGACTGAATGAAGTCCATAATCTCACATGGTTACTCTGTAAAAAAAAACCACCATCGCAGGTGGTTTCAGTTGAAGGCTGATAATTCAAAACAAAAACGACCTGTTTCTCTGAGAGGAAACAGGCCCGGAGAATCCGAAGACTATTCCCATTCGATACTTTCAGGTTCAGCGATTTCTGAATCCATGACTTTCAATCCCGAGAGATCAGGCAATTGCGGTTGTTCAGCAAAGTTTTCAGACAGTGTTTCATTTCTGCTCAGATAACTCACAAGACCACTGCTGTTAACATCGGAATTCTTTTCCCGGGTCAGCGCTTTAGTCAGGCTGGTTGTTGTGCTGGTACTGTCATCGACAACGGTAAATTTAAATGCGACCGCATTATTTTTTTCGTTGATTTCATCCACTGCATTTTTGTTATCAACCTTAGCCACCAGATAGTGGGTCCCGGCCGACAGAGAAGGGAGCGTGACATAAAGATTATTTGTCACAGCATTTTGAACTAATATACTACCAAGATAGTGAGTACCCACTAAGTTTTCATCTGCAATATAAACACCAAAGGAAGGATTCTGCTGAATGTTATCGGAACACCGGGTTCCTGCTGTTACACTCAATGCAATTTTTTCACCGGAGGTTACTGTCGTAGGATAAATCCGCCCCGATGTAATCAGCCAGTCAAGGGTCGTAGAGGGACCAATTTTGACAGAGTTCAAACTCAGAGTACTTCCAAGGTAATAATGTGCATATACCTTAAATTCCATGGGTGTACAGGTATTTGCCAGTATATTCTTGTTTGTATTACTTAAATTACTCAGCTTAGCTGTATATGAATAGGTATTACTGTATGGCTTGCACGTTGTTAGAACGCCGCTTTTACCACAATTCAGTTTAGGTGACTGGCTACCGAGAGTCACCGTACTTTCGCCCTCATCCTGAGTCAGATAAAAAGTGGCATTATCAGACAGAACAAAAGGTACAGAACCAAACAAGCCATATTCAATTTTGAATGAACTCTCATCCGGATAATCGACTGACGTATCATCAATATACACATTACCAATCTTAATCCCGGCAATAGCTGGTATCGCGATAAATCCGGTGACAACAATTAATCCGGACACAAATTTACTTAGTTTCATAGATTCCTCATTAAACTTACTTGGAGTGACGTAGCAAAATCGTTGATACGACAGAATTCAACGAGAAGTGGAGAGCAATTATTGAACAATATGTAATCGGTTTCAAAGGTTGATTTTTATTTTAATTAATCAAAAACGGATTCATGATGTATGGCAGGAAACACAGTAAAGGTCATGAAAATCAGGAAAGAATTTGAGCTTACCGGACAACAAAGGCGTTGATCGCGGCGCTTTCTGCCCGCAAAAGCGCCGGAAAAGTCACCTTTAATATCCTTTATCAAAATCGATCCGGTTATGCAGTGAGAACCCATCCCGCCAGCGCTGGAAGTTGGCGGCAAACTCCTCAGCGACCTGATCGGGAAAGCTGACCGCAGCAATATGCGGTGTCACAGTGATGTTCGGATGCTGCCAGAACGGATGATCGTTATCCAAAGGTTCTTTGCAAAACACATCCAGATACGCATGCTGAATATATTTGGCTTCAATGGCCGGAATCAGGGCCTCTTCATCGAGTGTCTGCCCCCGGCCGACATTAAACAAAATCGCCTGATTGCAATAACTGAGAAATTCCCGGTTGATCAGTTTATCGGTCTCCGGTGTGGCGGGTAATGTATTCACCACAATTTGTGCCTGTGACAACGCCGTATTGATTTCATTGATATGAAAAATCTGATCAAAGGCACTCTGCTTCGGCGGAATCCCGCTGCGGTTAATGCCGAGAGTCCGGATACCCAACGCCCCCGCAACCTGACTTAAATGACTGCCGATGGACCCCGTGCCGAGAATCACCATGGTCTCACCCGCCAGAGAACGGTAACGGCATGGTTTCCACTGCTGTTTTCTCTGCTGATATTTATAGTAAACAAAATGCCGGTGATGACTGGTCAGAAACCCGAGCACATACTCAGAAATCAGCTGGCCGAAGATCCCTTTAATATTGGTGAGCTGATAGTCTTTCCTCAGGTCAGAACCTATCAGCGCATCCACACCGGCATAAATCGACTGTAACCACTCCAGTTTGGGGAAATCCCCCAGACAGGTTGCCGCCATCGGCGGGGAAGCCAGTAAAATAGTGGCCTGACTGCGATCCTTCGTCTCTGTGAGACCATCCGGCTGGTATGACTTCAGCAAGTCACGGTAACGCTCGTTATTGTGGGTCAAAATATAATACAGATGTTCTGAATGACTCATTCGTGTGACGTCTCCCTGTCGGTCAGCTATGTGCATCATGATATACCGAAACAATCAGAAGGTGCATGATTGTTGCGTGGCTATAAACATACTTCATCTCAGTAATGTTGCACAATACTCATAATAAACCGGTCTAAATGACCTGTCAGGTCATCAGGGTAGCCGTTTTCATTCTCTGCGCTTTCAGTCCCTGCGCCATTCGTACACATTCGCAACCTGTTTCCTTTGGTAAAATCTCGCATGAAGCTGCATAAACTGATCTTTTTTCAAGCGGGATAACGCCCATTCGGCTGGTTTAAAATGCAGAATCTGATTGTTGAATATGATGTGAAACGACGCTGGTTTTTTCCAGACCCGGCGAAATGACAGGGTGCCGCTGTCCGGATCACACTGAAACAAAATCCGCTCACCTGTTCCTGAATCCAAGATAGCCGGATAGGTGTGATTGCCCCCGCACCGCTGCCTGACCAGAAACAACACCTCAAACCGGTTATCCATGGTGGTGCTGACAAACACCGCCAGATGATTACTCCGGTCCACCTGTCTTAAGACCAGCTGATTGGTATCATGCGTTCTTGCTTCCTGCATCCGGCTGTTCAACGGATCAGATGTGTTGACCTCCCACGCCATCTGCTGACTTAAATAATGCAGGTCAGCCTCGTACTGCCAGACAAACCAGCCCCCCGCAAAGAACACCATGGTGATGACTACACCTAAAACCGATTTCACCTGAACGACACCTTTTATACCCAAGCAACCTGAAGATGCATGATTCAGCGTGCAGCCGAAAGGTGCCTTTCAGCTCACGCCCTGCGGGTGAGTTTGTCAGGCTCTGATACGGTGTTACTGATTTTCAACGTAGAATAACTATGTCTTCAAATCAGTGCCTTGTCTCAGAGCCTGACAAATCTCACTGAAACCTGCATCTTCAGGTTGTTTGGGTATACACTATCCGTTTTTCAAAGGATCATCCTATAAGGTGGATCTTAAGCGTGGCTTAAGAGTGAGCAAAAAAACCGCACATCGCGCCATCTCCGGGCTTGTATTCTGCTCAGGAAGTGACTATTGTGCACCCCATCAATTCTATGACTTTCATTCAGGACGTTCCCTTGAGCCAGCAACCATTTTCTTCATTACCCTTATCGCCCGCCTTACTGCAAAACATTGACTCTCTGGGATATGAATCGATGACCCCAATTCAGGCACAAACCCTGCCGCTGATGTTGCAGGGCAAAGATGTCATCGGTCAGGGAAAAACCGGCTCGGGAAAAACCGTCGCATTCGGCCTGACCGTGCTGACAAACCTGAATGTGAAACGCTTCAGGGTCCAGACGCTGGTGCTTTGTCCAACGCGCGAGCTGGCCGATCAGGTGGCGAAAGAAATCCGCACCCTGGCCCGGAC
Organism: Vibrio quintilis; assembly: GCF_024529975.1. GTDB lineage: Bacteria > Pseudomonadota > Gammaproteobacteria > Enterobacterales > Vibrionaceae > Vibrio > Vibrio quintilis. Next base: position 1,051,103 of record NZ_AP024897.1, on the reverse strand, counting down.
CATTCACAACATCAAAGTGCTGACCCTGTGTGGTGGCATGCCGATGGGGCCGCAGATTGGTTCACTGGAACACGGCGCTCATATTCTGGTCGGCACGCCCGGACGAGTGTTAGATCACCTCAACAAAGGCCGGATTCAGCTCGAAGAGCTCAATACACTGGTGCTGGATGAAGCTGACCGGATGCTGGAAATGGGTTTTCAGGATGCGCTGGATGCCATTATCGACGCCGCGCCGACAGCACGTCAGACGCTGTTGTTCAGTGCGACATTCCCGCCTCAGATTCAGTCGACAACCCAGCGCATCATGCGCAATCCGGAAATGGTGAAGGTTGAATCGACCCATGAGTCTTCATCTATCCGGCAACATTTCTACAAAATTACCGATGAACAGTCACGACTGGCCGCGACCAAAACCCTGCTGCTGCATCATCAGCCGGAATCTGCGGTGATTTTCTGTAATACCAAGCGGGAAGTACAGTCGGTTGCGGATTCCCTTTACAATGCCGGTTTTGATGTCATTGATATCCACGGTGATCTGGAACAACGTGACCGCACCCAGACGCTGGTTCAGTTTGCCAATAAAAGTATTTCCATTCTGGTCGCCACCGACGTCGCCGCCCGCGGGCTGGACGTGGCCGATCTGGATATGGTGATCAACTTCCAGCTCTCGCGCGACCCTGAAGTCCACGTTCACCGGATTGGCCGGACCGGCCGGGCCGGTAGTCAGGGCGTGGCTTGCAGTCTGTTCAGTGACAAAGAAATGATTCGTGTCTCTCAGATTGATGAATACATGAATCTGCCAATCGAACCGGCTCAGTTACCATCAGAAGCCGGACTACCGGAGGCGCCTTTTACCGCACCGATGGCGACAATTGAGATCTCCGGTGGTAAAAAACAGAAACTTAGGGCGGGCGATATTCTCGGCGCATTAACCGGTAAACAGGGCATTGAGGGCAAACAGGTCGGAAAGATTAATCTCTTTGATATGCGGGCTTACGTCGCAGTTGAAAAACAGGTTGCCAAAAAAGCAGCAAAAATACTCGAACAGGGCAAGGTCAAAGGCCGCCAGTTCCGGGCCCGTGTTTTGAAATAAAGGTTTTGAAATAAAAGGTTTGAAATAAAGGCTTTGAAGTAAAAATACTGAAAGTAAGGGGGACAAAAATAGCTGTCTCCCTTATTTTTTTATCTTTAATCAGCGCTGCCGGATGACAAGATAATGCTCAGCGGAATATACCCAAGCAACCAGAAGATGCATGATTCATGCGTGTAGCCGAAAGGTGCAGCTCAAGGAAAGGGAATGCAGGAATGTACCCACCTTTCAAATTATCCTGACGCAGAAATGTGCCATTCAGCTCCCACCCTGCGGGTGAGTTTGTCTGGCTCTGAGACAAATCTCACTGACCCCTGCATCTTCAGGTTGTTTGGGTATACAATACGGTTTTGAACACTTACAGTTTTATATCCCCCACAACTTTTACAGACCCATGACTCATGACTTTCAGGGAGGAAGATGATGGATAATCCAAATATCCCGTTTCAAACCATCGACTGGTCACAGGTTCCCAAAACAGAGCATCCCGGTACAACAGGCGTCGCCTTCTGGCAAACCATTCAGTTTGACGGACTGCGGATCAGAACCGTCGAATACTCACCCGGCTATCTGGCCGATCACTGGTGCCAAAAAGGACACATCGTGTATTGCCTTGAAGGGGAAGTGATCAATGAACTGGAAAGCGGAGAGAAAAGTCAGTTAACACCGGGCATGTCTTATATCGTCTCAGACGATTTAAGCTCTCACCGCTCTGTCACAGAAACCGGCGTCAAACTGTTAATCATTGATGGCGATTTTCTGAAACTGAAATAGTTTTATGAAACTGAAATAGCCTGATGAGGATAAAATCACATTCCGGCGGGTCAGTGTCCCGACGTTGTTGAAACACTGACCACTCAAAATCCTCAGCGCCCCGGAACATCTCTGCAAAAAAGAGTCACAGCTTTGATGCCGGATACTCAAACACTCTCTGAACCATTCGACGCATTTATCAGAGGTTATGTTTTAAAATCGATAATCTTTTGCATATTCAGACACATTACATATATCATCCCGCCTCATATCACTAATTTGAATAACACAGGAATTGAATATGCGTCATTTCAGGCTGGTTTCCCTGATCCTTTTATCCTTATCGGCGATTCCTTTCGCTCAGGCAAATACAGAACAGGCCGAATTATCCGGACAAAAATATAATACAGATAGTGATAGTATCGATATCAAACTGGAAGAAACAGAAAATGCTGATCTGAAGACAATCAATCAGTTTAAAGAACTGTCTGATCTGAAGATCATTGCCGGAGATATTGACCTCACACTCAAATCCGCTAACGATACTGTCGAATCTCTTGAGCTGGTTCTGCTGAAGAAAAATCCGGCTCATTTCTATCAGTCAGTCTCTGCATTGAAGCAATATAAGAAGTTACAATCGTTACGGATCACTTCTAAATACCCGCTCAGGGAAATGAATATTCAGGGAACGGATCATCTGGAATCTCTTCGCCTCAGACTCTATCAGTTCTCATTCCGGCAGATAAAACTCAGCCCGGGAATCAAAGAGGTTTCTGTTGATTCTGAGCAACCTGATTTAAGCGGGCTGGAACAGCTTCAGTCCATTCAGACATTAAAGCTGAGTGGCTTGGAAGAAGCTGTGGATTTCAGCAAAATAAAACCGGGTAGCCAAATCAAAAAACTCACCTTAGACTCAGAAGTGCAAACGACACTGAAAGGGCTGGAAAGCCTCCGTCAGCTTGAATTTCTGGACCTGACGACTCCCGAACTCACTGATGTGACTGCGCTCAGCCAGCTGAACGCTTTGAAAACACTCCATATCTGGCAACTGGGCTCAGATAAACTACCCAAAATCCGGAACACACATATCAAATCTCTGGCCTTGTACTACCGCAAAGAATTTGGCCCGTTCAGTGAACGGTATATCCGCGATATTACCAACATTGGCACGATGAAAGGGTTGAAAAAAGTTTATTTCGGGCATGAACAGGCCACCGGTTTTTCACCTTTACTCAAACTGGATCTGGAAAAGCTGAGCGTCACCAAAAAGCAACCTTTGCCTCTCGCTGTCATCAAAAAAATGCCACACCTGAAATATTTTGCCTACGGCACCGGGTTCAGCAGCCAACGATATGAAGGCGATAAATTAAAAGCACTCCTGAAAACCGAGATAAAAACCAGTACTGCAAATACATTTAAAGCATTGATTAACGGCACGCCTGAACGGGGTTCAATCATTTACGGCGAAAAGAAACAGTTGGTTCCGGTGAATAAAATCACCCTGGATACTTACAACCGCTGTCGTTCAAATCATATTGCAATAAGCCCGGCATTACTCTCAATGCACATTGACGACTATATCAAGCTACTCAAACAGGTTTACCGCCAGTCCAAACAAGGTATTCCCAGCCAGTACACGATTGAGAGTTGTCAGGGCACAACAGCAATCGTCAATCAGGTAATTGCAGGGAAATCATTATGAAACCAACCCTCGAACACCCATGGAATTTATCCGAAGCCGAAGCGCTGACATTACAGCAACAACTGTCGGAAAAAGTGGTCAAAACCGATCAGCTCAGCACAGTGAGCTATATTGCCGGCGTTGATGTCGCTTACCCGAAAGCGGGCAACCGGCTCGTGGCTGCGGTTGTGATTCTTGATGCCGATACACTTGAAGTGGTCGAAACCCAAACCGCAGAGGATGAAGTTCACTTTCCGTATATTCCGGGGTTATTCTCATTCCGGGAACTGCCGCCACTGATCAAAGCATTTGATAAAGTGCAGCACACGCCGGATCTGATTCTCTGCGATGGTCAGGGGTTTGCTCATCCAAGACGCTTCGGGCTGGCATGTCACCTCGGCGTGATTTTCGATGTCCCCACGATTGGCTGCGGTAAAACCCGCCTGACTGGTGAACATGAACCACCCGCGCCGGAAAGAGGTTCATCGGCACCGCTGATGGATCAGAATGAGATCGTCGGCTGCGCGCTGAGAACCCAGACGGACATCAACCCGATTTATGTCTCGATCGGCCATAAGGTCTCTCTGGAAACTGCCTGTGAATGGGTTCTGAAAGCATCCCCCAAATATCGCCTGCCGGAAACCACAAGGCAGGCTGATCATCTGGTCAATACGCTGCGAAAAGCACTGGGAAACTCATGAAAAAAGAATGCCAGTCAGCTTAACTGACTGGCATTAGGCTCCCGCCTCCTTTTTTATTCCGATGTTTATCTGCTGTATTTTATAAACCAGTTTACTGCCCGATTTCATCCACGGTAAAGCTGCTGCCGCATTTGTTAGAAAACTTCGGATCAGCATCCATCATTAAGCTTTCAAGTGATGCGTTATCATCCAGCACTTTTGGCAGGTTGATATACACATCCACCAGCTGGCTGTTTTTGCAGGAAATCTGTAACCGCTTGTGCGCCCCATCGAAGAAAGCCTGATCCACGGCATCGAAAAAGTCCTGCGTGGAGACCGATTTGCCGATATGATCCCGCATGAAATACGCCACCCCCTGGTTAAACTCTTTCTGTAAACGAATCGCAGTTTTAAAGTATCCGTCTGCATCCCGTTGAGTCTGACAAGTACCATGTTTGTACCATTCATGACGTTGCAGACAGGAACCGTAAGCTGCACTTGGCATATATTGACCCAGTAACTTCAGGGTTGATGACGACATTGGCACAGCCGCATAGCTACAGAAAGAGCTTTGTGAATGGGAATAGCGTCCGCAGAAACCATAACTGGTGCCGCACGATGCTTTGTTCGGCCATAATCCGTGCAGCGTAAAATTCCCGGCCTGATAAGCATCAGCGTCAGTGACCTTACATTCAGGTTTGGAGGAATGGGTTTCGCAGAACGCTGGTTGCCAGCTCAGGGCAAAAACGTAACTGTCTTCTAACCCGGCAGTGGAACAGCTGTTCCCTGAACCAGAACTGCCTGAACCGGAACTGCCGGATGAATCAGAACTGCTCCCTTTCACCTCGCCGCAATCAGCGGAAACCCAACGTAACTGCGGGTTAGCGCCACTCACAACAACACGATACCAGCTCGCATTGTTTTTATTCGCTTCGCGAATCTGATAAGACTGCCCGGAAACCAGATAAATATTACCGGGATTGGTCTTCTTATTTTTAGATTGATAAGCCGGACATGACTGGCTGGCATAAAACGTTCCGGAGAATGAGACCGCAGCACATTCCCCGACAACGCCCAGCAGTAAAGCCATGGCAGAAAAAACAGCCAACAGAGTTTTCAGTTTCATTAAATATATTTCCTGTAATTGGTATGTGTAAGCGCCGCAATCATAAACACATCCCATTAAATAGGAAAGAGGTTAAATACAAACAAGTAGCACATTAAGTTTTTGCTAAATAAAAATGACACTGAATTTTTAATATTCCCGCCTGGTTATTCCGCAACAGATATCTCAGGAAATGCTGAATGACTTAACTCAGCACCAGCTAACTCCTGCGGCAAATAAGGCACCCGGTACAACTGTTTATTGGAAAACATCCGGAGCTGAGCGGTTCGTCCGGCGGACTCAACCCCGTCCCGCTGGCCGTGGCTGAGCAAAGCTTCCACCACGATTTGCCCGCTCTCCCATTTCACCAGCTGAACATACGCCGTGCCGAACAGGATATAAGGAAAGCCCTTTTCCGTTAGCGGTGCCGGCATTTCACCATTGAGAATCCCTTCCTGATAAGAGCCGCCGTGCAATGGAATTTGAGCTGAATCGGCGGTTTGATACAGGGCATTTCCCCAGGGTTCATCCGGGCTGAATCCGAAATCTGTCAGCTCAGTGACTGATGTTTCAAGCGCTTCAATGATCACCGGCGCACTACCTGATGTCATTTCAAGTTGCGACCCGAGTTCCGGATTACCGCTGGCCGGGACTTTCAGCAGATCAGTCTGAACCATTTTGTTCCAGAACTGATGGAACAGCAGTGCGCCACGGCTTTGTGCATTGTTTTTTCTGTCCCATCCCCGTAATGCCGCAAATCCTTTCCGGGCAGCTTCTGAACCAGCCAGTTCAGAGAGCGTAAGAATGTCATCAAGAAACGTTTCTGCCGCGTAATTGCGGTTATCAAAAATGATCCGGAGCGCACTTTCGGGCGTCACCGGCCCTTTGGCAAGCAGTTCTTTTATTCTCCGTACAGACATCATCAGCCTCGGATCATATCTCAGCCCGGCCGCGATATGTTTACCGATTTGATGGTCGTCCTTATGCTGACCAAATACCGATGGATAATCAGGCTGGATTTTTCCGTATTCAGTAAATTTATAACTGTTGTTGGTATTCTGAATCACCCCACGGGTGATCACATTGGGATAAAACGAAGCGGGCGCCTGTAAAGGCCGGTTGTCTGCATCGCGTAAAGCACAATCGCTGCGGGTGCCGTCCAGCACATGAAATGCTGCAGTTTCGTCCCCGATGTGACATTGCGCCATGGCTTCGTCGCTGAGTGGCGGCACATTGCCCGCCACCACATAACCCACCTCGCCGTGGCGGTCTGCAACCACCAGCTGACACAAAATCCCCCGGTTATTTTCTATCGCAGCGACAAACTCACGCGCAGACCCCGCCTTCGCTGCTTCAAGAAACTGGTCCAGCCCGCAGGCATTGTTCTCTCCGGGGTTAGTAATCGCATACCATCCCTTCGGTTTCCCCGGACGCTCAGGCAACTGATAGAGGATACCCAGTTCCGATTCGATAAATTCGTAAGTCCGGGGTTTTACCTGGCCGTCATTTTCAAGTACATCTATCGTCACAGATCTGACCGATAATGGCTTTGTTTCGCCGTCCATCAGGTAAGTCAGTTGCCCGTCTGACTCAGCGACCACCATTTTCTGTAACACATACGGCGTGACCGTTGCTGCGTCTAAAATACTCCATGAGACATCAGCATTGTAGCCGGTCATCGGCAGCGGAAAACCAAGAAAAGAAGTCCCGGCAACATCAAGTTCACCGGGAATGGTGAGGTGATACTGATGCATGTAAATTCGCTGCTGATGCGGCGTGCGTTTCCATGCCGAATGCGGGTTGCCAAGTAAAATCGCGCCTTCTCCTTCCACCACATCTCCACCGAAAGCCCAGGCATTACTGCCAAAACCACCTTCTGTCTCAACCGCTCTGGCATGGGGTGAATTCTCTGAATCTGCGGCATCAGGCGGATTTTCCTGCCATGCCCGGGAAGAAGAGACAATATAAGGCCCGATTTCAACCAGTTCTTTCATAATGCCAAAGCGCATCGCGGAACGAACCACATCAGCAGGTTCAAAAGTCACCAGGTGCTCATCCGGACTCAAACGCCGCCTTGCATCATCCGGCATATGATTAACATAATGATTCAGGCCATTCACATAACCACAGATATAATCACGGATTTTATGACTCAGTTTTGCCAGTGCTTGTTCAACCCACGCATCCGGCAGTCTCATCCGGAAGATCAAATCAGAATTCAGGTTGGTCGTTTTTAAAAAGCCAACGGTAGAAAATCCGTCAGCCCCATAATATTTCGACCGTTCCCCCCGCAGCGCAATCGCCTGCCCTGCGAGTTCTAACAAACGGTCGCGGGCATGCACACACCCATAACCAAAACCAAGTGCTTCATAATTACCAGCTTTGATATGCGGCACATCATTGTCTGTCCAGCGGATTTCTGCCTGATTTAAATCTTGTTTATTCATGAACTCAAAAGCCCTGTTTCATATACTGACATCATTCATCCGACCGCATCCCGGCACCTTTTTCAGATGCAGCCGACATTGGCCTGAAGTTGCTCACCTGTTGATGAATGCTAATTGATATTGATACACATTATCATAACCATGTATATGATTGATCGACAATCAAAAAAAATTATTTTGTTATCCGGCTCAGCACGGTTCACCGATCAAAAAAGCCGCTCAGGCACCGGTTTGGGGTGCACTGAGCGGCCTTAGGAAATTCAGTTGACCTGATGTATTTTACAGCTTAGTTATTTTGCAGCCGTTGCTTTGCTTCTTCGACTTTGGAGAAATCCAGCCCCAACTCTTCAACTGCTTCTTTGATCAAAGCCGGATTTTGCATCAGCTGCTCCATCAGTGACTGGAGCTTTTCCTGAGGCAAATTCAGCTGACCGAGAGTTGCCATCGCAGCCAGCGGATTTTGTGTTAACGCCTGAAACAGCTCACTAATCTGTGCATCGCTGATATTGTGCTCTTTTAACATCGCAAGAATCGGATTCATCACACTACCTTTTTACTTCTGAATAAAATAAAAGGGTAGTTTAACATCTGGCTCAGTAATCAACAGACCCTACAACCATCGATCATAGATTTTTTGCAGCTCACCATTTTGCTTCATTATCGCGACCGCTTCTGAAATCTTTGCAGCAACATCATCAGGAAAGTCTAATCCGGTCGCAATATAAACCCGCTTAATCTGACCAATAGCCGGGCCGACCTGCAGCTCTTCCATCTTCAGACCGGCTTGTTTCCAGTTATACATCACAATGACATCCGAATCGGCAATCACATCAAACCGTTTGCTGATCATTTTCAGGATATTTTTCTGAGCGGTTTTGGCACCGGTATCGAGGCGTAATCCCAGATTGGCAAGCATGGGGATAATCGCATGCCCGTGAACCACACCCACAGTTTTATGTTTAATCTCACCAACTGACTGTACAGGCACCGTTCTGTGATAGGAATAAAACCGATATTCGGTTGCCATTATTTCAGCAACCCATTTAAACTGATGTTCCCGTACAGCTGACCGGGTAAAAGGAATAATGGCAACTAATTCATCTTTTGCATACTGAACTCTCTGGGTTGCTCTCATCCAGGGAATATCAAACCGGAATTGAAATGCCGGTGCTCCGTACTTGGTTGCCTCATTGAGAATATCGATCGCAATGCCGGAAGGATGCCCGTTTATCAGTCCGCAATAAGGCATCGCTTCGAGGCTGTAAACCGTCACAGTGGCAGCCCAAAGATGGCTGCTGAACAGCAGCTGAGAGAAAAGCAACATCATCATGCTTATCTTAATGTTCATGAGGCATCCTTTTCCTGAACATGATCGGGGACTTCATTTCAAAGTATATATACCCAAACTGAGACCGCCATTTTCTGTGACCGGGAAGAGACAATGCCGGAATCAGTCCCGATAACCACACAAAATGATGATCAAAGCACTATCACGAACCAGCCTGCGCCGAAACCAAAGCCGGCGAATGACGCACCGGCCCGCCCTGTTCCCACACATAATACAGATCCCAGTCTTCCTCATGGCTGAAGCGAAAACCGTTCGCTATATAAAAATCATTGGAAGGGCTGCCTCTTAATGCCCCGAGCCGGAGCGGATAATTCAGGCCAGCCGCCATTTCTTTGATTCGGGTTAAGGTATGAAACCCCAGCCTGTTGCCCTGATATTCAGGCAAAATATAAAGATGAGCCAGATACAGATAATCATCTCTGGTTGAGAGAGAATAAAAGCCGACGATGTCATGATTGACAAGAATCATGGATGTTTCTTCCGGACAAAAATTATCCAGAAATCTGTCACGCGCCCGCTTTGGATCAAATCTGCCAATGGCTTCCAGACTTGTTCTCATTGCCTGTACACGTATTTCGGCCAGCAATTCTCCGTCAAAATAATGTGCCTTCTGGTACTTTACTTCCACGATACTTCCTTATTGCTATGATCATCATTCTGTATTTCTGAACCGGAATGCTTCAATATCCGGTCCGGAATTATTTTTTGATTGTTGATTTGTATCGTTTTTAATTCGATTAAATATCATACTACCTGATAAATTCAATATTGATAATACAATAAATTAAGTTTTTGCCATCAGAATAACAAATCAAAGAATCAGTGATGATATTCCCATAAAATAAAAACGGTTATTTAAATTAAATAGCTTGAGTCGCTATTGATATAATACAATCCACTTAAAAAGTGTATTCATCATTATCAGCCAGCCGATGCATATTTTCTGAACATGCCGGTCGTCGTTTAAGCGGAAATTTACCGGTCAGGAGAATTCATTGTGATAAGAATTATAAAAACTGAAGAAAAGCCTTTCCATATACTGAGATATCAGAGCTCCGGGCCAAAAGGAAATATCAGAAAGGTTCTGTTACCATTTTTCCGGGCTTATGCAGAAGGCCTGCCAAAGGATATTTCATCAATCGTTGCCACTTCAGATTTACAAGGCAGAGAAATTCATCATCGCTCAGCCCGTTTGGTGGGTGAAGCCGTCGCTGAAGAATTAGTTCTGCTTCAGGAGCAAAAAGAAATCCCAACCATCGATACTTTATTGATGGCTGGTGATTTTTATGACTATCCTGATTGTCGTAAACTCGGCGGAACCGGTGATGTCACGCAGGTATGGAATGCATTCGCCAGTATCAGTCAGCATGTGATCGGTGTGCATGGCAACCATGATATCGTCGATGCATCTCAACTGGCCCCAAATGTCACTGTACTGGATGGCAACACGAAAAGCATCCGTGGGATTCAGACTGGCGGCATCTGCGGCATTATCGGTCGTCCGGACAAAAACCAGCGCAAAACGGATATTGACTTTCAGTCATCACTCAACAAAGTCATCGCCAAAAAACCGGATATTCTGTTACTTCATCAGGGACCGGATGACCCGCAAAATCAGCAGGTGGGCGATTCGATGATCAGAGAAATATTTGAAATGAAGGGGCAGAGTCTGGTGATTTTCGGTCACTGTCACTGGCGCACGCCCCGAATCGACATAGGTAAGAACCAGTTGTTAAATGTCGATAACCGGTTATATGTCATTTTACCAGGTTGAGGTTTTTAGCCAGCGGCCCAGATTTGAATGTTCAACGATATCCCCAGGTAATCTGAAGATGCATGATTCAGGTTGCAGCCGAAAGGTACGGTTCAAGGGAAGAGAATGCAGGAATGTACCCACCTTTCAAATTCACTTGACGCAGAGATGAGCTTTTCAGCCAAAAGGATAAGACATGTATTCGTTGTACCGAAAAAGTCTTGTTCTGAGATTTCATCATCAGAGAAAACACAATTGCCTGAGTTATACCTGCTGATAATTTTTTCAGCTGTTCTTCAATCTCTATAGCCATATGATCTTTCTGTAAACTATGGCCAACATGTAGCACAACAGGAAAGTAATCTTGACACACATTATTTTGAAATCAACACAAGACCTAAAGCAACTATTTCAAAGCTATCAAGATGTTGACCACGATAAAACAGAAGCTTTTTATCTTCAGAGTATCTATATCGATGAACATCAATTCAATGCGATGACCTTTTATGAACTTGACTTCGAGCCCTACATCTCACTGGCATACTCAGTCAACGCCTCATGCTTTGGTATCCGTAAAAGTCCGAAGCGTTTCTATCTGAGTCATATAAATAATGGAGGCCACAGAGTGTTATGCACCATCCGTCCGGTCAGGCTGAGTCAGTTGCAGGATATTGATTATTTGTACACTTTAGAGCAGGACTATTGCAGACAACTGGAAGCAGATGCTATCCGTTCAGATGAATTTGAAGTATGACAATCACAGCATCGATCATATGAATTCTGCAACAATCACCAGCATATTATTCACGTCACCCGGGAAGGTTTCGAATGGGCTCAATTTTATAGATTGTTGCACCATCACGAAACGGATTGTCAATCATTAAACTTGTCTGATGTTTGTTAAAGATCGAAAAATTTATCCTGTGCACGTTGCAATAAAATTTCTTCGATTTTTTTTCTGATTTGATGTGGACTTGGCGGTCTGTCTTCATTATCAGAAGTCATTTTTTGGGCGTCAGACATCTTAGGCTTAGTTTTCTTCTTCATAAATTTGCTCGATAATTATTCAATGGAAAATTTACCAATGCTATTACACGGGTATTGAGTATTTCACCTGTACCGGTTATCTCGCAAAAAGAGACTTTTAACTCTCTGTATAACGTAGAAACCTGAGGAAGGATGTGTCGTTTGAGGATATCAATGTTCAATTGATGAAGAGGTGAAACCAATGGTTATGGTGTTGATGTATAAAAATTAATCCTGAACAACCGGAGCTTGTTCCCGAACTGATTTTTGATCTCGTTTGATATGATACCAATATATTTGTCGACTTGTTTTTCGTTGCATTGCTTTCTCTGTCATTGATGATTTTGAGAAGAGCCCCGATAGCACCAACAGATGGGAACGGTACTCTTCTCAAAGAAAAATCAGGCTGGGATAACGTTCACAGCTTGTGGGCCTTTTGCCCCCTGTTCAACATTAAAGCTGACAGCCTGACCTTCAGTTAAAGTTTTAAAGCCGTCTGCAGCGATCGCATTAAAGTGAACGAATACATCAGCACTACCATTGTCAGGTGTAATAAAACCAAAACCTTTTGTTTCGTTAAACCACTTCACTGAACCTGTTGTCTTATTAGACATAAATACCTCGATAATAATTAGAAAAAAACCGGAGAAAAAAGCTACTTTAAAGAATACAGAGAAGAAGTTATCGCAGGGTGTAACGAAAAGATTCGAAAAAAACTGAGAAGAGACTTAACCAAAATGTTTCACTAATAGCTCTAATTTCTGGAGCAGTCGCCACTATACATTGAATATCGAAAATAGAAAGCTTTTATTTACTCAAATGACCTGAATATAAATAATGCATATGAAATAAGTTATTCACCACAACGCTTCATCAATCGATTCTTGTGCATCAAACAAACTCCAAACGTATCATTTCATACTTTGTTTACATTGGTTTTCATCAACGGGTTTTCACCGGTATCATTCAGGCCGCCAGATGATACTGTGACTATACCCAAGCAACCTGAAGATGCAGGGTTCAGCCACGGGCGGCCTGAATCACACGAAAAGGCAGCCTTACCAGGTTTCAGCGACCAATAATGGCCATTGCGTTGTCCACCGGTTTACTTTCTCTTCGTAAATATCACGGCTGATGATTGTTTTATTTGGCCTTAACCGCAGGGCAAACATGTCATGAAATCCGTAAGGTGCAATAAATTCGATCTTGTCACCTCTTTGTCTCATCGCCATACAGGCACCAATCACGGGCCAGGTAGAAATTGATTCATGAACACTGCCATAAGGTGCTATCGAAATGCCGAACCGTTGCTCATACCAGAGATGTATTCTCGCAATATTTTTTACATCGATGGGGATGTTTATATTGGCAAGTTCTTCCTTTAACCGGCAAATATACCGATCTTCGCTCTCCCAGCTTAAGTCATCAGGATCCCAGTAAAAAATATCAATATCTTTAATAAATGAGTTGATTTCAAAATCATGCATCACATTCCAGACGTTTTGGAAAATCACCCCGGCACCTACCCATGCATCAGGCACACGATGAATCGCCTGCAAGATGGGAGATATTTCATCGATAGACAGAACAAACTCAGAAAGAAGATCAATTTGTTGTTCAAGAGAGAGGTGTTGACCGTTCAGAAATTTACTTTTCATTGACTTGTGACAGCTCCTGTTGTCCGGTAATCATCCGTTTGTACAGCGGGTTATTTTAGAGAAGGATAAACTGTACATCAATACAGTCTGTTTAAAAATACAGTATTGAATACAGAGAGCATGGGAAGAAAAAGCCCCTGTGTGTCAACCTGCTATTGAACCACCCGCTTTTGAGATAACATACAAATCAGGGTGAAAAAGGAGTTCATGATGCCAAAGAACACAACTGTTGAGCCGCAGGTCAATCCCTCTCCGGAGCTGGAAAAGAAAACCCGCCGTGTCTTTACGACCGAATACAAGCTTTCCATTATACAACAGGCCGATGCCTGTCAACATGGCGAGATTGGTGCCTTACTCCGGCGGGAAAAGCTTTATTCAAATCAGCTTTCACAATGGCGGAAAGAATTCGCTGAGAACGGCATCAAAGGGCTCGAAAAATCAGCCCCCGGTCCTGCGTCAGCAAAAACTCCCGAGCAAAAACGCATTGAGCTCTTAGAGAAAGAGAACGCCCGTCTTCGTCATCAGATTGAGGTAAAAGACGGTTGTCTCTCGCTCCAAAAAAAAGCCTTGGCGTTGATAGAAGCGATGGAACAAGAGAATAAATCATGACGCTGGCACAACATCCCTTACCTGCATTTGTCTCCCAAAGGCTCGCCTGCCAGGTGCTTAACGTCAACCGCAATACATTAAGACGTTATATCCGGGGTGTTCAGTTTTGTGGCCCTTGGCCCCGGATTCACCGCTCCCGGAAACACGCGCGCCAGCCCAGAGCATTAAGCGATACAGAAAGAGAAACAGTGAAATCGGTGATGCTCAGTGAAACTTATTGTAACCAACCGCCGGTGCAGATTTATTATGACCTGTTGCAGCAAGGGCAATATCTGTGCTCAGTCAGCACCATGCACCGGCTCTTACGTGAAGATAATCTTCATGGTGAACGCCGGGCACAGCGGCCATCGCAGTCTCACATGGTTCCCCGTCTGGTGGCTCAACATCCCAATCAGGTCTGGACCTGGGATATCACCAAATTACCCACTCAAAAGCGGGGAGAATATTTATCACTTTATGTCGTGATGGATTTATTTAGCCGTTACATTGTTGCCTGGATGCTATCGCGCAAGGAAAACAGTGCGTTAGCATCCCAGCTAATGGAAGAAGCAATCACCCGTTATGACCTTGAATCAAGCGGTTTAACCCTTCATCAGGACAGAGGCGCGCCGATGACTGCCCATTGTTATCTGGATTTGCTGTCTGAGCTTGCAGTCACCGCCAGCCACAGTCGTCCGCGGGTCAGTAATGACAACCCATTTAGTGAATCACAATTTAAAACACTCAAATATCAACCAGATTATCCCCGTCGTTTTGAAGATTATGGGCATGCGAATCGTTGGTGTCAGGACTATGTAACATGGTACAACACCTGTCATTATCACAGCCAGTTAGGTGGCTTTACACCGGAGCATGTTTTTACAGGAAGATATACAGAGGAGGCAGTGACACGTCAGGCGGGTCTTGATGCCGCTTGTGCTGCACACCCGGAGCGTTTTGCTAAAGGTGCCCCCAAAGTCGCGATGCCAGCCAAAGAAGTGAGTATTAATCCGGTACCGGAAGATGCTGATAGTGAAGTGATAGAAAAAGGTGTGAACTTCCCAACCTTATCCAGCGTCACGAGAAATGCAATTTAATTATTTTCCGGGTGGTGCAAAACAGGTTGACATGTTCCGAAGTGAACCACTCCTTCCTACCCGCTTGTATAGCGGACCTTTTACCATATCAGGGTCATTATGCAACTCCTGCGGCAACGCCGGCTACATCGCGGATTTCTTCAATGATTTTGGTCATCACTTTACCGCCGGGGATAATTAACGTCAGAATCACTTCCACCAATAAGGAAGCCAGACACACCGACACAATATTCATGATCTGCACCGGGCTGAGCATCCGCAGCCAGCAGTAAGCCGCTTTGACCAGCAGAAAACAGCGCGCTTCATCTTTGAGCAGGTTCAGCATCTCCGCCGCTTTTTTCTTACTGTCTTCGAGAATTGCAGCAATCCTGGCCGGGTCCAGATATTTGGACAGGGTTTCAAAAAGCTGCGTCGGGTTCGCCAGCAGCTTGAACAGATCGGAAATTTCATCCCAGGCGGTCGGTGAGTGCGGGACAGGTGTAACTTAGAAATGGACAGAACCAAGTTCAAGGTAAGCGCTCAATACTCGACACCATTGAACCCAACAACCCGGGGATTTAACCTCTGGCGATATTCCACGGAAGAAGAGATTCAACCTGTTCAACAGTTTCCGCATAGGGCAGTTTGCTCAGGACAGTATGAAGATAATCATATGGCTCCAGACCATTCAACTTTGCCGTTTCCACCAGGCTGTAGCAGACCGCACTGGCCTTCGCGCCCTGTGAGCTGTCGGCGAACAACCAGGCTTTACGTCCAATCACGAACGGGCGGATGGCATTTTCCGCTAAGATATTGCTGATTCGCAACGTTCCGTCAGTGCAGTAAACCACAAGCTTCGGCCACTGATTGAGCATATAGTTGATAGCTTTTCCGGTCAGGCTGTCTTTCGGCATTTTTCCGGTATATTTTTCAAGGAAGGCTTTGAGTTTTTCCAGTACCGGTACGCTGTGTTGCTGACGGTAAGCGACCACCTGCGCCGGCGTATACTCTGTCTTTTCTTTCAGGTCACTGATTTGTCTTTCAATATGATAGAGCTTGTT
Organism: Vibrio quintilis; assembly: GCF_024529975.1. Lineage (GTDB taxonomy): Bacteria > Pseudomonadota > Gammaproteobacteria > Enterobacterales > Vibrionaceae > Vibrio > Vibrio quintilis. The sequence goes on along the minus strand of NZ_AP024897.1, from coordinate 1,034,837 downwards.
GATATAGCTGAGCGCCCTGTCCGCCTGACTGACCTTCGCTTTCTTTCCCTTCGGCTGCGCTGCCTGAGCTTCGGTAAATTTACGCCGGGCATGGTCCATACAGCCGACAGCGGTCAGCCCGTATTTCTCACAGGCAGCATGGTACCCCGCATAACCATCGGTGTGCAGGTAGCCTTTAAATCCTTCAAGTAATTCAACCGGAACGTTTCCGCCACGGGAAGGCGCATAATGGAACAGCACACTGCGTTTATCCGGCGGACCACCCAGTGACACCCACATATATTTATCAGAGGTTGCTGCCTTACCCGGCTCTTTCAGTACCTGAACCGGGGTTTCATCCATATTGATAAGATGCCCGGCATTCTGATAATCCCGCAGCAGGTTTACCAGTGGTTGAAGCACCTGCGCGGATTTCATCACATAATTTGCCAGCGTGGCTCTGGAGATATCCCCGCCATAACGGCTGAGCATCTTTTCAATCCGGTAAAGGGGCAGACCATCGACATATTTGGCTGTGAGCACATGGGCAATCAGCCCCACACTGCCCAGTGACCCCGGCAGCGGATGTTTGGGGTGTGCGGCCGTGATGATGTGCTGCCCTTCACCGGTTGAGAACACCGCTTTTTCCTGCATATATTCCAGTACACGAACTTTGGCTGGCACGATGTCCAGCTCTTCTTTCACTTTGGCGAAGAAGGTGCTTTTGGCGCCCATTTTTTCTTCGTCAGTCAGGTACAGGAAGATTTGCTCGCGGGGTAAATCAGCTGACAGTGGTTTGCGGCCGCGGGGTTTTGGGGAGGTATTTTTCTTCGGGTCTTGTTTTTCGTGCGCATCCAGCTCAGGGTCAGTGACCAGCTCGGCTTCATCGAACAACAGGTACTGAGACGGGTTGGTTTTCTCGCTCGAAGGTGTAAAGCGTTTGATTTTCAGCAGCCGGACGACTTCTTCAAGGATGGCGATATGTTCTGACTGAGACTGAAGTTGTGCTTCTTTTTCGGCTAACTGTGCACGAAGCCACTCAATTTCAGACCGGTTGTCAGCAGAAGAAGTCACGATTAAAAATACCTTAAGCTATTGTTTTAACAGGTATTCATTATATCAGAATTAAACATCAATGTCGCTAAAAGAGCGCCTCGTAATGCAATTTTTTATGGCCTTTCATCAACGAGATATCATAGCCATCCAGCAGCCAGTTGATTTGCTGTCCGGTGAGTGTGACAACCTCTTCTTCTGGTTTCGGCCAGCGGAATTTCTCTTCGGCGAGCGCTTTATAGTAAAGGACAAATCCGTTATCTTCCCACAACAGACACTTGATTTTATTGTGTTGGCGGTTGGTGAAGACATACAGATGACCACTGAACGGGTTATGCCCGAGCTCCAGCTCAACCAATGCACTGAGACCGCGGTACGATTTACGGAAATCCACCGGCTCACGATAAAGGAAGACCTGCACCAGTGCCGGGTCAGGACGCAGTGTCATATTGCTCATTGCAGTGCCTCCAGTAACTGGATAACGGTAGAGAGATTGGAAGATTGAATGTCATGAATGGTCACCCCGCCCGGCAGAGAAAGCGACAGCCCGGTTGTTGGCATTGTCTGCTCAATCCGGGCGACGGCAAAACCCGCCGTGACTGTTGGGGTGTTTTGCTCCGGTGCTTTTTCGTGGCGTTGTGCTTTGGTTTTCCAGTAATAAAAAGCTTTAGCGCTGAGATGGTGTTCCCGGCAGTATTGTGCCTGCGTCATGCCGGATTGTTTCCAGGATTCAATATGTTTCAGCCAGATATGGGGGTTAAGGGAAGCCATAGTGTTTAGTCTCCATCAATCATGTCGGCAGACATGATGCGGAGTTCTGTTTCACAATTGAAGTCTGTGGAGTATTAAGCGCTTACAGTTCAAGTATCTAGCCTAACTTAGTACTAACTAATGAGAAAATGTATGGCAAAATTGTTAAATCAAATATCAGTTTGATGGTTCAGATCAGTCATATTCTGATGCTTTTTTGTCAACATGTAACCCAAATCACAATTGTAAAAGCCGGACTAAATTGCTGACTACAATTATGTTAGTGATGTCTTTTCAGATAGCGATCATAAGAATGAATATCTTGCTTAGATGTTACTGCCGTATATTCAAATGTGCGGCCGTCTTTTAGCTTTCCAATGGAAAGTACACGGATAAGCGGTTTATCAGGTGCGACTTTCAAAATATCACAAATATCTTGTTCTGGAAGAATGGCTTCAAAACTCTGCTGTGCACCATCTATTTCCAGTCCTAATTCAGTTTCTAGGTAATGATATTTAGAACCTTGCAATGACAAAATGTTAATTTTGGGGAACATAGTCATGGGCATGTAAGTATCTTCATAAATAGACGGAACTCCATCTATAAGCATGTAACGGCGAATAAAATAAACTTGTTCTGAAGTGTCTATGTTCAAAATTTTGGATATTTTTTCATCGGGTAATAATAACTGAAACTCGATGATCCTGTATTCAAGTTGTGCACCTGTTGAAGACAGACATTCACTGGTACTCCGTAAAGCTTCCACTGAAGAAATCATTGTCTTACCTATAACACTTGAACCTGCTCCTTGACGTTTTTCAACTAATTTTAATTTAACAAGCTCATCGATTGCTTTACGAATCGTAATGCGACTAACGCCATACTGTTGAATCAGCTCTTTTTCGGTGGGTAATGTATCGCCAATTCGAAACTCATCTGAGTAGATGCGCGCTTTTAGATCCTGCATCACTTTTTTATATAACATATTTATCCACTCAACATACCTTTGACTGATGACGCTAACACATCTGAGTATTATCAATCAATGCTCTATTTATCAACGTAGTATTGATTTGTATGTGTATAACACGATGTTGTTATCAATACATCCTGTCATGTACTTATTTATAGATATTGATTATGAATATGATCCATATCGCATTAAATATATCATGTATTTGTCATATTTTTTGTTGTCGGTAAGATGACTTTCATCAACCCACTGTCCATTCATTGAATAACAAAGGATCAATCCATGATAAGTGCAATACAACGCTTAGGTGGAGCAATGTTTACTCCGGTCTTACTGTTCCCATTTGTTGGGATTCTAGTCGGATTAACTATTGTTCTCAAAAATCCTGTTTTTGTCGGAGATCTCGCTGATAAAAACGGAATATACTATCAAGTTTTACAAGTTATTGAGGAAGGTGGCTGGACTATCTTCCGTAATATGGCGTTATTGTTTGCGGTTGGTTTACCGATTGGTTTGGCAAAAACAGCTCATGCGAAAGCTGTCTTGGTTGTGATGGTGTCTTACCTGACTTTCAACTACTTCATTGGCGCAATGGCGACTTTATGGGGAAGCCATTTCGGTGTCGATTTTAGTCAAGCAATTGGAGGCACTTCGGGTTTAACCGAAATTGCAGGTATTAAAACTTTAGATACAGGAATATTCGGAGCAATTGCAATTGCTGGATTAATCACATGGATTCATAACCGAACATTTGAGAAACAGCTCCCTCCTTACCTGGGTATTTTTCAGGGGGCTTCCTTTGTTGCAATGGTTTCATTCTTTGTCATGTTACCTGCGGCTTGGCTGACACTTACAGTTTGGCCGCCAATTCAACATAATATTATTAATCTGCAAGGCTTTATGGTGGGATCTGGCTCTTTTGGTGTATGGCTATATACCTTTTTGGAACGGATCCTAATCCCAACAGGTCTTCATCATTTTATCTATTCGCCGTTCGTATTCGGCAATGTGGTGACACCAAACGGTATTGCCGTTGATTGGTTGACTCATTTGGAAAACTTCACTCATTCAAGTTTATCAATGAAAGAGCTTTTCCCCGCAGGCGGATTTGCTTTACACGGTAACTCTAAAATTTTTGGTTGTACCGGTATTGCTTTTGCCATGTATCACACTGCTGACCCAGAGAAACGTAAACAAGTTGCAGCATTACTGATCCCCGTGACGCTTACCGCAGTTATGGTGGGCGTAACAGAGCCTCTTGAGTTTACGTTTTTATTCATTGCACCTTGGTTGTTTGCAATTCATGCATTGCTTGCTGCAACAATGGCTATGTTGATGTTTACTTTTGGTGTTGTCGGTAACTATGGCGGTGGGTTGATTGAATTTGTTACAAGCAATTGGATCCCGCTTCTTGGCAATCATACAAGTATGATTGTTACACAAATTTCAATTGGTCTGTGTTTCACGGTTATCTATTACACAGCGTTCAAATATTTGATCGTCAAATTTAATGTTCCTACTCCGGGACGTGGTGATTCGGAGTTAAAGCTTCGTTACAAACAAGATTTCAACGAAAAACACGGTATTACAGGTAAAGCTAATAACAGCGATAAAAATCTTCTTCAAATTCAGGCTGCTGATACGCTAGCTGGTCTGGGTGGAATCGAAAATATCGAAGACCTGAATAACTGTCTTACCCGATTGAGAGTGACAGTAAAAGACCCAAGTAAGGTTGAGTCGCCTGAGTATTTTATGGGGACTGGGGCCATGAACCTAGTCAAAAACGGCAAAGCAATTCAAGTCATCATAGGTCTGAATGTTTCTCAACTGAGGGAAGAGTGCGAAAAACTACTCTGTGCAACGGAATAAACTCAATCGTGATTAGCACTGAATGAAGATGACGAAAGAATCTTACTAATTGAATTAACTACGAAGGCTGTGGAGCCACAGCCTTAATTAAAATGAGGTTATATATGAAAAAATTTTCAATAGTGATTGCGGGCGGTGGGTCAACATTTACACCTGGGATCGTGATGATGCTCCTTGAAAATCAAGAGCGCCTTCCAATTCGTAAATTAAAATTGTATGACAACTTTGCTGAACGTCAGGAAACGGTAGCAGAAGCCTGTAAAATTTTGTTGCAAGAAAGAGCGCCTCAAATTGAGTTTTCCTACACAACAGATCCAGTAGACGCATTCAGTGACATCGACTTCTGTATGGCACATATTCGCCCTGGACTATATGCCATGCGTGAACTTGATGAAAAAATCCCACTGAAACATGGTTGTGTTGGTCAGGAAACTTGCGGGGCTGGCGGTATTGCTTATGGTTTACGTTCTATTCCAGCAGTAATCGAGCTTATTGATTATATGGAAAAATATTCACCAAAGGCATGGATGCTGAATTATTCAAATCCAGCTGCAATCGTTGCTGAAGCCTGTCGTGTATTACGACCAAAAGCACAAGTGTTGAATATCTGTGATATGCCGATTGATATCGAAAACCGCTTTGCTGAAATACTCGGTTATAAAAGTCGTAAACAATTTGACGTTATGTACTACGGTCTGAATCATTTTGGTTGGTGGACTGAAATTAAAGATACCAGCACAGGTGAGAACCTCATGCCTCGGATCAGAAAGCATGTCAAAGAAAATGGTTATTTAACACCGAGTGGTATGAACGGTGTTCAACATGCGGATGACTCTTGGAAGGATACATTTATTAAAGTTCGAGATGTGTATGCGTTAGATCCGCAAACAATGCCAAACACTTACCTAAAATATTATTTGTATCCAGATTATGTGGTTGAACATTCAAATAAAGATTTCACACGGGCAAATGAAGTGATGGCTGGACGAGAGAAAAAAGTCTTTACGGAATGTCGTCGTATTATTGCAAATGGTACCGCCAAAGATACAAGTATTCAGGTTGAGGAACATGCTTCATATATTGTTGATCTGGCGACAGCTATTGCTTTCAATACAAAGGAACGCATGTTATTGATTGTACCTAATAATGGCTCAATTGGTAATTTCGATCCAACTGCGACGGTTGAGATTCCCTGTATTGTTGACAACTCAGGTGCCAAACCTATGCAAATTGGCAACATTCCTGAGTTTCAAAAAGGGATGATGAATCAACAGGTATCTGTCGAAAAATTAGTAGTTGAGGCTCATATCGAAGGTTCATATTTGAAACTGTGGCAGGCGCTGACTCTATCTGCAACCATCCCGAGTGCAGCAGTAGCTAAAGCCATTCTTGATGATCTGATTGAAGCAAATAAAGATTATTGGGTAACTTTAAATTAAATTTATTCTTAATTTACTTAAGTTGATTTTCATGTTTAAAGTTTTTTGGCTGTATTATATAGATTCAATCTATTGAACTGCTTATATCAAATTAACATATCAATACTTTAACGCAATAGCCGAATTATTTAGTTAAATCGAGATGAGAGTTTAATTGTGCTAGAGAAAGCACAATTAGCTTTCATCTCAATAATATTATTAATCATATATCGATGGTATTCATGGAAAATAAAGTGCAACTAATTGCCTATACTGACAGGCTAACAGGAAATAATATCAACAACTTGAATGAGTTGCTAAAAAATAAAATCTCAGGTTTATTTTCAGGAGTACATATTTTACCTTTTTATTATCCAATTGATGGTAGTGACGCTGGTTTTGATCCAATTAATCATGCTCAGGTTGATCCAAGACTTGGCTCATGGGATAATTTAAAAGCACTTGGGCAAGAAACGGAGATCATGGCTGATCTGATTGTGAATCATGTATCGGCACAATCATCAGAATTTGAAGATGTGTTATCTAAAGGTCGCGATTCTGTATATTGGTCTATGTTTTTAAAAGAGACGGATGTATTTCCTGATGGCATATCTGATGAACAAGCCCAGCAGATATATCGCCCAAGACCTGGTAGTTGTTTTACTTCAAAGCAATTAAGTACAGGTGAAGAAATAAATTTTTGGACAACCTTTACAGATAATCAGATTGATATAAATGTTGAATCTGAAGCTGGTCGAGAATATTTAGAAAGAGTTTTACAGTTATTTGCTGATAATGGCGTAAAAATCATTCGACTGGATGCTGCTGGATATGCCATCAAGCGAGCGGGAACGAGTTGTTTTATGACTGATGAAGCCTTTGCTTTCATCGATGCATTGTCAAAAAGAGCCAATGAATTGGGAATGGAAACAGTTGCTGAAATCCATAGCCATTACAAAACACAAATTGATGTTGCCCAAAAAGTGAACCGAGTCTACGACTTTGCTTTACCACCATTAATCTTGCATTCTCTATTTAACAAAAATGTTGATGCTTTGGTTTCATGGCTCAAAATTGCACCAAGAAACTGTCTCACTGTGCTTGATACACATGATGGTATTGGCATTATTGATGCTGGTCCTCAAGGTGAAAAATCAGGTTTACTTGATGTAAACGAGATAGATCTTCTCGTCGAAACTATTCATAGTAATAGTAAAGGTCAAAGTCGAAAGGCCACTGGGTCAGCAGCAAGTAATGTCGATTTATACCAAGTTAACTGTACATTCTATGATGCTTTGGCTGGAGATGATTTACAGTATCTTTTCGCAAGAGCAATTCAATTCTTCAGTCCTGGAGTACCACAAGTATATTATGGCGGATTATTCGCTATGCACAACGACATATCACTACTTGAAAAAACGAATGTAGGTCGTGATATTAACCGCCCATATTTGTCAGAGAATATTATTGAAAGACAATTAGGAAACCCGGTTGTGCGTAGTTTGTTTAAGTTAATAAAATTACGTAATAGCTCATCTGCTTTCGATGGTGAATTTACAGTAACTGGTGAGGATGGAAGACTATCGCTTCACTGGGTAAACTGTATTAGCGAAGCAATTCTTCATGTCGATTTAATTAACAAGAAAGGAACTATAACCATGAAAGAGAAGAATTTTGAATATTCTTATGATCTAACTAATATTTGTGGAGATTAATTGTTTTCTAGTAACACATTATAACTGCAAGTACTCAACTTTAGCGTGCGACTTGGACACACTATTGAACTTAATGTACGGAGATGGCTCGTATTCAAATTGCCTGTCTAATGCAGATTAATAAGATAACAACTAATGCCTCAGTAGCAGATAATGCCAATGATAAATTTAATTGGCATTATCTGGATACTTATTTTTAGCTTAATCCATACAGATGAAAATTAACAAAGCTCAAACCTGTCTGCATCCATGACTATTGTCCACGCAGACACAAAATCATGCACGAATTTTTCTTTGTTATCATAAACACTAAACTTGCTTGAAGTGAAAGCGCCAAGCGTTGTGAATCACTCTTGAATTTCTTGTATGGACAATATCTCCATCTCAACGACAAGTTTCGGGTAATGTGAGACCCGGGCTTTAGCTGCAACTAAAGCTTTCCATGTAGTAGTTCGATTGAATGCTGGCTCCTCTATCGAGAGACCGATAACAAACGTGAACGCTGCGTGGGACTCCAGGCACAAACCTCGAATACTCGACTGGGTCTCGAACCCGCATTACGCAAGCATGAGTTAGCTTATTATGGATACCAAAATGAAGCAAAGCATCAATATCGGAGTTGATACAGGCAAAACACTATTAGATATCCACATTCGGCCCATTGATCACTTTTTCTCTGTAGAAAACACGCCCCAAGGAATAAAACAAGCACTCCAAGTCATTAAGAAGCATTCCCCTGAGCGCATTGTTATCGAGGCGACTGCGGAACGTGTCAACCTGTTTTGCACCACCCGGAAAATAATTAAATTGCATTTCTCGTGACGCTGGATAAGGTTGGGAAATTCACACCTTTTTCTATCACTTCACTATCAGCATCTTCCGGTACCGGATTAATACTCACTTCTTTGGCTGGCATCGCGACTTTGGGGGCACCTTTAGCAAAACGCTCCGGGTGTGCAGCATAAGCGGCATCAAGACCCGCCTGACGTGTCACTGCCTCCTCTGTATATCTTCCTGTAAAAACATGCTCCGGTGTAAAGCCACCTAACTGGCTGTGATAATGACAGGTGTTGTACCATGTTACATAGTCCTGACACCAACGATTCGCATGCCCATAATCTTCAAAACGACGGGGATAATCTGGTTGATATTTGAGTGTTTTAAATTGTGATTCACTAAATGGGTTGTCATTACTGACCCGCGGACGACTGTGGCTGGCGGTGACTGCAAGCTCAGACAGCAAATCCAGATAACAATGGGCAGTCATCGGCGCGCCTCTGTCCTGATGAAGGGTTAAACCGCTTGATTCAAGGTCATAACGGGTGATTGCTTCTTCCATTAGCTGGGATGCTAACGCACTGTTTTCCTTGCGCGATAGCATCCAGGCAACAATGTAACGGCTAAATAAATCCATCACGACATAAAGTGATAAATATTCTCCCCGCTTTTGAGTGGGTAATTTGGTGATATCCCAGGTCCAGACCTGATTGGGATGTTGAGCCACCAGACGGGGAACCATGTGAGACTGCGCTGGCCGCTGTGCCCGGCGTTCACCATGAAGATTATCTTCACGTAAGAGCCGGTGCATGGTGCTGACTGAGCACAGATATTGCCCTTGCTGCAACAGGTCATAATAAATCTGCACCGGCGGTTGGTTACAATAAGTTTCACTGAGCATCACCGATTTCACTGTTTCTCTTTCTGTATCGCTTAATGCTCTGGGCTGGCGCGCGTGTTTCCGGGAGCGGTGAATCCGGGGCAAAGGGCCACAAAACTGAACACCCCGGATATAACGTCTTAATGTATTGCGGTTGACGTTAAGCACCTGGCAGGCGAGCCTTTGGGAGACAAATGCAGGTAAGGGATGTTGCGCCAGCGTCATGATTTGTTCTCTTGTTCCATCGCTTCTATCAACGCCAAGGCTTTTTTTTGGAGCGAGAGACAACCGTCTTTTACCTCAATCTGATGACGAAGACGGGCGTTCTCTTTCTCTAAGAGCTCAATGCGTTTTTGCTCGGGAGTTTTTGCTGACGCAGGACCGGGGGCTGATTTTTCGAGCCCTTTGATGCCGTTCTCAGCGAATTCTTTCCGCCATTGTGAAAGCTGATTTGAGTAAAGCTTTTCCCGCCGGAGTAAGGCACCAACCTCGCCATGTTTACAGGCATCGGCCTGTTGTATAATGGAAAGCTTGTATTCGGTCGTAAAGATACGGCGGGTTTTCTTTTCCAGCTCCGGAGAGGGATTGACCTGCGGCTCAACCGTTGTGTTCTTTGGCATCATGAACTCCTTTTTCACCCTGATTTGTATGTTATCTCAAAAGCGGGTGGTTCAATAGCAGGTTGACACACAGGGACTGGTCGCTTAGAAATGCCCTTTGTATTGGCCTGTGCTGAAACTGGCCTACCCATTGTTCGTGCCAATCCCATACACATCAAACGCTTCGCTGGAGCGATTGGTCGAAGAGCCAAAAATGACCGTTTGGACGCAGAGCTTATTGCTCACTATGCTGAAGCTATCAAACCTAGCATTACTATTATCAAGCCAGAAAACATACGTTTAATAAGTGACTTAGTGATTAGACGCAACCAACTGCTTTCAATGCAGACCATGGAAAAGAACCGAATTCAAATACTACCAAAGTCCTCAAAGATTCACCTGAGTATCAAGCAAAAAACACCATACTTCAGAGTGTTCCGGGTATCGGAAATATCGCTGCCGCATCCATCATTAGTAATGTCCCTGAGCTGGGTTATATCAGCAATAAGCAAGCTGCATCTCTAATCGGTGTAGCTCCTATGACTCGGGAAAGTGGTCGATACAAAGGCAAGCGAGTTATTCAAGGAGGGAGAGCTCAGGTACGTACGGTCTTATATATGGCTATGATGTCTGCCATGCAGTGCAATCCTGTATTTAAAGCCACCTTCCGTCATTTAGTTAAAGCTGGAAAACCTAAAAAAGTCGCCATCATTGCCTGTGTTCGCAAGATGGTTGTCATCTTAAATTCAATGTTGAGAGATGGCGTCATGTGGGATGCAAATACTGCTAAAAATTAGCGATTGATGCCCTAGTCGTTTGTTATACCACTAATTTACCCGATAGATCGTCAAAGCATATTCATCGTATTTTTCCAATGGATTATTTTCAAATTCAAATAAATCATACGTAAAATCAAAGATACTTATATATTTTACATCATGAAAAATATACTCCCATTCATCATCGAGTTTATGCCCTTTACTTTTGACTGCACTACTAATAAATTCATAAAAGTAGAAGTCTTCACTCAACATCTCAAACTCATGGTTACTCATCGAAAATTTACAAGTAAATTGAATTTTAACTTTTCCAGAGACAGTAAACTGCTGCCAATCTATATCTTGCTCAATGGTAGGCTCATCTACTATTTGACTATAGATAGATCCTTTATTTACCTCTGGTTCAAACCATAATTCACCGTAAAGTTCATCTTTATACAAAATCCCATCAATAATATTAACAACCATTTCATCAAAAAACGTATCTAGATCAGAGCTATCAATCTTAAGAGATTTGAATGAACTATGACCCTCATGTAATTTTTGTATTATCGAAGGTAAACTCTCAGACACAAAGCAATTTTCACTCTCATAGTCAGCATGTATAGAGCTGATAGAGTCTTTATTGATTTTATTCGTATAGTCTTTGACGTTTTTGGTATATATAACAGACTCATTCCCATTGACATGCTCTAACACTGACATTGTTAGTAAAAAATCTTTATAGCCTCTTTCCATGTCCTTGTTAATAAATGGATATTTAGCATCGTACATTTTATTAACCACATCTTGATGGGAGATTTTGCAATAAGGAATAACATCAATTGATTTATCATTGATAAAATCGCTCAATACCTTCGAGTAGTATTCCTCTCGAGTAGATACCACTTTGATCAGCTTATCAAAAGGAAAGTTATTTATATATCGATCATTCAGGAGTCGAGTTATATCTCTCTTTGATGTTTCTAGATTTCCAATAGCCGTCTTAAATGCTTTTCTATATTGACCTAAACATTCATCAATAACTATTTGGGGAATACAAACATTAACTTTATACAAACTACATATTTTGATGATTTTCCTTAAATCTTTACTTCTAAAGTCATAGTCCTTATGAAGAATGTTAGTGTCTAATATTAAATTTTTTATCATCATTAATCCCAAATTTACCAGCGTAACAATGGTATAACAGTTCTTAGGTGGACAATGTCCACATGATATTGTCTATTTAATTGCCAATACTACTTTATCAATCATAATCAATACATTGATTTAAATATAAAAATAAATATTCAGTTTAATAATACATCACAAAATGCCGACAATGTCTTAACTAATAAGGCTTACTCGACAATACTATTAAATCATTACCTGAATTTGGGTGTTAGGTATAGAAAAATACCTAAATTTATTATTTCGTAAAAGGAAAAGGGGCAAAAACAATTGACACATGCCACAACCCTTACTTCAAAACCACATAGTCAAAAACTAGCACAACAACTCAATAACCATACAAATCAGGAGGAAAATCCCGGACGGATTTTTCAGGTTTTGTGAGCCAGGGACGGTGAATAAAACCGCTCCGGCCAGCGAGCACCAAAAGGATTTTCTGGATACTCTTTCATCCGGGAAAGAGTATCTGGGGCGCAAGCGGAACATATCAACCTGTTTTGCACCACCCGGAAAATAATTAAATTGCATTTCTCGTGACGCTGGATAAGGTTGGGAAGTTCACACCTTTTTCTATCACTTCACTATCAGCATCTTCCGGTACCGGATTAATACTCACTTCTTTGGCTGGCATCGCGACTTTGGGGGCACCTTTAGCAAAACGCTCCGGGTGTGCAGCACAAGCGGCATCAAGACCCGCCTGACGTGTCACTGCCTCCTCTGTATATCTTCCTGTAAAAACATGCTCCGGTGTAAAGCCACCTAACTGGCTGTGATAATGACAGGTGTTGTACCATGTTACATAGTCCTGACACCAACGATTCGCATGCCCATAATCTTCAAAACGACGGGGATAATCTGGTTGATATTTGAGTGTTTTAAATTGTGATTCACTAAATGGGTTGTCATTACTGACCCGCGGACGACTGTGGCTGGCGGTGACTGCAAGCTCAGACAGCAAATCCAGATAACAATGGGCAGTCATCGGCGCGCCTCTGTCCTGATGAAGGGTTAAACCGCTTGATTCAAGGTCATAACGGGTGATTGCTTCTTCCATTAGCTGGGATGCTAACGCACTGTTTTCCTTGCGCGATAGCATCCAGGCAACAATGTAACGGCTAAATAAATCCATCACGACATAAAGTGATAAATATTCTCCCCGCTTTTGAGTGGGTAATTTGGTGATATCCCAGGTCCAGACCTGATTGGGATGTTGAGCCACCAGACGGGGAACCATGTGAGACTGCGCTGGCCGCTGTGCCCGGCGTTCACCATGAAGATTATCTTCACGTAAGAGCCGGTGCATGGTGCTGACTGAGCACAGATATTGCCCTTGCTGCAACAGGTCATAATAAATCTGCACCGGCGGTTGGTTACAATAAGTTTCACTGAGCATCACCGATTTCACTGTTTCTCTTTCTGTATCGCTTAATGCTCTGGGCTGGCGCGCGTGTTTCCGGGAGCGGTGAATCCGGGGCAAAGGGCCACAAAACTGAACACCCCGGATATAACGTCTTAATGTATTGCGGTTGACGTTAAGCACCTGGCAGGCGAGCCTTTGGGAGACAAATGCAGGTAAGGGATGTTGCGCCAGCGTCATGATTTGTTCTCTTGTTCCATCGCTTCTATCAACGCCAAGGCTTTTTTTTGGAGCGAGAGACAACCGTCTTTTACCTCAATCTGATGACGAAGACGGGCGTTCTCTTTCTCTAAGTGCTCAATGCGTTTTTGCTCGGGAGTTTTTGCTGACGCAGGACCGGGGGCTGATTTTTCGAGCCCTTTGATGCCGTTCTCAGCGAATTCTTTCCGCCATTGTGAAAGCTGATTTGAGTAAAGCTTTTCCCGCCGGAGTAAGGCACCAATCTCGCCATGTTGACAGGCATCGGCCTGTTGTATAATGGACAGCTTGTATTCGGTCGTAAAGACACGGCGGGTTTTCTTTTCCAGCTCCGGAGAGGGACTGACCTGCGGCTCAACCGTTGTGTTCTTTGGCATCATGAACTCCTTTTTCACCCTGATTTGTATGTTATCTCAAAAGCGGGTGGTTCAATAGCAGGTTGACACACAGGGAATCCCGGACGGATTTTTCAGGTTTTGTGAGCCAGAGACGGCGAATAAAACCGCTCCGGCCCACAATCACCAAAGGCTCTTTCTGGTTCCTCTTTGAGCCAGCAAAGAGGAACCGGGGCGCGATCACCTAATGCCGCATGGATCAAATCAACTTACAAGCGAACCAAACCACCACCAAAGCCAGAAACTTCCTGAAAAAGAAACCAGCATCAAAGCTTCTAATACTCTGTAAACACACTATTTTCACCAAAAACCGTGATCCCCCGCAAAAACAACCCCACCCACAAAGCCACCATTTACCCGGCGATCACCCCGTAGTACGATACCCGGCATGAAAACGACACTCGAACATCTTCCTGAACATAAACAACAGGACATTCACGCCATTGCGGATATTCTGCGCGATACCGTGGATGACTATGTGGCGGGAAAAAGCGGCAAACAGTCCGGCTTTAAAATCCAGAAAATTATTCTGTTCGGCAGCCATGCCCGCCCGCTGTCGCCGGAAGGAAAACCCACATGGATGTATGACCCCGCTAACGGCTATATCAGCGATTACGATATTCTGGTGATCGTCAACCGCATGGAACTGGTGGAAAATCTCAAGCTGTGGAAACTGGCGGATGACCGCATTAAACGCCGGATTGAGAAGATCCCGGTCAGCGTGATTGTTCATACCTTTACCGAAGTCAACCAATGGCTCACACAGGGTCAGTATTTCTTTACAGATATCCGCAAAGAAGGGATTGAACTATACAGTATTGATAATCGAGAGCTGGCGATGCCGGGGAACTTAACTCCGGAAGAAATGCGCCAGATTAGTCAGAAACACTTTAATTACTGGTTTGAAAGTGGGCAGCGTTTTCTTGTCACCTTTCAAGACACATTAAACAGAAAATGGTTAAACCAAGCTGCATTTCTTCTGCATCAAACCACAGAGCATTTCTTCGCCTGCACACTGTTAGTTTGCACCAACTATCTGCCCAAAACCCACGATATCGAAAAACTGCGTCACTTCTGCGCCCAGCAGGATGACCGCTTTGCCCGGCTGTTCCCGGAGGAAAATAAATTCCACCGCCGCTGCTTCCACCGCCTCAAACGCGCTTATGTCGATGCCCGTTATTCTGAGCATTATGAAATTACTGTGGAAGAGCTGACTTATCTGGCGGAGGAAGTGGAGAAGTTGAAGGTGCTGGTGGAAGCGGTTTGTGGTGATCGGATGTCGGGTGGAACCCACTCTTAAGGGCAAGTGGCTGCGCGAAGCCGTGTTAGAGACCGGCACGCCCGTCGCCGGGGATTGCATTGTGCTGATCCCGGACAGCCCGCAGGAGCAGGCATTGCGCGAACAACTGGCGCAATTAAAAACGGCGCTGGGTTGAGTTAAAAACAGCCGGGATGATTGGATTAGCCCAGCTGTTTATCTCCCTGAAAACGTAGATATCTGGTACTACAAGTCAGAAAGAACTTTATCTATTTCACATGACTGATCTGGATGTAGTTCCTTAAATCTTTTACATGCTATAACCAGATATTCTTTGAAATCATTTACAGACATAACCAGTTCATCGTCATGATACCTAAACTTTACACCATCAAAATATTCTTCATCTTCATCAAGTTCATCAGGAAAGTCACAGGAGAAGTATTCATCTCCATAGCTTATTCCATTAACCAAATATCTAATGGCACGGACAAAAAATGGACCATTTATTGAATTGAAGAATTCTTTAGCTATCCATAATGGGTCATTTTCACAATCCACTATTTGATATAGAATATCATTCACTAAATCATTTAAATTCTGACGATTAAACATAACATCGAATACAAATATCGTTATCAATCATCAAAAGCACCACCAATACAAACTCCTGAATCAAGAGATAGCTTAAAAGGCAACCACTTATTTTCAGGAGAACTCCAAGCTTCTCCATTGATAAATTCATCACTCATTTCGATATCTCTTATTCCATCATATGAAATTCTTTTTGATTTCCAGACCTGCACTTCCTTATTGAAAGCTATAAAATGAGTAAAATCGTTCACAATAATTATTTCAAGAAATGTATTACAGTAAACCCCCATAATTGGTTGCATTTTTAACTCAATAGTTGATTCAGGTTTTTCAGGAGAGACTAAATATCCCTTTCCTTTCGAGACAATCAACACTTTATCTTTTCCGGGAAAAGAATAGATTCCATTAATACCATTCTTTGACACTTTCCCTCTAGCAAAGGATCCACACCATCCAAATTGGTCAAAGTCAATAGCTATACCGTCAACCCAGCCGCCACGCATACAACCGGGGAAACAGTAAAAATCTGAATCAGACTCATCTGGTTGGGTTATAAGTTTAAACTCAAAATTGAATCCGAATTTATCTTCAATGTACATAGTATTCTCTGTATTATTCATCTGGCCTAAAAAACCTGTGAACTATTATTTCTGTTCTACCTGATTTAGCAACTGGCGCAGTTAAAAGCGGCGCTGGTGTGAGTAAAAACAGCCGGGATGATTGAATCAGCCCGGCTGTTTTTTTGAGGAATTCGAATGCGTAAACCAAATTGGCCTGATATTTACAATAAAAAATCACTTATTTAAAGTTTTAACATATTCAAGACTCAAATAATAAGGATCACCTAACCATCCTCTCTCCGGGTCGAAATCATAGCCGGTATATTGATTATTATAACAAAAGAAAGTTTGACCATTGTCTTGAACTTCCAAACCACTTCTGCACTTGAATATAACCACATCTAAAAATTCTTCCAAAGTATCACCATAATAAATCATTCCGGAACCTGATAAATAAAAACGGCCATATTCGTCCAACACAAACAGACCCGGAAGTTCAATTGAATGACCTAAAGGATAAAACTTTAAATTCTCAAGAACAGTACTTTCTAGTTCTTCCTGCATATCCTCTTCAAAATCATCGATGTAAGCATCATCAACCCAGAAATAACGCTCATTGCCACTTTCACTCTTTTGTCTTAAAGTCAAACCATGCAGATTTTGGATAATGGATACAACAATTTCTGGTGTATACACAGGATCAATATAGTTAGGAAGCCTGACTTGTCGCTCAAGTAGCCACCCCGAACTTTCAAGATATTCAGTTTTGTTTTTATCTTTCAACACGATTATCTCATCCAAAACAATACCCCTGCGAATACCGAGTACTTATAAGATATTCTACGATATTTATTTTTATATATTCACGAATAAGATGATTTACTTGATTCTACCTATGGTGGTTTTCATCTATTGAAAGTCATACTCTACGTATATAGAACTCTTGCTCTGTATCTTTATCCCAGAATACATCGATATGGCCTTCCCTACGCAAAAAAGTAAAATTTTCAGGTATGACATCATCACCTATGAACTTATGATTAGCAGTCAATGAATTGTCATAATCCCATCCTTCAGGAACAACGAGCCGCTCATCTTTTGTTGATATAAAATAACAGACAGATACGGGCTGTTCAGGATTATTATTCCAATCCATAGAACCAAATCCTGCCCAATCACAATCTCTCGTCATTCCTTGGCGCTGATCGACTACAACAATATCAATCAGATTCTCGTTATCATCTTTATAAATTAAATTTTGTCTCATCAAAAATTCAACGTATTTTTGCACGTCAAATGGTGTCATAAAATTAATACATGCAATTTCACCATCCGAACATAGTGTTTTATTTGGGAGAGAAGCCATAAATGCCTTTACTCCCCCAGAAAACTTATTCACGATGGCTTCACATCTAATCACTACAGATATTGCTTCAACTAAAACAGCCACTTTTAACTTCTCTATCTACAAAATAATCTATAAACGTATTTTTCTTTCCCACTCAATAAATTGAGCTTCATTTGGTTCATGATCTAATGCTTGATAATAGTGAACTCGATCTGCCATTCCTGATTCCTCAATATGAAAAAAAAAGTCAACGGTTTGAACTGGAATATTATATCTATGACAAAACTCAGCATTAGTAAATTTATGGTAATATTCATTGACCATTCGAATTGCATCACTTTCAGAGTGTCCATAAAATGACTGTAAATTTTTGACTACTCTCTCAAACAAATAAAGTTCATCATCATCTGAAAAATCAATTAATTTCATTAGTATTTCCCACTACTTGACCATATGTTTATTGAATAAATCGGCAGCACGTTTTGTATGCAAGCTTACTTGATCAGCTCTATCTTCCCAATGACGAAGTGAACCACTCCTTCCTACCCGCTTGTATAGCGGACCTTTTACCATATCATATTCAGGAAGCCACTCTTTAGGAGGCAAATATGAGGAAGCTTGAGTCATTTCTTTGTTTAATATCACAAAGTCAGACCATTCTTCATTTGGTGAGGGAAACTCCAATATTTTCAGCTTATTTAATTCAGCTTTCGGAACATTAAATTCAACAATATCATATTGATCATGCATCATTCCCGCAGACTTAATAGCATCCTTTTTGGATTCTGTCATATAAAACCCCGGGCCAAAATCATTGAGTGCTTTTGACTTTGATAAATCAATACCATTTTTCTTTATCGTTTCAATATTCTCTGGCGATGATCCGTGATACAAGGTTACATAATCATTCTCTGGCTGAATACACCCATTCCCCGGCACATCACTTAACCCCAGCGGATCCACCCACCCGGTCGGATTCGGCACATACTGGTAGTTATTCAAACCACCCGCCAGCCCTATCGGGTCTATCGTCGTGAACCTTCCCGTGCCGGGGCTGTAGTAACGGTGACGGTTGTAATGCAGTCCGGTTTCACTGTCATAATACTGCCCCTGAAAGCGTAGCGCACTCTGTATTTCTTCGGTGTGTTGGGTGAGCACATTGCCGTAAGCCCGGTATTGCACCGACCACACACTCTGGCCCTGCACATCAGTCATCTCGATTGGCGTGCCGATTTGGTCCAGATGGTAGTAATAGACTTCTGCGTTATTTCTGCCTTCACCGTTGATTTGTGCCAGCGGACGGAAAGTGCCGGGCTCATAGACGTAAGTTTTGTAATCACTGCCACAGACTTCACCAGTCAGGTTGTCCCCCTGCCACATAAATTCTGTGGTTGTGGTGGTTTGCGCTTTATCCGTGACGACTTTTTGCGTTCTGCGGCCAAATGCATCATAGCTGTAACTGGCCATGGTGCCATCCGGCAGGCTGGCTTTGATTAGCCGGTGCTGACAGTCATATTCATAAGTGGTGATGAGTGACTGGTTCTTCCCGCGTTTCTCAGTGATAAGACGCCCGAACTCATCATATTCATAATGGCTGTCACCGTGGAACGTCAGCCTGTTGCCGCCTGCTTCGGCAAGGTTTAACGCTTCCTGACGTCTTCCCAGATGCTGCGACAACACATTGCCGGTTGCATCATGAACAAAATGCTCTTCGATATTGCCGCGCACCGCTTTCAGGCGTGACAGCGGGTCGTAATCGAAATAGCTGTCCCCGAAGCGGCTGTCGGCGATTTGAGACAGATTCCCCAGCGCATCGTAACCATAATCCCGCGTGCGGGTTTGTCTGCCTGAAATGGACTGGCTCTGATGGGTTAACCGGCCCTGACCGTCATACTCAAAACTGCTGGTCACCGCGCCCTGTGTCCGGCGGCTCTCCATCCCGTTCTGATACAGATGCTGCGTCAGCACATGGTCATCCAGGCTGATTTGACTGAGCAAACCACCCTGCCCGCGCTGATAGTGCAGCACTTTGGCATCCGGCAGTTGCCATTTCACCACCTGACCCACCGCGTCATACTCAAAGTAATTCGACGCCCAGCTCTGGTGCTCTTCAGTCACCCGGTTGAGCAGGTCATACTTCCAGCCCAGCGGCGTTTCACCATCATCGACACTGATGAGATTACCGTTGTCATCGTACGCATACGCGACTTTGGTGCCGTCCGGCAGCACTTTCTCTGTCAGACGACCCATGGCATCCCGGGTCAATTCGGTGACCAGTTCAGTGCCTTCAAGGCCCACTTCGGTTTTCTTCAGCAGCTGGCCGAGCAGGTCATACCCGTAATGCATCTGCCGCCCGTCGAAGGTGGTTTCGGTTTTCACCAGACCATTGGTGAAGTAGTCAATATGGTAGGCTTCACCACGCTCGTTGGTGATTTGGCTGACAAAGCGTTTCGGGTTGTCGTACTGATAGCTCAGGCTGGTGCCGTCCGGGTTGCTTACCCGGCTCAGCAGATGGCTGTTGGCTTCGTACTCATACGCCGTTTTGCGCCCGGTCTCATCCATCACTTCCGTGACTTTGCCGTACGCGTTGTAACAGAAGGTTTTCGACTTGCCGTTCGGCTGAGTCAGTTTGACCAGCCGGTCCGCTTCATCCCACTGATACTGGCTTACGCCACCCACAGACGATTTCTGATAAATCACCCGGCCGCTGATATCGTGGCGGTACTGACTGGTGGTGCCGTCCGGATATTGCTCTTCAATCAGCATTCCCAGCCGGTTCCATGACAGCTGATGTTCACTGCCGTCCGGGTAGACAATCCGGTTTAAGTTGCCCTGCGCGTTATAGTGATAGTAAGTACTTCGCCGTAACGGGTCGCGCTTCTCGCAGATATCGCCGTTGTCATTGTAGAAATAGCGCCAGCTCGCCTCACCCCGGGTCACTTTAAACAGCCGCCCGGCCATATAATCCATTTCAGTCGCGCTGCCATCCGGGGCAATCACCCACTCCAGGTCACCGTTTTCATCATAGATATACTGAGTTTCATGGCCCAGCGCATCGGTGGTGGCCGTCAGCTTACCGTCTTCGTTGTAGGTGTTGGCCGTGACCGCACCATCCGGGTCGGTGGTGCTGATGAGTTTGGCATTCTCATCGTGCTGATACACCGACTGACTGCCGTCTTCATACGTCACCGTGACGGTGTGCGCTTCCTCATCCCACTCATACTGTGCGGTATAACCGGTGTTACTCCAGTGTTTGACACAGCGGACGGCCTTGCCTTCACCTTCCCACGCCCAGCCAAACGCCATGCCGCCAGCCATCACCCGTTCGGTGATAACATTGAGCGCATCGTAACTGTAATTCTCACCTTCCCCGGCTTCATTACGCTCGGCCACTAACTGACCGTGTTCGTTGTACTGATAGTGATGCAGCACCCGCTGGGTCGACCACTCGCGGCCATTTTCGTTATCACTGAAGGTGCGCAGCTCCAGGCTGCTGATGAACGACGCGTCGTTATAGTTGACCCACAGCGCAACCCCGTGACATCTTTAAGCAGGTTTAGCATCTCCGCCGCTTTTTCTTGGTTTCGACCAGTTGCGTCGGGTTCGCCAGCAGCTTGAACAGATCGGAAATTTCATCCCAGGTGGTCAGCAGGGCATTGGTGAGCGCAGGACAGGTGTAACTTAGAAATGGGCAGAAATGTTTTAGACCTGATGCTCTATAAAGCGTTTCTGTCAGATCAGAAAAGTATATTGATTCCTTGATCGTTTGTATGGAGTATTTTATATCTTAGCGCAAGAAACTTTTAATTATACTGATAACCTGTGGATGCATTTCATCGTACATAGTTTCCATCAATTCGTTAATCTCATAACTTTTAAACTGGCTATCAAAATCGTCTGCACAAAAACTCGGATTTTTTCCTATAGAGAACACACCACTATCAATACGAACTATACGTCGATGCTTTGATACATTTGAGATATGTTCTAGTTCTTTGTAGGAATTTGACGCACGTAAAGCTTTAATTTTATCAATACCATCACTATATTCCGCAGGTAATGATGCATTAGTTATTAAATGCCAGTTAATAGAGCGTGATTCCGAGTCATTTTTAACTTCAATGAGCAAGTTTAACAGGTATGGTACCGACTCTATCAACGCATGAAATGAACGGAAAAATGCAAAGCAATTCGCTTCAAATGCTAACCTAAAATATTGCGGGTTTGTTATTTCTTCATTTCCTAACTCACCACCCATCGCATCAAGAAATAGCTGGTGCTGTTTATGAAATTCTTCATAGTGATAGCGGCAATACTCATCTTGATACCCAAGACTCCTAAATGCGACTTCAAGACGAGATTTTCGCTTCGTGTCTAAATAGGGATTTATAGACCTTCGTAAGTCTTCAATTGTAACAACCATACTTCCCCTTGAATATAACCAATTAACATGCGAGCAATGCTACACAGAAGTCACTGTATTGCGCTATAAACACAAAATTCACTGCAAACTAAAAATACCAAATGTTGTGAGTGACTGTTGAATTGATTATAAGCAACTTGTCCATGTGCAACTCAACATAAATTCTCAACATATTAGACCCCATTGAATCAACAAAAGTTAGTGGTATCTGTGATATCAGTTCTACAGCTGCATTTATTGAGAATATACCCAAGCAACCTGAAGATGCATGATTCAGCGTGCAGTCGAAAGGTACAGTTCAAGGAAAGGGAATGCAGGAATGTCCCCACCTTTCAAATTCTCTTGACGCAGAAATGTGCCTTTCAGCTCACGCCCTGCGGGTAAGTTTGTCAGGCTCTGATACGGCGTGACTGATTTTCAACGTAGAATGACTCTATCTTCAAATCAGTGCCTTGTCTCAGAGCCTGACAAATCTCACTGAACCCTGCATCTTCAGGTTGTTTGGGTATAGACATACCTTTACACATTTTAAGGTATTCTTTTGGAAGTTCTCTTTTTCTAAATCTTGAAATATTTTGTCTATAGCTGCGCGAGGCAGGGTTTGAGACCGGCACGCAAGTCACCGTCAATATCGCCGGGGATTGTATTGTGCTGATCCCCGACAGCCCGCAGGAGCAGGCACTGCGCGAGCAACTGGCGCAGTTAAAAGCAGCGCTGGGATGAGTTGAGTATTAAGATCCCAATTTACTTTGGGATCTTAATACTTAATCCAGCCATCTGCCTAAATTAGAACCATTAATAATTTCGTTATACTTATCTTTATCAATTAATTGTTCAGTATAAAGTTCATCCAATATTAATTCTAATATTTCAAAATCTTCTGAACATCCAGTATTACTGACTAATATAAGAATACACCGATTAAATAATTCAACGAATTCATCATGACTAATTATTTTATTTTTTAAATTATCATGTTGTTCTAATATAAACTTTAATACACGATCCTTTGAAGATTTATTTATATGATACTCTTCATCTTCATCATCTGATTCAAATATCATTGCTTTATCAATATGATAAGACAACTCTTTTATTTTCTTTTCAATCTCTGTCATGAACACTGGATAATTAATAAAATGGAAAAGTAATAATACCCCATAAAAATCGGAGTATTATTACATATCAGCCTATCTGTATATAGATAGTCACCACTTAACAAACTAAAATGAATATTTATCTCTTATAGATAATATGTCATTTTTTTGCTCTGGATATTGCGTAATATACCAATCACAAACTTGGCAAAGAAGATCTTTCAATGTCTTTATATCAAAGTAAACATCAATATATTCTGAATGTCCTTCACCATGCTCCTCTGGTCCCATAAATGCTCTATATCCATCAAATTCATCTATTTCATATTCTATTGATGCGAATTCATTCCAACGATGAATACCCCATTCAACTTGTCCACCAGTTTCACCATCATCAAGCAATTGATGTATTTTTTCTGCAAAACGAGACGTATCTGACATCAGATTTAAGCAATATTTAAGGATCCATAAGACATCATTATCATTGATATCAAATACAAAGCCATGTTCCATTTTTCTCATACTCTATAAAAAACACCCCTTCCCAGATTAGTCTAGGGAGGAGTGTTGATCATCATTTCAATGAGATAGCTTTTAATTTATTACTATTATTAATAAATTTTATTATATCATCAGAAACATCAAGCCGTTTCCCATTAATAAAAAGAGAATCATTTTGAGGTAAACCAGATATAAAATCACATTGATATTTTACATTTATTTCCGAATCACTTTCAATTTTAAAAACGAAATTCAACTGACAAAAATCAGGCTCATCATCAAAATCATAGTCTTCATAGTCAATAGGTGGACCTATCAACATAAATTCAACATTTTTATACCTTGCCGTATATACAGCCAAAAAGTCATCATAGCGATCAGAAAAATCTTGCTCAAAAGTAAATCCATCAAAAATATCAGACAAATTAACTGCTATTTTATCAAAATTCTCTTCATCTATTCCCTTTTCTATACTTATCCCTATTTGAGCTCTGTAAGAATAATTCATAGTTCCAACCATTGAATATTATAACTTGGGTTTTATTTTTGACTCTAAATAAACGTGAGTATCACCTTTATCTAACTTTTTAATAATATCCTTTTCTCTCCAAACACGTATATCCATTTTTTCTTGCTTCAGCCCTTTCAAAGCTGGTTTTTTGTTCAAAGACTGCCTTACTGATTCAAGAATATCATCAATATCATCGTTAATAGCAGATAAGTCTTTGAAAAAAGGTTTTTTCGGGAATTCAGAATAAAGCTTATCACTAACAACAAACAAGTCTACATCATATCCCTGTGGCCCGTTATGAGGTACGGCAACTCCGTTTTTATATGCATATTCACCATCAAAAGGTACCCTACCTCCATCAGCACCAAGCTTATGAGGGCCTTTCATACCAGAAGCAACACTTCCCCGGAAACCAACCTGAGCATCAGGATCAAGTTTATGAATATAATCAATCACAGGTTGCATTTCTTCTTCAATCGCATCAATAATCTTCGCTCTTCGGGCTGCACTATCTGCACATTGATTCCCTTTAATAACATGTAACCCCAGCGGATCCACCCACCCTGTCGGGTTCGGCACATACTGGTAGTTGTTCAAACCACCCGCAAGACCAATCGGGTCTATCGTCGTGAACCTTCCCGTGCCGGGGCTGTAGTAACGGTGGCGGTTGTAATGTAGTCCTGTTTCGCTGTCATAATACTGCCCCTGAAAGCGTAGTGCACTCTGTATTTCTTCAGTGTGTTGAGTGAGCACATTACCGTAAGCGCGGTATTGCACCGACCACACGCTCTGGCCCTGCACATCGGTCATCTCGATTGGTGTGCCGATTTGGTCCAGATGGTAGTAATACACCTCTGCGTTGTTTTTGCCTTCACCGTTAACCTGTGCCAGCGGGCGGAAGGTGCCGGGCTCATACACGTAAGTTTTGTAATCACTGCCGCTGACTTCACCAGTCAGGTTATCACCCTGCCACATAAATTCGGTGGTTGTGGTGGTACCGGCTTTGTCGGTGACAACTTTCTTCGTCCGCCGCCCGAATGCATCATAGCTGTAGCTGGCCGTGGTGCCATCCGGCAGGCTGGCTTTGATTAGCCGGTGCTGACAGTCATATTCATAAGTGGTGATGAGTGACTGGTTCTTCCCGCGTTTCTCAGTGATAAGACGCCCGAACTCATCGTATTCATAATGGCTGTCACCGTGGAACGTCAGCCTGTTGCCGCCTGCTTCGGCAAGGTTCAGCTCTTCCTGACGTCTTCCCAGATGCTGCGACAACACATTGCCGGTTGCATCATGAACAAAATGCTCTTCGATATTGCCGCGCACCGCTTTCAGGCGTGACAGCGGGTCGTAATCGAAATAGCTGTCCCCGAAGCGGCTGTCGGCGATTTGCGACAGATTCCCCAGCGCATCGTAACCATAATCCCGCGTGCGGGTTTGTCTGCCTGAAATGGACTGGCTCTGATGGGTTAACCGGCCCTGACCGTCATACTCAAAACTGCTGGTCACCGCGCCCTGTGTCCGGCGGCTCTCCATCCCGTTCTGATACAGATGCTGCGTCAGCACATGGCCATCCAGGCTGATTTGACTGAGCAAACCGCCCTGCCCGCGCTGATAGTGCAGCACTTTGGCATCCGGCAGTTGCCATTTCACCACCTGACCCACCGCGTCATACTCAAAGTAATTCGACGCCCAGCTCTGGTGCTCTTCAGTCACCCGGTTGAGCAGGTCATACTTCCAGCCCAGCGGCGTTTCACCATCATCGACACTGATGAGATTACCGTTGTCATCGTACGCATACGCGACTTTGGTGCCGTCCGGCAGCACTTTCTCTGTCAGACGACCCATCTCATCCCGGGTCAATTCGGTGACCAGTTCAGTGCCTTCAAGGCCCACTTCGGTTTTCTTCAGCAGCTGGCCGAGTAAGTCATACCCGTAATGCATCTGCCGCCCGTCGAAGGTGGTTTCGGTTTTCACCAGACCATTGGTGAAGTAGTCAATATGGTAGGCTTCACCGCGCTCGTTGGTAATCTGGCTGACAAAGCGTTTCGGGTTGTCGTACTGATAGCTCAGGCTGGTGCCGTCCGGGTTGCTTACCCGGCTCAGCAGATGGCTGTTGGATTCGTACTCATACGCCGTTTTACGCCCGGTCTCATCCATCACTTCCGTGACTTTGCCGTACGCGTTGTAACAGAAGGTTTTCGACTTGCCGTTCGGCTGAGTCAGTTTGACCAGCCGGTCCGCTTCATCCCACTGATACTGGCTTACGCCGCCCACAGACGATTTCTGATAAATCACCCGGCCGCTGATATCATGGCGGTACTGACTGGTGGTGCCGTCCGGATATTGCTCTTCAATCAGCATCCCCAGCCGGTTCCAGGCCAGCTGATGCTCACTGCCGTCCGGGTAGACAATCCGGTTTAAGTTGCCCTGCGCGTTGTAGTGATAGTAAGTACTGCGACGCAACGGGTCGCGCTTCTCGCAGATATCGCCGTTGTCGTTATAGAAATAGCGCCAGCTCGCCTCACCCCGGGTCACTTTAAACAGCCGACCGGCCATATAATCCATTTCGGTCGCGCTGCCATCCGGGGCAATCACCCACTCCAGGTCACCGTTTTCATCATAGATATACTGAGTTTCATGGCCCAGCGCATCGGTGGTTGCCGTCAGCTTACCGTCTTCATTGTAAGTGTTGGCCGTGACCGCACCATCCGGGTCGGTGGTGCTGATGAGTTTGGCATTCTCATCGTGCTGATACACCGACTGACTGCCGTCTTCATACGTCACCGTGACGGTGTGCGCTTCCTCATCCCACTCATACTGTGCGCTATAACCGGTGTTACTCCAGTGTTTGACACAGCGGACGGCCTTGCCTTCCCCTTCCCACGCCCAGCCAAATGCCATGCCGCCAGCCATCACCCGTTCAGTGATAACATTGAGGCTGTCGTAACTGTAATTCTCACCTTCCCCGGCTTCATTACGCTCGGCCACTAACTGACCGTGTTCGTTGTACTGATAGTGATGCAGCACCCGCTGGGTCGACCACTCGCGGCCATTTTCGTTATCACTGAAGGTGCGCAGCTCCAGGCTGCTGATGAACGACGCGTCGTTATAGTTGACCCACAGCGCAACCCCGTGCGGATTCAGCACCGCCTGCACCCGCTCATCGTTGTCATACTGAATATGCAGGGTGTTATCGTACTTATCCGTCAGACGTACCAGACGCGCCACATCACCCCGGCGCTCGAAGTGATAAAACGGCTGCTCCGGCGCGGCCAGAATATACTGGTCTGGCTTCGCGCCAAGATAAATGCAGGCTTCGCCCAGCGTATTGATAATTTGCGGGCATTGCTCCGTCGGCTCAGGAAAAGCCGTGCTGAGGTTTTCATCGTTATGCCAGAAAGCCTGACCGTCTTTGAATGCCAGCCGGTGCGCCAGCGTGTGGCCCCAGCCAAAACCCAGTCCGGCATTCAGTTCGCAGCCACTGGTGCGGTACGTCCGCTTAAAAGCAAACGGCAGCGCGCCCGGCAGCACCACATCGGTGACATCCAGCAGCTCTTCGCCGGTCACCATCGAGACCGGACAACCATCTTTGGTACACTTGTTTGAATCCGGATGACTGTCACCGTTGGCGGTTTTCTTCGCATCCTGCACCTCAGGAATATCTTCTTTTTCCATTTTGGCTTTGGTGTTACTGGTAACCTTACGCTCCATCATGGTCGCTTTTTCGTGCTTCGCCTTATTAAACTTCTGATCTTTAATCAGATCCCGGCTGAAACGACCTTCACCATGCTGGGTCAGTTTTTTCAGATCAGGTAAACCCGATTCTGCATCGGCTTTGACCAGATCAACAATTTTTTCCAGTTTGGCCAGCACATCAACATGCTTGCCATGTTTCCATTTCTTTGGCTTCTTCATGAGATGGCTCCTGCTAAACTTCCTGCATCACGTAACTGTTCGATGGCTTTCATGACCGCTTTACCGCCGGGGATAATCATCATCATCAACACTTCAACCAGCAATGAAGCCAGACAGACCGACACAATATTCATGATCTGCACCGGACTGAGCATCCTCAGCCAGCAGTAAGCCGCCTTCACCAGCAGAAAACAGCGCGCTTCATCTTTGAGCAGGTTCAGCATCTCCGCCGCTTTTTTCTTGGTCTCTTCCAGCACACTGGCCAGTTGTTCTGAATTGACATACCGTTTCAGGGTTTCGACCAGTTGCGTCGGATTCGCCAGCAGCTTGAACAGATCGGAGATTTCATCCCAGGCACTGAGCAGGGCGATGCCCATATTCTCAATAAACTTCTCAACTTCATGACCGACATCGATCGGATTACGCAGAAAATCATCCCACTCGCCTTTCTGCTCTTCCCATTCGGCGGACAGCCAGTCCATCAGCTTTTGCTGGGTACCGTCATAAGATGCCAGCAGGGTTTTGATATCGCTTTCGGTCACATCCGGGTAGAAATACACCCGCAGCAGTTTGCCTTTGTATTTGTTCTTATCCAGCTGGACAACCTTGGTCCCGTCTTCACCAATGGTGCCTTCATACGGGTCACCGTCATTGACATAACGCTTTGACTGACCATGTTTAATCAGCTTCACCGGCTGAATCTTAAACGGCGTGCCGCCGATGGGTACATAAGCTTCCGATTCAAAGCAGTGCACCAGTGTGATTTTGCCATCCAGCGGACAGTTGACTAAATCCGCCCGGATGCTCGAGTCATCGACATCCGCAGACTGCTCATGGCCGTTGACCATGACTTTCTGATCCATTTCCAGCAACCAGCCATACAGCCAGTTTTCAGATTGTTTTTTATATTCGGTAATCGACCCCATAAAATCGGTTTTGATGGCATCGAATTTTTCATCCAGTATTGTTGTTACGTCACTCACCGGTAGACCTCCTGAGACAGGGCATCATGCAGATAACGATTCAGCGTCACCGGGCCCTGCGGATCAAACCGCTCCACCAGCCGGGTCACTTTGGCAAAAAGAATCGGTTCGGGGAAATAGAAGTACAGATCAGCACAGGTTTCTTTCACCCATTTCAGGGCATTGATCACCAGGGTTGATTTATCTTCTCCGGTCAGAATGTCCATCACCGGGGCAGGCACTTCCCACCACGGAAACGGCTTTTCTTTGCTGTTGAGTAAAGGTTCAGCGTTATCAACGCGGTCGGCATGACTCATCCAGCAGCTGGCCGGGCCCATCAGCATACTGCGCTGCGCCTCATCACACAGCGAAGCCACTTTGAGGCTGAAGCGCGGATCATAAAAGCGGAAAAAGGCGTGATCACCGGCGGGCAGCCAGATTTGAGTCAGGCTGCGCATGTGCGCCAGCACCTGAGCAAACGGCGCTTCTGAGCCAATCAGAATGCCCCAGTCCGGCGCTTCGCTGGTTTCCCCGTCAATCCAGTCGATAAAAGGGTGATCCGGCTGAACCTGCGCGATGTAAGGCATCACTTCTTCCCAGCTTTCGTAATCGGTGCCAAGCCAGATACCGCGCGCTTCTTCCCCGCCATGCTGATAAAACGTCTCCAGCGGCCGGGCACTGCTGGTGCCGCTGAGCACCACAAACCAGTTTAAATCTTCCGTCACCTGCGTTTTTAAACTGAACATACACCACCTTTACATTTCTCACACTCTTCACAGAATGGAGCGGCTGATTTCATCGTTGCGACCTGAGCAGGCGTCAGAATCGGTGCCGGTGGATCTGGCACTTCCGGCACACCCGGCAGCTCTGCGGCCTGTCCGCCGTATGCGGTTACACTTCCGGCGCTGCCGCCTTTATTCAGGTTGATTGCCGGGCCGGACATATCCACGCCGCCACTGGCGACCGTCAGGAAGCTGCCCCCGGCTTTGAGAGTGATTTGCGACCCCGCTTCGACCACGATTTTGGTTCCGGCTTTGAGGCTTAACACCTTGCCGGATTCAACGGCCGTCAGTGAGCCGACTTTCTGTTGCAGGTCTGCCGCCAGCTCGCTGCTGATCATTTTGGTGACTTTGGTACGCTGCTCGCCGTCAATGGTCAGATGATCGTTGACTTTGATATGGCTGAAGCGGTTGTTTTCCACCGTCAAATGCTGATCGTGGCCGACCATGCCGGTGACATCATTTTCTATCACAGCCACATAATCTTTCTGCCCATGCAGATAGATTTTTTCACTGCCGGACTGATCTTCAAAACTCAGTTCGTTAAACCCGCTGCCCTGATGGGTTTCAGTACGCAGCACGGTTTTGGTCATCGCTCCCGGCAGCGGATAAGGCGGCTGATTGTTGGCGTTATAGGTTCTGCCGGTGACAACCGGCTGATCCGGATCTCCGTTGAGGAAGGAAACGATCACTTCGTGACCGATACGCGGCAGTGTCACCATGCCGTACTGAGCACCCGCCCATTCATGAGACACCCGCACCCAGCAGGAGCTTTTATCATCGGCATTGCTGTAACGATCCCACGGGAAATGCAGCTTAACCCGACCGTGTTCATCACAGTAGATCTCTTCTCCCGGCGGTCCGACAACAATCGCGACATTCGGCCCGTCGATCACCGGCTTGAGGCGCGGCGCAGTGTGCCAGACTTTCTCACCGGGAATCAGTTTAAATTCGTTGTGGTAGCTGGTTTCACCGCCACTGCCGCCTTCTTCCAGCGCCTGCGGCTGCGTGCCGGTATGGCTGACCTGCACCGCCAGCCAGGTCACATTCATCGCACCATCAGTATGATCGGTCACATCCAGCCGGACGCCGCCCTGAATTTTGGCTTCATCACTGTGGCCGGTCACCGTCAGTTCATTGCGGCGCAGATAATCGAGCCGGATTTTGCTGAATGCAACCCCGTTGCCGTCATCTTTATACCGGCCCGGATAGTCATAATGCTCATAGCTTTCCAGCTGATATTGCAGGCCGGTTTTCTCTTCGGTCTGCATAAAGCTGTAAGCCGGTTTTTTGAAGCTGTAGTCCTGCATCTGCACCTTATTCACTTCTGACTGACGGGTTTCAGTCAGGGATGCGATGTAAGGTGTGTCGCTGACGCCACCGGAAATCACGTTATAAGGCACAGCACCGATCGGGCGGAACCCTTTCGGGTTATCGGCAATCACAATTGTGTGTTTGCCCTCTTCATGCTCAAAAGTGTAAGTCAGCCCTTCTTCCGCCATCAGGCGGTGGAAGAATTCGAGATCCGTTTCCCGGTACTGGACGCAGAACTCGCGCGGCGCACAGGCGCGTTTGACTGAGAAAGCGTAATCACTGATGCTCATTTCCTGAAGCAGAATGGAAAGAATATCCGGTACATTCTGCTGCTGAAAGATGCGGCTGTTCTGGCGCAGGGAAAGACGCTCCAGCGAAGGCACCAGCACCACATCGTAAAACGTATGCTGATGGCCGGTGTCGCCTTTGCCGAAACTGCGGATGATGCCGTGAACTTTCTGCACGACTTCACCGAGGCGAATCACTTCCAGCAGCGCTTTGCTGTCAACAAACTTTTTCGCGGTATGGCCGCTGCTGCGGCTTGCCAGTGCAATCTGATAACGGTAACCGTAAACCGGGTTACCCTGAGAATCGACAGAGTCAGAAACCGATTCGACGCCCTGATAGTCCCGCACTACCAGCGTCTCATCGTCGACCCCATCGACGGTGATTCGAAAATTTAAACTGTTCATAAGAATAAACTGCCGTTGTCTTCAAACTGAATCATCAACCAATCCATTTCCGGTCGTTTTTTTCATACGAACTGCTGCACTTTTCAACCGGCAGCATTGAATTTTTTATCGGAAACGGTGGCTACAAACTCCGCCGGACAATGAACCGGCCTTTGATGTTGCAGGGGATTAATCAACATGTCATCAACCGGCCCTGAGCGGAGTAAAAAGGCCATTCACCCGAAACACATCAATGTGTATGCGACATATCGAAAACACCTGATATGTATACCGAAGCAACCTGAAAAAACAGTGTTCAGGTTGTTTGGGTATAAGGTCAACAGCCCCGCACATTATATGCAAATTATGTTACTGAGTTCAGCAGTTATTCGTGTCGCCCGGATTAGATTTGCGTTTTTCCTGAACTGGCCTCTCATTTTTGTTGTTGATTTTGCAATTTTCATCATAACGACCCACAATTGTTAATACATTGTAATGGTTGCATTTTAATCACACCTCGCCTGATTCAGCCTGCAGTGCTGCCGGATCATTCTGGCGCTGACGCACCGTCTTGATGGTGATTTTATGAACCGGCACGAAGAACCCGTGACACCGGCTTGAGTTCAGCCAGAGATGTGTTTTAAATAGTGAAAGACCCGACAATACCAAAACAGACGAGGCCTTCAGAACAGACGATGCAGATCGATTTCAGAGCCAGGTTCAGATATAACCGGCCTTACACGTCCGGTAATGAAAATACCACCCGGATTGAACCGTACCGGACCGGGCAAATTCCGCGCCTGTCGCAGTTTGAAAGCGATCGGGGCCGGATCATCAACTCAGCAGCAATCCGCCGTTTGCAGCAGAAAACCCAGGTGTTTCCGCTGGAGCGCAACTCATCGGTCAGAAGCCGCCTGACGCACTCGCTGGAAGTGCAGCAGGTCGGGCGCCATATCGTGCAGCGGATTTATCATCAACTGGGGCCGGAAACAGAACAATACGGGCTGGCAGAACTGGAGCGACATTTTGAGTCGGTGGTGGAAATGGGCTGCCTGATGCATGACGTCGGCAACCCGCCTTTCGGCCATTTCGGGGAACAGGCGATCAATGACTGGTTTTGCAGCTACGCCGGGATGGAAACATTACCCCCGGCACTCTACAAAGATTTAACAGAATTTGAAGGCAACGCGCAGGCGGTCAGGCTGGTGCATTCGATTCTGAGCCTGAACCTGACGTATACCCAGGTGTCCGCCATCTTAAAATATACCCGCCGGGGCGATGAGCTCAGCCCCAAAACGCTGAAAAGCCGGGGAACGCCGATGCCGGAAACGGACCTGCCTTATCTGAAAAAGAAAGTCGGATTTTATCTGAGTGAAGATGAATTCATCGGTAACCTGTACCAGACCTTAGCGCTGGAAAAAGGCACCCGGGCACCGTTCACTTACATTATGGAAGCGGCGGATGATATCTCTTACGGCATTGCCGATATTGAAGATGCGGTAGAAAAAGGCATTCTCGATCGTAAACAGACCAGTGAAGCCTTGTGTCAGGAGTATCTGAATCTGCTGACCGATCCCCGCTATGCGGATGCAGACCCGGAAAAAATGGCACAGATTGTCAATGAAGCGCAAAGCCGTGCAACCTGCGCCAAAAACTGCGCCGTCAGCCACTTTTTTATCACTTTAAGGGTCGAAATCAGTCAACTGCTTCCCCGCCATGCAGCAACGCAGTTTATCCAAAACATCGACACCATTTACACCGGGCGGTTTAACCGGCCTCTGATTGAAAACTTCAGCACCGAACACGCACTGGTGGAAACCCTCAAGAATGTCGCCAAAAAACATGCCTTTTGCGACCGGGATGTGGAAGCAAGGGAACTGCAGGGATACAAAATCATCACCGGGCTGCTGGATTACTTTAAACCGCTGCTGGCACTGGAGCGGGATGATTTTTTGAAAGTTAAAAACGGCGACAGAACCCAGTTATTGCCTTCCCGGCTGTTCAGTAAACTACCGGGAAAGCACTTACGCGCTTACGACAACGCAATGAATGACATTGAAGCCGGGAATTATCCGGGCGGATATGAATTTTCAGCGGACATCTGGGAATATTATTACCGGGTCCGGCTGATTCAGGATTATATCAGCGGGATGACGGATCAATATGCGTTTGATGAGTACCGGGCGTTCAGCGTGATTGATAACCTGTAATACGGGCCTGAGCGGCCCGGACAATTAATCGACTGAAATATCAAATCCGGAGAAGTATTTTTTCCCTAAACGCTGCACGGTGCCATCGGCTTTGACTTTAGCAATCGCTTTGTTCAGTAAAAATTTGAGTTCGGTATCGCCCTGACGCAGCCCGAAGCCAATTCCGCTGCCCAGAATGATCGGATCATTGAGCGGCCCGCCGACAAAGGCAAACCCGTCACCTTCCGGACGGCTCAGGAAACCAGACTGCCCGGCCGCGGCCATCACCAGCGTGCCATCAATCCGGCCTAACACCATATCGGAATAAACCATATTCTGATCCTGATAAGTGGTGATCGTCACGCCTTCAGACGCCCAGTGCTTTTTGGCATAGACTTCCTGAATCGACCCCTGCAGTACACCGATGCTTTTCCCGCGCAGTGATTTGGCATCCGGCGCCAGACCTTTTCCTTCTCTGGCAATCAGCTGAGTCGGGATCCGGTAGATTGGATTGGTGAAATCAATCGATTTTTTTCGCTTCAATGTGATATTCATGGCTGAATTGATCACATCAAATTTTTTCGCTCTCAGTGCCGGAATCAGGCCATCAAAACTGGCTTCAGACCAGCTGCATTTCATGTGAGCAGCTTTACAGATCGCCTTGCCCAGTTCGATATCAAAACCAACCAGTTCTCCCTGCGCATTTTTACTCTCAAACGGCGGATATTCGGCTTCTAATCCATAACGGAGCGTTCCGGCAGCCCACACAGATGCCGCAGAGCATAAACCAGCCAGAGCCAGTAATAAGGTAAGTTTTCTCATCAGTAAGATCCTTTTGTATTCAGAGAACTAAAATATACGGTGATTCAGTGCAGGCAGGTTTGTCCTGACCTGTTGCAGATAATTCATATCGGGTTCGGCAATAACAACGCCTTCACCTTCATCCTGGCAGGCAAGTACTTTCCCCCAGGGGTCAATGATCATGCTGTGTCCAAAA
This sequence comes from Vibrio quintilis, assembly GCF_024529975.1. Classification (GTDB taxonomy): domain Bacteria; phylum Pseudomonadota; class Gammaproteobacteria; order Enterobacterales; family Vibrionaceae; genus Vibrio; species Vibrio quintilis. The sequence continues at coordinate 999,743 of NZ_AP024897.1, read as the reverse complement.
GTCTGCTTCCTGCCGGGGTGTTCGCCCGTCTGGGCGGCGGCAATCACAAAGCACTGGTTTTCAACGGCTCGTGTCCGCAATAAGATTTCCCAGTGTGCCTGACCGGTCGTGGCTGTAAATGCAGCCGGGGCGGTGATGAGAGGATAACCCGCGTGGTCACGATACATTTCCGGGAAGCGCAGATCATAACAGACCGATGGCCGGATGAGACCAAAAGGCGTGGTAAATGTCTGAATGTCGTGACCTGCCTCCAGAATTTCTGACTCCTGATAACTTTCCGTGCCGTTATCAAATCCGAACAGGTGGATCTTGTCATAACGTCCGGTACATTCACCGGAGGGATTAAATAATAAGTTGCTGTTGAAAACTTTGTGCTGATGTTCACACTGAAGAGGAACCGTCCCGCCGGATAACCACAGCTGATGCTGCTGCGCCTGCTGAGACAGAAAACGCTGAAGCGGCCCGTCGCCAAAAGTTTCTCCCAACCGGATACGGGTGGTTTCATCTTCGCCCATCCAGTAGAAGTATTCCGGCAGTACCACCAGCGTTGCACCGTGTGCTGCGGCTTCGGCAATCAGTGCTGCGGCCCGTTTAAGATTACGTTCCGGCTGACCGCCACTGTTCATCTGAATTGCTGCTGTTTTTAGCCTCATCCCTGTCATTCCTTATCCTTCTGTTAAAAAAAACAGTTACAAAAAATAGTCACAAAAAACAGTTTAAAAAACCAGTGAAGATCCGGCTAAAAACGAAACGCTTTTAATGCCCGGGCACCAGCGATGATCGTTTCATCATCTTTGGTAAAAGACAAACGCAATAATCGCTGATCCGTGCCACCGGCATAAAATGCTGATAACGGAATGGTTGCGACACCAGCTTCACGAATCAGGCGTTGTACCATGTCTGTATCCGGTATATCACTTTGATGACCGAACCCTGCCAGCATAAAGAAAGCTCCCTGAGAGGGATAGAGCTGAAATGGTCCGTCACTCAGTTCCTGAATCAACAGATCCCGTTTTTTCTGGTAAAAACCCGCCAAAGACAGATAACGTTGCGGATCATCCATATAAACGGCGAATGCATACTGCATCGGCGTATCGGCTGAAAACATCATAAACTGATGAACTTTCACGATCTCTTTCATCAGCGTCTGAGGCGCCAGGCAGTAACCAACCCGCCAGCCGGTGACATGGAATGTTTTGCCGAATGAAGCAATAATCACACTTCTTGCCGCCAGTTCCGGATGGCGCGCCATCCCTTGATGTAATTCGCCATCAAACACCATATGCTCGTAGACTTCATCAGACAGCACGATAATCCCGGTGTCCCGGATGATAGCAGCCAGCTGATGCAAATCATCAGAAGAAAGAATGGTTCCGGTTGGATTATGCGGCGTATTCAAAATGATCATCCGGGTACGCGGTGTCATCGCCGCTTTCACTTCATCCCAGTTGATTTTGAATTCCGGCAACGACAGTTGAATCGCAACCGGCTTCGCGCCCTGTAAACGCACCACCGGCGCGTAGCTGTCAAAGGCCGGTTCGAAATAGATCACTTCATCCTGTGAATGAACCAATGCTGAAATACTGGCGTAGATTGCCTGACTGGCGCTGGCTGTGATGGTGATTTCCTCATCGGGATGATAAGTACGGCCATAAAGCGCCTGCATTTTTTCTGCGATTTTTTCTTTGAGAACCGGTAAACCAGCCATTGGCGCATACTGATTCTGCCCGGCAGTCATCGCTTGCGTCACCCGCTGAATCAAAGCCGGATCCACCGGAAACCCCGGCGCGCCCTGAGATAAATTGATCGCCTGATACTGCGCAGCCAGTTCACCAATCCGGGTAAAAATAGTTGTACCAACATCACTCAGCTTTGATGAACATGATAATGGCGTTTGTATCATTATGATTCTCCTTGTTTTTATCCCCGGATGTTCGGGTTGTTTGAGTATCAATAAATAATTTAGCTGAATCACTATTGAGAGAGGTATCTAATTGTTGTCATAATAGCCATGAGAAAAAGACATTGCTCTGAGTATCATTTTCAAGAACCATAAAAAGGATCGGTATGCCTAAAAGGACTCCGCCGCTTCAGGCTCTTCATGCCTTTGTTGTGACTTCCCGTTATCTGAACCTGACACACGCAGCAAAAGAACTGTTCGTGACTCAGGGCGCAGTCAGCCGCCAGATTGCCACCCTGGAAGCGTATCTCGGCTTCCGGCTCTTCCACCGCCACGCCAGAGGTCTGACGCTGACCAGACAGGGCAGAATGTTATTACCCGAAGTACAAAGCGCATTCGATCAACTGTTTCATGCCACCGAGAAGCTCTGCCATGAAAATGCTGAAATACACCTCAAAGCCCCGACCTGTTCCATCAGATGGCTGCTGCCACAACTGATCCGGCTGAGAAAAGAACAACCAGCGCTGAATGTTGCACTAACCACGACAACCGATCACAGCGTCGATTTCAACACCGAGCACTATGATGCCGCGATTGTTTTCAGCCAGACACCACTGACTCACCTGCCCGATACGCACTTACTGTTCTCTGAGCGTTTATCTCCGGTTATTGCACCGCATTTATATACCGGCGACATTCTGACCCGCGGTGAATGTTCACTACAAGATCTGACACTACTGCACCCGACGCCGGATAAAACCGACTGGGCACTCTGGTCTCAGACGGCTTCAGTCCCGCTGGAGTCGCTTACCCGGCATCAGTATTTTGATACGATGGAACTGGCAATCAGTGCCGCGATTCAGGGATTTGGTATCGCGATTGCAGACTGTACGCTGGTGGAAGAAGATATCCGGATGAAGCGGTTGCTCAGGCCTTTTTCTCAGACGGTTAACACCGGGGCCGGTTATTACCTTCATTACCGCAGTGGAAAAAACCCGCATCCGTTACTCAGCGAGCTGATCACCTGGTTTACCGGTTAGCACGCTGCCTGCCGGCTGACTCAACACTCTGTCGCCGATAGCTGGCTGATATAATCAATGGAAGCCAGCAGGGTTTCCTGATCAACCGGCTGCGGCATATTTTTTATATCAGGGGTTGCCATGGCCACAGCGGTTATCTTCGCCAGCTCATCGGCAGATAAATCGGCAATTTCCGCGATATCAACCGGAATACCACACGATTTCGCCAGAAGAATCTCTTCGATCATTTCAGTCTGAGAATAATTTTCAATCGCCAGCATACATAAGTTGCCGAACCCCACCAGCAAACCATGACCATAATCCCGGGTTTTATCCACAGCGGTAAATCCTTCAAACAGTGCATGTGCGACAGCAACATGTTCCCCGCCGCCGAGAATGGATGTCATTCCGGCATAGATGAAAATGGCATCCATCACCTGTTCCAGCGCCTTTCCTGATTCCCGGCACAGTGCTTCCTGAACCGCTTTCTGTCCATACTGACAGATAATCCGGTAGCATAATTCACTATTTATTGCCGTTGCCATTTCCGTACTGTTATCCGGCCTCGCAGCAGCAATTGCACGGTATTCATACCATTTGGCCAGCGTGTCGCCGATACCGGCTGATAACCAGCGAACCGGGGCTGCTGCAATAATCTGACTGTCAAGAATCACCACTTCCGGCGCAGCCCGCAGATGGTACATTTCCTGATAAACACCCTGATGGTCATAAAGAATGGAAACCGCAGATACTGCAGCACATGTTGCCGCAACTGATGGCACCATCACAACGGGTAAGCCGGCTTTTTCAGCCACAACCTTGCCGGTATCCAGTGCTTTCCCGCCACCAACTGCAATAATCACGTCAGCCTGGCTTTCAATCGCCTGCTGCTTTAAGCGGTGAATATTCTCAACCGTCGCTTCCCCGCCATACCAGGCTGTCACAACCGACAGGCGCTCATTACCCGACATCAACGAATCGGTTTGTGGCAGCACGGCCGCTAAAGCCCGCCTTCCTCCGAGAATAAAAGCTTTGTCACCATATGACTGAATGACTGAGGGTAAGTGACATAAGACGCCTGCACCTTTGAAAACCTTTGAGGGAAAAGAGAGGAATGATTCAGTTGACACGGCAGACATCCTTATGAATTTAAAATCATAAGGATACGTTAGCAAACCTGTCAGTATTTAGTAACGATTTCTCATCATAGAAGCCATGAGAAAAACGCATTGCAGTGTACCGTAGGTCCAGAGATTTAGAATTGTTTCTCATTCTTATTATTTTAAGTTTCTCAGTCTGATAAATAAGCAACTATGCTTTTTATACCCAAACAACCTGAAGATGCAGGGTTCAGTGAGATTTGTCTGGCTTTGAGACAAGGCACTGATTTGAAAACATAGTCATTCTACGTTGAAAATCAGTAACGCTGTATCAAAGCCAGACAAACTCACCCGAAGGGCGTGAGCTGAAAGGCACATTTCTGCGTCAAGAGAATTTGGAAGGTGGGTACATTCCTGCATTCTCTTTCCTTGAACTGCACCTTTCGGCTGCACGCTGAATCATGCATTTTCAGGTTGCTTGGGTATATCATACGATTTTATACGTAACCAAAGGAACTCTATGCGTTTTATTCTATGTCTGCTGCTTGGGGGACTTACTTTTCAGACCTGGGCAGAAACACTCTCATTCGGGGTTGTCCCGCAGCAATCAGCCAAAAAGCTGGCCGCGCTCTGGACCCCGGTTCTTAGTTATCTGAGCCGCTCAAGCGGAATAGATATGCAGTTCACCACCGCAAAAGATATTCCGGAGTTTGAACGGCGCCTCAGCCGGGGAGAATATGACATTGCTTATATGAACCCTTATCACTACACCGTTTTCAGCCAGAAGCCCGGTTACAGAGCCATTGCCAAGCAGAAAGATAAGCAGATTAAAGGCATTATTGTGGTGCATAAAAACAGCCCGGCTAAATCACTGTCTGATCTGAAAAATGCCACCCTTGTCTTTCCGTCACCAGCCGCCTTTGCTGCAAGTATTCTGACCCGTGCTCAGCTGGCCGGCCAGAAAATACCATTTACACCGAGGTATGTTTCTTCACATGATTCGGTTTATATGAATGTTTCGCGTCATTTCTTTCCGGCGGGCGGCGGAGTTCTCAGAACACTGAATAATATGGCCCCGGAAGTCAGATCTGAATTAAAGATTTTATGGACCACACCACCTTATACATCCCATGCGATAGCGGTTCATCCCCGGATTTCACAGGCAACCAGAGACAAACTGGTTCGGGCGATGCTGGCGATGACTGAAGATAAACAAGGGCTGGCACTCCTCACGAAACTGAATTTCAAAGGGCTGGAAGCCGCATCCGATGCACAATGGGATGATGTCAGACAATTAAATATTCATTTGTTAGATAACTTACTGGAATAGGGAAAAACGATAACGTGTTGATATGTCATTAAAACTGAAAACAATCCTGGGAGTCGCCATCATTGAGGCACTTTTATTGGGCCTGCTGATTACAGTCACGCTGAATTATCTGAAATCAACCAATTATGAGGGATTGTATAAACGAGCCACGACTACAGCAACATTGTTTGCGACCACAACGAAAGATGCTGTTCTTTCCCATGATCTGGCATCTCTGGAAGACTTTACCACCGAATTAATGAAAAACCCGGATCTGGTGTATGTCAGAATCAAATCACATGACGGACAGGTTTTTTCTCAGGCCGGAAACAAAACAATTCTGAACCGCCCTTTTCATGAAGATCATCAGGTGAATCAGGTTGCCGACGGAGTTTTTGACGTGAACGCCGAAATCAGGGAAGGCGGTATGTTATACGGCGTGATTGAACTGGGGATTGATACCAACAGTTTAAGTAAACAAATCCGGGAAGTCTGGCAGTGGAGTTTGTCGATTGCAATCGGTGAAATGGGGCTGGTTGCCCTGTTTTCGTATTTGCTGGGGACTTATCTCATCAGTGGTTTAACACGGTTACGTTATGCCGCTTACAGGATCTCTAAAGGCTATACCGATGTTTCGGTTGAGCTCAAAGGTAAAGATGAAATCGCTGAAGTCAGTCAGGCTTTTAATGTGATGTCAGAACGCTTAAAGAATGTTTCACAAAGCAGAGAACAATATGAGAGGCAACTTGAAGCATTGAATCAAACCCTTGAAAACAGGATTGAACGCAGAACAGAAGATCTGAAGAAAACCAATGAACAATTAATTCACTCCGAAAAAATGGCGTCGATTGGCACACTGGCAGCAGGGGTTGCCCATGAGATTAATAATCCTGTCGGATTTATCATGAGTAATATCAGAACCTTATCAAATTACACTCAGACTTATAATGAAGTTATCAGCCGGTTACAACAACTGGATGAACAGCAGAGTGAAGATGGACTCAGACAATCACTCCATTCACTGAAAGCATGGCTGAAACAAAAAGATATCGAATTTATCCGCGAAGATATGGAAGAAATCATTGCAGATATTCATGAAGGAAATGAACGCATCAATCACATTGTTTCCGGGCTGAAAGACTTTTCTCATGTTGATCAGGATAAATCCTATAAACCTGCAAATCTGAATGATGCCGTCGAAAAAACGCTGCGGGTGACGGAGAATGAACTGAAATATAAGGCAGAAACAATTGTCAGCCTGTCTGAGATTCCTTTAGTCAACTGTAATATCAGCCAGATTCAGCAGGTATTGCTGAATCTGATCATTAACGCTTCACATGCGATAAAAGAAGACGGACAGATCGAAATTCGTAGCTGGGCCGGCAACAATCGGGTATACATTTCTGTCCGGGATAACGGATGCGGTATTGATCCGTCTTTACATCAGAAAATTTTCGACCCGTTTTTTACCACCAAGAAAGTCGGCAAAGGTACCGGGCTCGGGTTAGCGATCAGCTATAACATCATGAAGGAACATCAGGGAAAAATTAAGATGGAAAGCAAACAAAATGAAGGAACCTGCTTTACACTCGATTTTCCTGAAGCGGCCATTTATGCCCCAAAATAGCCTGAAAATACCATATTCTGACCGGTATACACTGTAGAATAAAACACCATTTCCCCTCATTTTTGTAAGTTTAATTACTCAGAGCAAGATCACTTTCACACATAACAATCATCTCAAAAAAAGAGAAAAAACCAAACCAACCCACCACAAAATTAACAAAAACCCAGACCAAAACACCAAAAAATAAATTAAATACAGAATATTAAACCAAAAAAATTAGCTATGGCAATCAAAGGATAAATATATTAACATTCGGTTCACATAAAGATAAAAATATTGCAAACCAACATATACCCAAACCGGCTAAGATACCGGTTGCCGGGTATAAGATAAAAATTACATTGAATACAGGAAATTATAAATGCAATCAGTTGTAGACTTTTTAAATGGAATTATATGGAGTCCGGCGCTCATTTATTTATGTCTCGGTGCCGGTTTGTTTTACTCTGTTCTGACCCGCTTTGTGCAGGTAAGACACTTCTCAGAAATGTGTCGCCTGCTGTTCACCAGTAAATCATCGACCAAAGGTATTTCCTCTTTTCAGGCGCTGGCCGTCTCTCTTTCTGGCCGGGTCGGTACAGGGAATATTGCTGGTGTTGCAGCTGCAATCGGCTTCGGTGGACCAGGTGCGATATTCTGGATGTGGGTGGTGGCGTTTCTGGGTGCAGCAACTGCGTATGCAGAGTCAACGCTCGCTCAGATCTATAAAGAAGAAGATGGCGGAGAATTCCGTGGCGGCCCTGCTTACTACATTGAAAAAGCACTGGGACAAAAATGGTATGCATGGATATTTGCAATTGCGACAGTTTTAGCCTGTGGTGTACTGCTGCCAGGCGTTCAGTCGAACAGTATCGGTAATGCCGTTGAAACGGCTTTTGGCAGCGGAGAGATGGTTGAGACAGCAATCGGTACCTTCAGCTTTGCCAAGATTTTAACCGGTACAGGTATTTCCATCCTGCTGGCCTTCATCATCTTTGGTGGTGTGAAACGGATTGCAAGCTTTACTCAGGTTATCGTCCCGTTTATGGCGTTAGCTTATATCATCACTGCATTTGTGATTATTTTGCTGAACATTCATCAGGTTCCTCATATCTTCGCCATGATTATCGGTGATGCCTTTACACCAATGGCAGGACTGGGCGCGGCAATTGGCTGGGGTGTTAAACGTGGTGTTTACTCCAACGAAGCAGGACAAGGTACTGGACCGCACGCAGCAGCAGCAGCGCACGTACAACACCCGGCACAACAGGGATTAGTACAGTCGTTCTCAATCTATATTGATACACTGCTGGTTTGTTCTGCGACTGCATTTATGATTCTGATTACTGGCGCATACAATGTTCAGGGTGCCGGTGAAGGTGCATTCCTTGTGCAGAACCTTGCAGCAGAAATTACACCAAATGGCCCGGGCTTTACCCAGGCAGCGATTGAAAGTGCTCTGCCAGGCATCGGTAAAACGTTTGTTGCATTTGCATTGTTCTTCTTTGCTTTCACAACCATTCTGGCTTACTACTACATTGCTGAAACAAACATTGCTTATATTCGTCGTAAATTTAACTCAGATATTCTGGTATTTGCCCTGAAAGTCGTTATCTTGTGTGCAACATTTTACGGTACCGTCAAAACTGCCGGTCTTGCATGGGCAATGGGTGACGTCGGTGTTGGTTTGATGGCATGGCTGAATATTGTGGGTATTCTGACGATCTTCTTCCTGAACAAACCTGCCATTAAAGTGCTGAAAGATTATGAAGCGCAGCAAAAACAAGGTGTAGAAGAATATACTTTTAATCCGGTCGCACTGGGTATTTCGGGCGCGGATTACTGGGAAAAACGCTATGCGCGTAAATCAAAACAAGCTGCATCAACGACAACCGGTGATTACATCGATACTGAAAATCCGGTGGATGTGAGAACTTAATCCATCCTGATGATATCCTCATCGCAGGAAAAAGGCCGCAATGCGGCCTTTTTTCTGTAGTGAGGATATCATCTGTGTATTACCCGGCCAAAAAAGTAAGCCATAAAAAAACCTCTCACACGGAGAGGTTTGATACAGAAAAGGATGAAAGCAGGATAGGTGATTATTCCCACTCAATCGTTGCTGGTGGTTTACCGGAAATATCGTAAACCACGCGGGAAATACCATCCACTTCATTAATAATCCGGTTAGAAACCTTACCCAGAAAATCATAAGGTAAGTGGGCCCAGTGCGCCGTCATGAAGTCGATTGTTTCAACTGCCCGCAGGGAAACAACCCAGTCATATTTACGGCCATCGCCCATCACACCGACCGAGCGAACCGGCAGGAATACCGTGAATGCCTGAGAAACTTTATGATATAAACCTGCAGCATGCAATTCTTCAATGTAGATTACATCAGCACGACGCAGCAGATCACAATACTCTTTCTTAATCTCACCTAAAACACGGACACCCAGACCCGGCCCGGGGAAAGGATGGCGATAGAGCATATCGTATGGCAGGCCAAGCTCTAAACCAATTTTACGCACTTCATCTTTAAACAGTTCACGCAATGGTTCAACCAGCCCCATTTCCATATCTTCCGGCAGACCGCCAACGTTATGGTGTGACTTAATCACATGCGCCTTACCGGTTTTTGAAGCAGCCGATTCAATCACATCCGGATAGATAGTACCCTGAGCCAGCCATTTGGCATTTTTCAGTTTTCCGGCTTCTTCATCAAAGACTTCAATAAACTCATGACCAATGACTTTCCGTTTCTCTTCCGGGTCGCTTTTGCCTTCCAGCGCTTTGAGGAAACGTTCTTCCGCTTCCACTTTGATGATGTTCAGGCCGAAGTGGTCACCAAACATGTCCATCACCTGCTCACCTTCATTCAGACGCAGCAAGCCGTTATCAACAAACACACAGGTCAGCTTATCGCCGATTGCCCGCTGAACCAGCATTGCAACCACGGAAGAATCAACACCGCCGGACAGTGCAAGGATGACTTCATCATCACCTACCTGGGCTTTAATCCGGGCAACGGCATCTTCGATAATTGAAGCAGATGTCCACAGACGGTCACAACCACACGCGCCCAGCACGAAGTTTTCCAGAATTTGCATGCCTTGTTTGGTATGCGTCACTTCAGGGTGGAACTGCACACCGTAAAAACGTTTTTCTTCATTCGCCATCGCAGCAAACGGACAGGTATCTGTCTTGGCAACCTGAACAAAATCAGATGGAATCTCGACAACTTTATCGCCATGACTCATCCACACATCCAGAAGCGCTGCACCATCCGCTGTCACGCTGTCTTTCAGACCTTCAAACAGCGTTGATGTCTGAGTGACTTCAACCTGTGCGTAACCGAATTCACGCTTATCCGAACAGGAGACTTTACCGCCAAGCTGTTCAGCCATGGTTTGCATGCCGTAACAGATACCCAAAACAGGCACGCCACAATCATAGACATACTGAGGTGCCCGCGGAGAATTGTCTGCCGCAACACTTTCAGGACCACCAGATAAAATGATGCCATCAGGGTGGAATTCACGGATATCCGCTTCATCAACGTCCCAACTCCACAGTTCACAATAAACACCAATCTCACGCACACGACGCGCAACCAGTTGGGTATATTGAGAGCCAAAATCAAGGATCAAAATCCTTTGGTCATGAATGTTTTTCGTCATTTTGAGCCGTCTTTAATAAGCTAGTTGATAGATTAAAAATAGAAACGGAGACGAGTTTACCCGCCTCCATTGTGGTCATCAAGCAAAAAGCAAACGTTTTCGCCAGTTATTCAGGTCTTCAAACCTAAACGCTTGTTTTCAGATCTTAACTGTTTGAATTAAGATCCCAAACGGTAGTTTGGTGCTTCTTTGGTGATTTGAACATCGTGAACGTGAGATTCCTGGATACCGGCTCCAGAGATTTTCACGAATTCAGCTTTGGTTCTTAAATCTTCAATGGTTGCCGAACCGGTCAGGCCCATACAAGAACGAAGACCACCCATTTGCTGGTGTACAATTTCTCTCAGCAACCCTTTGTAAGCAATGCGGCCTTCAATCCCTTCAGGAACCAGTTTGTCTGCTGCGTTATCAGACTGGAAGTAACGATCTGAAGAACCTTTTGACATTGCACCCAGTGAGCCCATGCCACGATATGCTTTATATGAACGCCCCTGATACAGAATCACTTCTCCCGGCGCTTCTTCTGTGCCGGCAAACATGGAGCCAACCATCACACAGGATGCACCTGCAGCAATCGCCTTACAAATATCACCAGAGAAACGAATCCCGCCATCGCCGATGACCGGAATACCGAACTCATCAGCAACCGCAGCTGCGTCAGCAATCGCAGAAACCTGAGGTACACCAACACCGGTAACGATACGGGTTGTACAGATAGAGCCGGGGCCAATACCAACTTTAACCGCACTCACACCTGCGTCAATCAATGCCCTTGCACCTTGTGCTGTCGCAACATTGCCCCCGACAATATCCAGATCAGGATAAGCCGCACGGGTTTCACGGATACGCTCTAAAACACCCTCAGAATGACCATGTGAAGAATCAATCAACAGAACATCCACCCCCGCTTCAACCAGCGCTTTTACACGCTCTTCATTACCGGGAGCAGCACCGATTGCAGCGCCAACACGTAACCGGCCCTGTTCATCTTTACAGGCATGTGGTGCTTTTTCTGCTTTATGGAAATCTTTTGCGGTGATCATGCCGGTCAGCTGGAACTCATCATTTACAACCAGAATTTTTTCGACGCGGGCCTGGTGCATTTTTTCCTGAACTTCTGAGTGAGAAGCGCCTTCTTTTACTGTCGCCAGTCGCTCTTTGGGTGTCATTACTTCAGACACCTGCTTGCCCGGGTCAGTCACAAAACGCACGTCACGTCCGGTGATAATACCAACCAGCTCATTATTTTGTGTCACGACAGGAAAACCAGCAAAACCATGTTCTGCAGTTAATGCCATCACTTCAGCGATGCTTTGCTCCGGCTGTACCGTGACCGGTGAAGTCACAACACCTGCTTCATAGATTTTTACCTGACGAACCTGTGCAGCCTGCTGTTCTACAGACATATTTTTATGGATGAAGCCAATGCCGCCTTCCTGAGCCAGTGCTATGGCCAGACGCGCTTCAGTGACTGTATCCATCGATGCAGAAAGCATTGGAATATTCAGGGTGATATTCTTCGTGAGCCGGGTACGAAGATCAGCAGTATTGGGAAGAACTGTAGAATGGGCTGGGACGAGTAGTACATCGTCGAAAGTCAGAGCTTCTTTGGCGATTCGTAACATTTGCAATATCTCACAACAGGGCGTTAAAAGAAAAACCAACCGTTTGCTAAATTATTGGGTTGGATTTGATATTGCGGACGGATTATACCGAGCAAAATTGAGTTTTACTACACATTTTTTTATTTTTAATTTGCATAATCCCCCTTGATATGTATTATATTGGCGCTAATTTCCATCCTTATGGCCTCTTGTCTCATCGTGTTTGTTTCCGGTAATCGTAATATCTACACAGTCTCCCGGCTGAATGCCGATGTTCGTTTGTTGCTTGAAAACGAAATGGGGGTTGTCTGGCTGACTGGTGAAATATCCAATTTCTCCGCGCCTGTTTCCGGCCATTGGTATCTGACATTAAAGGATGCACGTTCTCAGGTCAGATGCGCGATGTTCAAAGGTAATAACCGTTTTGTGACCTTTAAGCCCCAAAACGGACAGCAGGTGCTGGTCAAAGCGCGCTTATCCCTTTATGAGCCTCGTGGAGACTACCAGTTAATTATTGACTCAATGCAACCGGAAGGTGATGGCCGCCTTCAGCAGGAATTTGAACAATTAAAAAATAAACTGGCTGCCGAAGGGCTGTTTGCTCAGACAAATAAACAACCCATCCCGGAACATCCGCAGTGCGTTGGAATTATTACATCTAAAACCGGCGCGGCATTATTCGATATCCTTGATGTGCTCAAGCGCAGAGATCCAACATTACCCGTGGTGATTTATCCGGCTATGGTTCAGGGTGAACACGCTTCAATTCAAATTGCTCAGGCTATCGGCAGAGCGAATGAAAGACAGGAATGTGATGTGCTGATTGTGGGCCGGGGTGGTGGCTCACTGGAAGATCTCTGGAGCTTTAATCAGGAAATCGTTGCCCGGACAATCGCAGCAAGTCAGATCCCCGTCGTCAGTGCCGTCGGGCATGAAGTTGATGTCACGATCGCTGACTTTGTTGCAGACGTCCGTGCCCCGACACCTTCGGCTGCTGCAGAATTAGTCAGTCAGGACAGCAGTTATAAAGCCTCGGGGTTTGAAAATTTTCGTCGCCGGCTGACTGACACCATGCGTTTCTATCTTTCAGAGAAAAATCAACGTCAGCAATCTCTGAAACACGCGCTGGAAAAACAGCACCCTAACTACCGGCTGGAAAAACAAATCCAACAATTGGATGATATTTCGGTACGGCTACAGCAGTCTGTACAGGGATATCTGAGCCGTGAACAGCAAAGGACGGACCATCTCAGTTATGCACTTCAGCTGCATTCACCACACCCACGGATTCAGAAAATGCAGGATAATATAGCGCAGACCGAGAGAAGACTGATTGAAGCTATCGGTAAAAATATCCTGACCAGCAGGCATCAGTTAGCACTGTCCGCTGAAACCCTGGAAGCCGTCAGCCCCTTGTCCACGCTGAAAAGAGGATATTCTGTGACCACGGACACTGCAGGCCGGGTCATTCATGCGTCCGGCGATGTCAAAACAGGCGATACACTGGTCACTCAGTTAGCCGACGGAAAAATCTACTCAACCGTCGATTAAACCTGACCATCAAAGATCCGCTATTCAATACGATGAAATTCGAATCTGGTTGCCGGATTCGATTTCGACTTCAGTTCATGACATGAGTTACAAAAATAGCTCACCGCACCACATGCGGACAACTTTTCAAGTTCTGCTTTACAGTCAGGACAATAAGCGATTTTGCGATAATACGTCCTGCATCCGGAACAATAATAATTTCCGTCCCAGCTTAGTTCCTGATGACATTCAGGGCATAGGTTTTTTGACATATAAACTCCTGGATAATAGCAGCTATGTTTCGGGGAAGATTATAGCGAAGGATCAAGTATAGATCCTGACCTGATCATCGGCTTTATTTACATTGATCAGCGATCTACCTTAAAAAGAACAATTATATAACCACACCCCGAAAGCATAAGTTACATATTCTGCATATGGATTTTAATCGATATTTTGTTCTGTTCGCATATCAAATTTACAATCCCGATCAGGACTTCATAAAAAGATCATCTATCTTCAGTTTAGAAAAAAGCCCGGCAATTTGCCGGGCTCCGAAAGAAAATGAAGTTTATTTTTTACGATGCTTCATCATAGACATCAGGCGTTTCCGCTGCCTCTCCTGAGACAGGGTCAGCTTATTGGTTTTACCTTCGAAAGGGTTCTCACTATTCTGGAACTGTATCCGGATAGGTGTTCCCATAATTTCCAGAGATTTACGATAATAATTCATCAGATAACGTTTATAAGAATCCGGTAACTCTTTCACCATATTCCCGTGGATCACAATGATTGGCGGATTATATCCTCCGGCATGGGCATATTTTAGCTTCACCCGACGACCACGCACCAGTGGTGGCTGATGATCTTCAGTTGCCATCTTCAAAATTCTGGTCAATACCGAAGTACCAACACGGGTTGTCGCTGAATTGTATGCTTCTTCAACCGATTCAAACAAATGCCCGACGCCAGTCCCATGCAGTGCAGAAATAAAATGAATCCGGGCAAAGTCAATAAACCCTAAACGACGATCCAGTTCTTTCTTCACATCTTCTTTGACACTTTGATCAAGTCCGTCCCATTTATTGACAGCAAGCACGACGGAACGCCCTGCATTCAGGGTAAAACCGAGCAAACTCAAGTCCTGATCGGATATATTTTCCCGGGCATCAATGACCAACAATACAACATTTGCATCTTCAATCGCTTTGAGCGTCTTGACTACCGAGAATTTTTCTACAGTCTCATGAATTCGCTTTCTGCGACGTACACCAGCCGTATCAATCAGGACATATTCCCGTTCATTACGCTGCATCGGAATGTAAATCGAGTCTCTGGTTGTTCCGGGCATATCATAAACCACAACCCGCTCTTCCCCGAGGATCCGGTTAGTCAATGTTGATTTACCAACATTTGGCCGCCCGATGATGGCTAATTTAATCGGTTTTTCCTGTAAGCGCTGGTACTCGGCTTCAGCCTCTTCTTCTGTGTAATCCAGCTGAATATCTTCAGAAACAACCTCTTCAGATATCCCATCAAACTCATCAGAAGCTTCCTGAACAAAAGTTTCAAACAATGGATTGAGAGCTTTTTCAATCAGAGAGCTGACACCACGCCCATGTGCAGCAGCGATATGGTAGACCTGATCGATTCCCAGCTGCCAGAATTCTGCGCTGGCGCTATCCGCATCGATCCCATCCACTTTATTGACGACCAGCAGTGATGCCTTTTCTGTTTTACGTAAATGCAAAGCAATCGCTTCATCAGAAGGTGTCAGACCAGCACGACCATCAACCATAAACAGAACCACGTCTGCTTCTTCAATTGCAGCCAGTGACTGTTCCGCCATTTTTGTCTCAACACCGTCTTCGCTACCATCAATCCCGCCGGTATCGATCACAATAAATTCCTGTTCACCAACTTTAGCATGACCGTATTTCCGGTCGCGGGTTAGCCCGGGAAAATCAGCAACCAGCGCATCTCTTGTCCGGGTCAGTCGGTTAAACAGAGTAGATTTTCCTACATTTGGACGCCCAACAAGCGCAACAACAGGGATCATAAATAGCAAACCTCTAAATCACAGGTATCGGTGAAAATATATATTCAGACTCGTTGAATACCTGAAAAGACTGAAGCCAGTATTTTCAGGTAAACACACTCTATCAAGTGTATATCAATAAAACGGCTCCCGACTGTTTCCAGCCAGGAGCCGACGCGGGATTGTATCACGATCATTGATTGATCGTTAGTTTCTTCACATCACCATTTCGGGTAATCAGTAAATAGCCACCATCCTGTAGCGCAATCGGTGCAACAGCAAAACCACTACTGTTTACATACTGCTCCGCAACAAACTCACCGGTATTCCGGTCAATCCAATACAGATAACCTTCACTGTCACCAACTACAACATAATTGTGAATCAGTACCGGCTCAGTCACCAAGCGATGTTCTAACTGATGGTTTTTCCATATTTCGGTACCACTCCGGGCATCAACCGCGACCAGATGATCCTGATCGGTCACAATAAATATTTTTCCACCATCAGTTGCGATGTTTGTTGCAGAAGAATAATTCCGCTTCCATAAGGGTTTTCCTGAACGCAGATCAATCGCAACCAGCTGACCATTATAGCCAATCGTATAAAGCGTACTGCCGATAATCAAAGGCGAGGAATCAACATCAATCAGACGATCTATCTCTGTTGCACCTTTGGGAGTACCAATTGACTGTTGCCAGATCAACTGTCCTGAAGATGCAATCGCGGCAGCAAGACGACCATTCGCGGTTCCCCAGAAAATACCGCCGGAAACCGTCACCGGAGTACTGTCACCCCGCAGGGTCAAATTCGGCACTTCTGTACTGATTGTCCATTGTTTCTTTCCGGTTTTCTGTTCCAGTGCGATTAAGTTACCTTCGCTGGTATGAACAATAACAAGATCACCTTCAGTCACCGGTGCCGCAAGAATCTCACCACTGATATCCTGTTGCCATTTCAGGGTGCCGGTCTCAGCATCCATGGCATACAATAAACCCGTTTCACTGCCGACATAAACCTGATTTAACCCGGTTTGAATACCGCCAGACAAATAAGTCCGGTGTTCATCTCCAAGATCTGTTTCCCACAATTTTTTACCATCAGCGGGATCAAGCGCTTTGACGATACCATCACGGCTCGCAACAAAAATCTTACCGTATGCTGAATGTGGGCGGAGTTTAGAAAAGAAATGCTGAACACCATGGCCAACAGATGTACTCCAGTCACTCTCAGGCTTAAACTGACTTTTTACATCAGGAACAGGTGCCATCACAACTGAATCTTCTTCACTGGAACAACCGGTCAGCCCACCTGCGATCACTGTTGCTAATAATAAACTGCCAAACCACTTCTTCATATAATTCAATACTCTTATATTACTTGGCAAGATCATCTAATTTCATTTGTAAAAGCCGGCTTTGATCCTGAGCCTGCTGAGCTTCAGAGTAAGCGGCATAAGCAGCATCTTTGTTTCCTTGCTTCAGGGCAATGTCACCCTTCAGCTCTGAAACACGTCCGGCCCAGCTTTTATCAGAGACATTTTTCAGCGCACTTGAAGCCTGATCATATTTCTCCTGATCGGCATAAATTCTCGCAATGCGGTAATTAAGCAGCATTTTCAGCGCAACATCATCTGTATGTGCATCAGCCCATTCAAGCTGAACCAGTGCCTGCTCTAATTGCTTTGCATCAACCAGTGTCTTGGCAAGTTGCATCGCCGCCAGGACAGAATAATCACTATCAGAATGAGAATTAATAAACTGCTGAACAACCTTTTCCGCTTCGATACCTTTGTCCGATAACGCGGAGATTGTATCTGTATATTGCAGGGAAGCTTCTTCCTGAGCTGATTTCACTGATTCCTGATAATAGTTCCAGCCTAAGATGCCAGCTAAACTAACGGCTACACCAATGACAACGGATTTTCCGTTCTCTTTCCACCAGCCCTTGATTGCTTCAACCTGTTGTTCTTCAGTATCGTAAAGTTCCACTTTAAGTCCTCTTTATGCCACTTCTCAAAAATCAGCTTTTGAAGAAATGAGTCAGCCTGTCAGAAATATCAGACTGATTAATTGTTTCCTGAGTTCCGCCAGCCAGATCCTTAAAGACCACTGTTTGCTCCGAAACTTCATTTTCACCTAACACTAACGCAATGGCAGCGCCAACTTTATCCGCTCTTTTAAATTGTTTCTTGAAGTTACCGCCACTAAAGTGGTTCATGACACGCACCCCCGGTACAGACGAACGAATATGCTCAGCAAGTTTGACCCCTGCAAGCATCGTCCCTTCTCCGGCTGTGACAACATAAATATCCACCGGGTTTCTGACCACTGTGGTTTCCAGCTCTTTCACCATCAGAACCAGACGCTCAAGTCCCATTGCAAAACCAACAGCTGGCGTTGCCTTACCACCTAACTGCTCGACCAGACCATCATAACGGCCACCGCCACAGACAGTTCCCTGAGAGCCCAGACTGTCTGTCACCCATTCAAAAACCGTTTTATTATAATAATCCAGCCCCCGAACTAAACGGGAATTGACTGTATATTCGATACCCGTCGCATCAAGAAGTTCACATAAACCAGCAAAATGTGTTTTTGAGTCTTCATCCAGATAATCACTTAATGCAGGCGCATTGACCAAAATAGCCTGAACATCCGGATTTTTTGTATCCAGAACACGTAGTGGATTGGTGTACATCCGACGCTTACAATCTTCATCCAATACAGATTCATGCTGCTCAAGAAAAGCCACAAGCGCTGTACGGTACTCAGCTCTCGCCTCAGAAGAACCAATAGAGTTCAGCTCTAAGCGAACGTGCTGATCGATGCCCAGCTCCCGCCATATGCGGGCTGTCATAAGGATCAAATCAGCATCAATGTCAGGACCGCTCAAACCAAATATCTCAACACCACACTGATAGAACTGGCGATACCGGCCTTTCTGCGGGCGTTCATGACGGAACATCGGTCCCATGTACCACAGACGCTGCTCCTGGTTATAGAGTAATCCGTTCTGGATACCGGCGCGAACACAGCCAGCGGTCCCTTCCGGACGTAAGGTCAGACTATCTCCATTGCGGTCTTCAAAGGTATACATTTCCTTTTCAACTACGTCAGTCACTTCCCCGATAGCCCGGCTGAAAAGATGAGTCATTTCAACGATTGGCATACGAATCTCACTATATCCATATGCGCTGGTTACATTTTTTATAATGCCTTCAACTTTTTGCCAAAGCGGGGATTCTGTAGGAAGGCAATCGTTCATGCCCCGAATTGATTCAATTGTTTTTGCCACAAATAATTACCATCAGTTAAATCTATGAATTTTCTTCTATCTGAGTGATCCGGATTTGATTTTCTGGTTCCAGCATTGCCGCTTTTGCTCTGATTTTCGCTTCCAGTTGTTCAACCAGATTATCATTATCAAAGCGTTCTTTCTGGCGGATACCATCTTCATAAAATGCGCTTTTCCGGTTACCACCAGCTAATCCAAGCTGAGATGCTTCAGCTTCACCCGGACCATTAACCACGCAACCGATAATCGATACATCCATCGGCGTCAGCACATCTTCCAAACGTTCTTCCAAGGCATTAACTGTGCTAATCACATCAAACTCCTGCCTTGAACAGCTTGGACAGGCAATAAAATTTATCCCCCGTGAGCGAATCCGCAGAGATTTCAGAATATCAAAACCAACTTTAATTTCTTCAACCGGATCAGCGGCCAGAGAAATTCTCAGCGTATCGCCAATCCCTTCAGCAAGCAACATCCCCAAACCAACCGATGACTTCACTGCACCAGCACGGATTCCCCCTGCTTCAGTAATACCTAAATGAAGCGGCTGATCAATTTTTTGCGCCAGTAACCGGTATGAATCTACAGCAAGGAAAACATCAGATGCTTTCACGCTGACTTTAAACTGATCGAAATTCAGCCGGTCAAGAATATCCACATGTCGCATCGCCGATTCGACCAGCGCTTCAGCTGTCGGTTCTGTGTACTTTTGCTGGATATCTTTTTCCAGTGAACCACCATTGACGCCAATCCGGATAGGAATACCTTTATCCTTTGCACAATCAACTACGCTTCGAATCCGTTCTTCCCGCCCGATATTTCCCGGATTAATTCTCAAACAATCAACGCCATAATCGGCCACTTTCAGCGCAATGCGATAATCAAAATGAATATCTGCAACTAAGGGGACGTTGACCTGACTTTTAATTTCCCTGAATGCTTCAGCAGCATCCATTGTTGGGACAGAAACACGGACGATATCCGCACCGACTTTTTCCAGAGAACGAATCTGAGCCACAGTTGCCGCAACATCTGTGGTTTTAGTGTTTGTCATTGACTGGACAGCGATTGGAGCGCCATCACCAACAGGAACATTACCAACATAGATCCGGGTTGAACGGCGGCGCTGAATAGGAGATTTAGGTTGCATATTTTTATCTAAGGTAAGGTAAATCTTGCTACTTTACCTGAAGTATACCGGGAAAGGTCCACAGGTTCACCTGCAAATGTGACAGAAACACTTTCAGGAGCCCCGAGAATAAAGCTGAAAGGTGCCTGTCCCTGAAGCTGAATCGTCCGGCCCGCTTTTTTTAAACCGACAATCAGAGTCTTGCCATTTGCATCTTTCACCCGAACCCAGCAGTCATCTTTAAAATCCATAGATAACCGGGTCAGGCCTGCTGCTGGTTGCTTTTCTACGGCTTTATCATTTTCATTAGCAACCTGAGAGTCAGGCGTACTTTCATTGTGTTCAACTTTTGTATCGGCCACTGACGTTTCTTTTACGGCCGGGGTTTTCTGAGCAGCTGGCTCAGAAGCCGAAATCTGAGTTTCTACAGTATCTGCAGATCCAGTGTCTGAAGACTCCGTCTCTTCCTCTGAATCCTGAGATGACAAGGTTTTAACGGTATTAAATTCATCTTGTGGCTGAGGTTCTGATGAAAGCGTCGGGCTATTATTTTCGGGAGCTGAGGAAGGCGTTGTATCAGATTGTGAATAATCAGTTTGAGGAAGTAAGGTGTCATCTTTCTGATTTTGATACCACCAAAGAGAGGAGATACCAATCACAATCACAATAATACCAAATGTTATCAGATTAATCCGGCTGTTATGTTGCTGTCGTGCTGTTTTCCTGGAAAAACTAGTCATTGAGAGTTCTTGTTGCTCAGAACCACAGTATTGATCGTATGCTTTAACGACTGATTGTTCATCAAGACCAACTATTCTGGCATAAGAACGAATATACCCACGAACAAAAGTCGAAACTTTATCAATATTAAAATTATTATCTTCCAGTGATTCAATAACTGTAACTCGCAAGCGCAATTTATCAGCGACCTGCTTTTGCGTTAAACCAAGGGATTCTCTTTTCTGCCTGAGCAATGTCCCTGGTTTTTGCGGGGTTTCGTCTTTGGTGGTTTCTGTCTCGGTCTCTGTCATCATCTGCAGTATCTATCTCATTTGCATTGCCGTAGTCTTCACAATAAGCATAGCTTTTTCTTCATCATTTATATTCTTATTCAATACCCAAGCTATACCACAGCACAAAATAAAGTTCATATTAACGTTAGAATTATTAATAACTCAAACATTTTTGACAAATATTAGTAAACATTCTAATGGATATTAGATGTGAAACAACAACGAATTAGGTGCAATAACAAAGTTATCTCAATGTTTTTCGATAAATTGACATAACATCAACTAATTTAAACCGCCTGAATTGGACATTTATCCTAATTTCAACAACAGGCGGCTTCGAATCTGAGATGTTTAGACAAGACAATGTGCCAAAGAAAATTAAACAACACGAACAGGAATTGCACCGGATTCGTCTGAGTTCATTTTTGTCCGCTTCGTTCGGTCAATCACATCCCCGACCAACTGGCCACAGGCAGCATCAATATCGTCGCCACGGGTTTTGCGCACGATGACCGTGTAGTCATAAGACATCAGGACTTTCATAAACCGGTCAATGCGGGAATTGCTGGGCTTCTTATAAGGTGAACCCGGATAAGGATTAAATGGAATCAAGTTGATCTTACATGGCGTCTCTTTCATCAACTTCGCAAGTTCATGGGCATGTTCAGTCCCATCGTTGACATGATCTAAAAGAATATACTCGACGGTCACTTTCCCCCGGTTTGCATTCGAAGAAGCAATATAACGCCGGACCGACGAAAGGAAGTCATCGATATCCCACCGGTCATTAATCGGCATAATCTGACTGCGCAAAGCATCATTCGGTGCATGCAGAGAAATTGCCAGTGCAACATCAACTTTATCGATCATTTGCTCCAGACCGGAAACAACACCTGAAGTAGAAACGGTCACCCGACGCTTGGACAAACCAAACCCAAAATCATCCAGCATAATATTGAGTGATGGAATGAGGTTTTTCATATTCAGTAATGGCTCACCCATCCCCATCATGACGACATTGGTGATAGGTCTGCGGCCTGTTTCTTTTTCCAGTCCGATTTCACGGGCAGCCCGCCAAACCTGACCAATAATCTCAGAAACTCTGAGATTGCGGTTAAAACCCTGCTGTGCAGTGGAGCAAAACTTACATTCTAAAGCACATCCAACCTGCGAAGAAACGCAAAGTGTCGCCCGGTCATCTTCAGGAATATAAACCGTTTCTACATCCTGATCGCCAACACGCATAGCCCACTTAATTGTTCCATCGGAAGAATGTTGAGCTTCGGAAACGTAAGGCGCTTTAATCTCACATCGCTGCTTCAGTTTTTCTATCAGTTTTTTATTGATGTTCGTCATTTGAGAAAAATCATCACAGCCAAAATGATAGATCCACTTCATCACCTGCTCAGCCCGGAATGCTTTTTCATTCAACTCTTCGGTAAAAAGCTGGCGCATTGCTTTTCTGTCAAAATCAAGCAAATTGAATTTCGTGGTCATAGAAGTTCTCCGGAAAGACGAACAGATAAAATCAGGGCGCGCATTGTACAGCCTTTAAACAATAACAACAAGTCCTGACAAAAGAAGTGTACTCATCGTATTGAATTCTCAGATAACATAATAAAAGACACTATCTCAGATTCAGCACAGCAGAAATAAGTCATTCATCTCCGGAATTATCTGAGAATGAATCTCAGAGTATCCCGGAGCTTTCCGGCCAGAATATTATTGCTCTGGCCGTACAAATAAACTGACTATGCCATCAGCGGGGACAAATTTCAGATTCAGGGAAGAAAAAAGCGATTTCTCTTTCTGCCGAAGCAGGGCTGTCACTCCCGTGAACGGAATTAAAACTCATACTCAACGCATAATCAGAGCGCAATGTACCACAAGCAGCTTCTTCCGGGTTTGTCTTCCCCATTAACTCACGATAGCGGGATATGGCATCTTCGCCTTCCAATACCTGAACCATGATTGGGCCAGAGGTCATAAATTCTTTTAACCTGGGGAAAAAATCTTTTCCTTCATGTTCAGCATAAAAGCCTGAAGCTTGTTCATCATTGAGGTGAACCATTTTTGCTGCAATGATCTTCAACCCGGCTTTTTCAATACGCAGGTATATTTCTCCAATCAAATCCCGTTTCACCGCATCAGGCTTAATAATAGAAAATGTTCTCTCTAATGCCATAAATTCTTCCTTTTGTTATTGTGGTACTCATCTGAGCACTTCTTATATTTCAGGTACAGATAAATAAAAAGTTTAGTCTGAAAGCAGACCAGCCAATGTTCTGGCACCAACACCCGTTGCGCCTACGGCCCATTTATCACTTGCACTTTTACGGAAAGTAGCAGCACAATCAATATGTAGCCAGCCTTTTTGAAAATTATCAACAAAATAAGATAAAAATGCAGCAGCGGTACTTGCCCCGGGGGCGTAGTCTCCGGAACTGATATTAGATAAGTCCGCAAAATTTGAAGGCAACATCTGACGGTGGAATGATTCTAAAGGCAGTGGCCATAACCCCTCACCTTCTTCTCTTGCGACAGATAATGCTTTATGACTCAACTGCTCATCAAAGCTCAGCAATGCATGATAATCATTTCCCAGCGCATTTTTAGCGGCACCAGTTAACGTTGCGCAGTCGATAATCATTTCTGGTTGTTGTTCACTGGCAAAAATTAGTCCGTCAGCTAACACCAAACGACCTTCTGCATCGGTATTCATCACTTCAACAGTTTTACCATTTTTATAGGTAATAATATCTCCCAGCTTAAGCGCACGGCCC
The DNA here is from genome assembly GCF_024529975.1 of Vibrio quintilis. GTDB lineage: Bacteria > Pseudomonadota > Gammaproteobacteria > Enterobacterales > Vibrionaceae > Vibrio > Vibrio quintilis. The sequence goes on along the minus strand of NZ_AP024897.1, from coordinate 975,735 downwards.
GATACCATATTCTCAGCACAACACAGGATTAACTTCACCCGCTTATTCAGCCCTCTCATGATAGCTAAAGCCAGTCCGCCCGTTACCATTGCAGCACCGCCCATATCAGCTTTCATTGCAGCCATGAAATTAGATGGTTTCAGGCTATAACCACCTGAATCAAAAGTAATTCCTTTTCCGACAAGGCAAGCATGAACCGGCGCATTTTCATCACCCGTCGGGTTAAAGTCAAGCTGCAGCATTGCCGATGTTCTTTCAGAACCACGACCGACAGCAAAAATACCTTCCCAGCCTTCAGCAAGCAAATCTTTATCTTTTACAATTCTGTAAGAAGTATGTTCTGGTGCCACAGATTTGACAAACTCAGCAGCCATGGTTGCCAGCTGACGGGGAGCAACTTCCTCCGCACTTTTATTGATCACATTTCTGATCCAGTCAGTTGTTTTAATTCTTGCTTCAAGTTCTGTCTGTTCAGGTTGATTCAAAAGGTTCCATGAAACATTATTCGACTTCCTGGGATCCCTGTAACCTTGATAAAATGCCCAGATATTTTCAAGCCCCCACTCTTCACCACATAGCTCCACATGGCGAAGACCTTGTCCATCTATTTTCCGGGCAGCTTTTTGAATCAAAGGTAACATGGGTTCTTCAGCATCAATATGAATTGTTACCCCGGTTTCGGTGTAAGAAATCAGAGCTTTTTCACCCCACTGTTCAGGTGCCGGGTCACGGCTAATATAAACTGACATAGTTACAGACATGATATCTCCTTGTCTTCATGGCATATCAGCCATTTATTTTTTATAAAATATTCCGATAATCTCTGTTTGCGGAGAATCGGTTCTGCTCATCAATTAACAAAAATGAAACTGATCTTTTATTGTGTGGCTATGATGTACTTCAAAGATGTCAATCAGATAAAAACGGGCCTGCAAGGCCCATTTTATCTGTCAGTCTGATATTCATAGCAACACTTAATCGATTTCGTCCATCCAGCATAAAAGAATCGCTTCAAGTATCTTCTCATTTGAACGATTTGGATCATCATCAAATGAATCTAATTGAGTAATCCACTGATGTAAATCGGTAAACCTGACAGTTTTCGGATCCATGTCAGGGTAAAGTTCACATAGCTCAATGGCAATATCCCGGGAATCAGTCCATTTCATCATTCTAACCTTTTTCTACGGTACTGTTCAGACTGCGAAACACAGTCTAGTGATCTTCTGCGGCATGATTCAGTGTGTACTTCGGAATCTCAACAACCAAATCTTCATCCGCAATTTTAGCCTGACAACCAAGCCGGGATTCAGGCTCCAGCCCCCACGCTTTATCAAGCATGTCATCTTCCAGTTCATCACTTTCATCCAGCGAATCAAAGCCTTCCCGGATAATGACATGACATGTGGTACACGCGCAGGATTTTTCACACGCGTGTTCGATTTCAATTCCGTTTTTCAGAGCGACATCAAGTACAGTTTCACCAGTTTCCGCTGTTAAAACTGCACCATCCGGACATAATTCCTCGTGAGGTAAAACAATAATTTTAGGCATGATTTTATTTCTCTGTTCAATCTATGTCGTTTACCGATTGTCCGGCTAAGGCTTCCCGTATGGACTTATCCATTCTCCGGGATGCAAATTCCTGACTTACCGAATCTACATCTTTAATCCCTTGTTCAATGTCAGATGCATCATCACTATTTCTTAATTCAATCAATTTTTCTATCGCACCTAATAATTCACGGCGCTCTGGCTCGCTGAGTAATTCATCACCATCAGCCTGCATCGCTGAAATCAATCCTTCTATCACCCGATCAGCTTCAACACGTTGTTCCATCAGCATTCTGACTTTCATGTCTTCTTCAGCATGATTCATTGAGTCCTTCAGCATGTCAGCAATTTCATTCTCACTCAGTCCATAGGATGGTTTCACTTGAATCTCAGCTTGGACTCCGGTGCTTTTTTCCATCGCGGTGACAGATAATAAACCATCAGCATCAACCTGATAGGTGACGCGGATATGAGCAGCGCCAGCCGCCATTGGCGGAATACCTTTCAAGGAAAAGCGGGCAAGGGAACGACAATCATCGACCATTTCACGCTCTCCCTGAACAGTATGGATCATCATCGCTGTCTGGCCATCTTTAAATGTCGTAAATTCCTGGGCCCTGGCAACCGGAATCGTCGTATTCCGGGGAATAATTTTTTCAACTAATCCACCCATTGTTTCAATGCCCAGAGACAGAGGAATCACATCGAGCAGAAGCATTTCTGAATCAGGTTTATTTCCGGCCAGAATATCAGCCTGAATCGCAGCGCCAATCGCAACGACTTCATCCGGGTTAATCGATGTCAATGGCTTACGGCCAAAGAAATCCCCAACCATATCGCGAACAAATGGCGTGCGGGTGGAACCTCCGACCATCACGACTTCATTAACTTCACTGGTATCAACCTGAGCGTCTTTCATCGCTCTTTTGCAAGACATCAGGGTTCTTTTCACTAACGGACGAATTAAGTCGTCGAGTGTTTCCCTGTCTATTTTCCCCTGCCAGCCCAACACGGAAACTTCCGTACTGTCGCTATCAGATAAAGCTATTTTTGCTTGTGTTGCCGCATCTAACAGCGTCCGGTACTCTTCCGCCGTTAAAGGCGATGAACGTTCCATAAGAGAATGAAGATAATCCGCAAGAAGATGATCAAAATCATCCCCGCCTAATGCTGAATCACCGCCAGTCGCCAACACCTCAAAAACACCTTTTGATAAGCGAAGTACTGAGATGTCGAATGTGCCACCGCCCAAGTCATAAACAGCAATGATGCCTTCCTGACCTGAATCCAGACCATAAGCAATAGCAGCTGCCGTAGGCTCGTTTAATAAACGCAGAACATGCACACCTGCAAGCCGGGCAGCTTCTTTCGTCCCGGTTCTCTGAGCATCGTCAAAATATGCAGGAACAGTGATGACAACCCCTGCCAGCTCTCCGCCTAAAGTATTTTCAGCTCTCTGCGATAAAACACGAAGAATATCAGCAGAGACCTGAATTGGATTTTTATCCCCCTGAGCTGTCTGGAAAACAGGTAAACCATTTTCACTGGGTTTCAGCCGGTAAGGTAATTTAGGATAACGGGATTGAACATCATTTAATGAGCGTCCGATTAAACGCTTCACCGAGATGATAGTATTGACAGGATCCTGTTGTGCTTTATTGTGGGCTGAGGCACCAACGATTATGTCTTCCTGACCATAGTGCACCACTGACGGTACAATCATACTGCCGGAATCATCCGCAAGTGTCGTTGCAGAACCACTCCGGACAGAAGCAACCAGCGAGTTTGTTGTTCCTAAATCAATCCCGGCAGCCAGTTTATGTTGATGAGGCGCTGCACTTTGTCCTGGTTCAGCAATTTGAAGTAGTGGCATGAATAACTTCCTTTATTGAACTAACCAAACATTTTTTCTTCGGTTTGCTCAATTTCATATTTTAATTTAGAGATAAACTTTAGCTTTCGGACGATATCTGCGGCTTGTTCCCACGAAGAAAGCTCAAATTGTTCCCGGAAATCAGCTAAATGTTCTTTATACATGCTGTTAACTCTGGTTTCAAAAGAAGAGAGTGCTTGCTCATCCGAATGTTGGTCGATCGATTCCAGCTCTTCCCGAAGCATCATTTGTTCCATAAGGAACTCAGGATCCTGCATCGTTCTTTGTTCCCCGCGAATATCGGTTCCGTGGATTAACAAAATATATTCAGCGCGAGATATTTCATTTTTCAATGTTTGATAGGCATCGTTAATTTCAGATGCTTTCCGGACCGCGATTAATCGTTCTCTCTCGGAAGAAGAAGCGAAGTTATCGGGATGAAATCTCTTTTGTAGTTCACGAAACTGAGAAGCAAGAAGGCTACCATCCAGTTCATACTGAGTTGGTAGCCCGAATAATTCAAAATAATTCATGCTGATATTAGTCCTGATTTCCCGGCTATCAAAGACAGATGGCCAAATATAACAGACACCCGACCATCAGAATGTTCTAAACATTAAAACTTTCACCGCAGCCGCATTCATTTTTTACATTCGGATTATTAAATTCGAAGCCTTCATTTAAACCCTGCTTCACGTAATCCAATTGTGTTCCGTCCAGATAAACAAGGCTTTTGGTATCAACAATCACCTTGACACCACCTGTTTCAAATACCTGATCTTCTTCATTTAATTCATCAACAAACTCCAGCACATAAGCCATACCAGAACAGCCTGTTGTTTTCACCCCTAACCTCAGACCGATGCCTTTTCCCCGGTTATCCAGAAAAGTTTTTATCCGATCTGTTGCGGTTTCAGTTAAAGTGATGGACATACGACTCCAACCCAGATTATAAGTGACAAGAAGGGAGCAGCAGCTCCCTCATTAATTATTGTTCATGTTTCTTTTTATAGTCAGCAACAGCAGCTTTGATCGCATCCTCTGCCAAAATAGAACAATGAACTTTCACTGGTGGTAGTTCCAGCTCTTCAGCAATTTCAGCATTTTTAATTGCTGCTGCTTCGTCAACTGATTTACCTTTTACCCATTCAGTAACCAGGGAACTTGATGCAATTGCACTACCACAACCATATGTCTTGAATTTAGCATCTTCGATGATACCTTGTTCAGACACTTTAATTTGCAACTTCATCACATCACCACAGGCTGGCGCACCAACCATGCCACTTCCTACCGATGGATCTTCTTTATCAAAGGATCCGACATTACGCGGGTTTTCGTAATGATCAATAACTTTATCACTATATGCCATGACTTTTACCTCTCATCCTCAGTTCAAGCAGGAATGATTAAGATTAATGATGAGCCCATTCAACAGTGCTCAAATCAACACCTTCTTTATACATATCCCATAGAGGAGACATGTCACGTAATTTATCAACCGCTACACGAATCTGCTCAACCGCGTAGTCAATTTCTTCTTCTGTTGTAAAACGGCCAAAGGAAAACCGGATTGAACTATGAGCCAGTTCATCATCCAGCCCTAAAGCCCGTAAAACATAAGATGGCTCAAGGCTGGCTGAAGTACATGCACTGCCAGAAGAAACCGCTAAATCTTTTAACGACATCAGCAGCGATTCACCTTCAACGAATGCAAAACTGATATTCAGATTATTCGGCAAACGTTGCTCTAAATCACCATTAATCGTGACTGCTTCCATGTCTTTCAGACCGGAAAGCATACGATCACGCAATTGTTTTGCATGGTCATAATCTTTTTGCATTTCTTCTTTTGCAATTCTGAATGCTTCGCCCAGACCCACAATCTGATGCGTTGGCAATGTACCAGAACGGAAACCCCGTTCATGGCCGCCACCATGCATCTGAGCTTCCAGACGAATACGAGGTTTGCGGCGAACATACAATGCACCAATGCCTTTAGGGCCGTAGATTTTATGTCCGGAAATTGAAATCAGATCAACCTTCATTTCCTGAACATCAATTGGTAATTTGCCGGCTGACTGAGCTGCATCAACATGAAAAACGATTTTACGGGCACGACACATTTCACCAATAGCTGCGATATCCTGAACCACGCCAATCTCATTATTCACATGCATGATAGAGACTAAAACCGTGTCATCTCTCATTACAGCTTCAAGCTTTTTCAGATCAATCAGACCGTTTGCTTCAGGCTCAAGATAAGTCACTTCAAATCCTTCGCGTTCAAGTTGACGACAAGGATCCAAAACAGCTTTATGTTCAGTTTTACAGGTAATGACATGCTTGCCTTTCTTGCTGTAAAAGTGCGCAGCACCTTTAATCGCAAGATTGTCAGACTCTGTTGCTCCGGACGTAAAGATAATTTCTCGGGAATCCGCATTCAACACATCAGCAATTTGTTCACGAGCTGTATCTACAGCTTCTTCTGCCTGCCAGCCATAACGATGAGAGCGAGATGCCGGGTTACCAAAAATACCATCCATCGTCATGTACTGAACCATTTTTTCAGCAACCCGGGGATCAACCGGACATGTTGCTGAATAATCAAAATATATAGGCAGTTTCATTTTTTACTCCAACGTAAAATTTACGACTAAGACCGAATGCCAGACTGCATAGTCGTTGAACTATGAGTTAAAGAACTTGAATTATTCTGAGAACGTCTCTGGCTCACCGCAAGATCAATATCCTGACGATCAGAAACAGCCAGTATCTCATTGTCATTCATCAAATCACCAAGGGTGATATTATCGAGAAAGTCACTGATACGAGAGCTGAGATCGCACCATAATGTATGGGTCAGGCAACGGGTTCCACCCTGACAGTCTCCTTTTCCGGCACACTTCGTTGCATCAACAGATTCATCAACTGCGCCAATCACATGTCCGACAGAGATACAGCCAGCTTCATTGCCTAAGCGATAGCCACCACCTGGTCCGCGCACGCTTGCAACTAATCCGGCTTTACGGAGCTTGGCAAATAATTGCTCCAGATAGGATAACGAGATTCCCTGACGTTCAGAAATATCAGCCAGAGGTACTGGATTTTGCTGCGAATGCAACGCCACATCAAGCATTGCTGTGACTGCATATCTTCCTTTTGAAGTTAATCTCATAATATTGTACCCACACCATTTATGTGGATCTGAGTGTCACATAACCAACCAAATTAGTCAAGTATTTTAACCAACTAAATTAGTCAGGTATTCTGTTCATCTATCTCTTACTTTTCAGAAGGCGATATTTTCTCAACAGAAGTTAAAATACCTCTCAGAATATTCAGCTCCTGAACTTCAGGTCTGGCACGGCTGAACAGCCGTCTCAACTTATTCATAACCTGGCCAGGCTGAGCTTCATTTATAAAATGTGTCTTACATAATACTTTTTCAAGGTGTCCGTAAAACATTTCCAGCTCATCATGCCGTGGATAGTCACCACACTCATGTTCAGGATATTCAGCCGCTTTACGGGCCATGGAAGCAACACGCATTTCATAACACAACGTTTGAACAGCCATTGCAAGATTCAGAGAACTGTATTCCGGATTGGCAGGGATAGAGACATGATAATGGCACTTTTGCAGCTCTTCATTCGTCAAGCCGGTTCTCTCTCTGCCGAAAACCAGTGCAACCGGTGATTTATCACTTTCAACTGCAAACAACTCACCACATTCACGGGGATTGAGCATCGGCCAGCTCAAAGTGCGTGAACGGGCACTCGTTCCAACAACAAGACGGCAATCATTAATAGCTTCATCAAGATTTGAGACTTTCACTGCATTCAGCGCGATATCACTGGCCCCCGCAGCAAGAGCAATCGCCTGAGCATCAACTTCACATTCAGGAGATACAAGTACCATTTGCTTTAATCCCATAACCTTCATCGCCCGGGCTGCAGAACCTATATTTCCTGAATGTGATGTTCCCACCAACACAATTTTTATCTGCTCTAACATATCATCACCATCTTTCTCAACGCGCCAGATATTAGCACAAACCTGACTGAAAGAATTGGTCTTTCACACATAAAACCGTCAATAGAACATAATTTAATCACTTTCTTTTTTGATAAATTTTGATATACTCCCGCCCGCTTTTTTTGTTCTTTAACATCTGCTGGGAAGAATCTATGCATCCAATGCTAAATATTGCGATTCGCGCTGCGCGAAAAGCCGGAAATCATATTGCTAAATCACTAGAAAACGCTGACAAAATTCAAACAACTCAGAAAGGCGTGAACGACTTTGTTACCAATGTCGATCAAGAAGCAGAATCAATTATCATTGATGTCATCAAAACGTCGTATCCTGATCATGTTATCGTTGCTGAAGAGAACGGGGTCATTGAAGGGAAAGATAAAGATGTACAATGGATCATAGACCCACTGGATGGAACAACGAACTTCATGAAGGGACTGCCTCACTTCTCAGTCTCCATTGCAGTCCGGATGAAAGGAAGAACAGAAGTCGCCTGTGTTTACGATCCGATGCTGAACGAGTTATTTACAGCTCAGCGTGGTCAGGGTGCACAATTAAATAACACCCGTATCCGGGTCAATCCCCTCAAAGATCTGAAAGGAACTGTTCTTGCTACAGGGTTCCCTTTTAAAAGCAAACAACATTCAGAATCTTATCTGAAAATTATTGCTTCTCTTTTCACCGAATGTGCCGATTTTCGCCGCACAGGCTCTGCAGCATTAGATCTTTGCTATGTTGCAGCGAACCGGGTTGATGGCTATTTTGAGCTTGGCCTGAAGCCATGGGATATGGCTGCGGGCGAATTGATTGCCAGAGAGTCAGGTGCGATTCTGACGGATTTCTCAGGCGGTACAGAATATATGAAATCCGGAAACATTGTTGCTTCAAGCCCTAAAGGAACTCAGGCTCTGATCAAACATATCAGAGAACATGGAAACAGTGCGATCTTAAAATAATCCCACAGACCAGTTATAAAAAAACCGCTGATAAGTCAGCGGTTTTTTTTCATATGAAGCTTTCTTTCTAAGGGTATTCCTCGAATTCAGCCCCTTCTTTTTCAACCTGAGGCGGCATCAAATGCTCCCGGGTAATACCCAGTTTCAGTGCCAGCGCAGAGGCCACATAAATAGAAGAGTATGTACCAACGGTGATACCCAGTAAAAGTGCCAGTGCAAACCCGTGAATCATCGCACCACCTTTCATAAACAATGCGATAACTACAAACAACGTTGTTGCTGATGTAATCAGCGTACGGCTCAATGTTTGAGTAATCGAATTATTCATCACTTCTGGCGGTTCACCTTTACGCATTTTCCGGAAGTTTTCCCGGATACGGTCAAATACAACGATCGTATCGTTCAGGGAATACCCGACAACGGTCAGCAATGCAGCAACAATCGTTAAGTCCACTTCAATTTGTAACAGTGAAAAAACGCCTAATGTGATGATGACATCGTGAGCAAGTGCCAGTACTGCACCAGCAGCCAAACGCCATTCAAACCGCATAGAAACGTAAAGCAAAATACAAATCAAAGACACAAGAATTGCCAGGCCGCCAGCTTCGGTTAATTCATCACCGACATTTGGCCCCACAAATTCAATCCGGCGCATTTCAACACTTTCACCGGTGCCTTCTTTAATCGCATTGAGAATCTGATTACCCAGCGTTTCACCTTTTACCCCTTCACGAGGACGTAAACGGACCATCACTTCCCGTGCAGAACCAAAGTTTTGCACCGTCGCATCAGAAAAGCCCTTACTTTCAAGAGAAGTACGGACAGCTTCCAGATTTGCAGGCTGATCGAAACCAACCTCAATCAAAGTACCACCGGTAAAATCTAATCCCCAGTTTAACCACTTTGTAGAAAGCGTGAATATTGAACCGGCAATCATTAAGAGTGACAGTACAAATGCAAACTTCGACCAACGCATAAAGTCGATCGCATGTTTTGCTTTAAGAATTTGAAACATATCTATTCCCAGCCTTTATCAGATCGACAATTTCTTAATACGTTTACCGCCGTAAAGCAGATTCACAACACATCGTGTTCCGATGATCGCAGTAAACATGGAGGTTAAAATACCAATCGACAATGTCACAGCAAACCCTTTGATTGCGCCGGTTCCGACCGCAAACAAAATAATCGCCGTAATCAGTGTGGTTATATTTGCATCGGCAATGGTACTAAACGCATTCGCGTATCCCTGGTGAATCGCTTGTTGTGGATTTTTACCATCACGAAGCTCTTCCCGGATCCGTTCGAAAATCAGCACGTTGGCGTCAACGGCCATCCCGACAGTCAGTACAATCCCGGCTATCCCCGGTAATGTCATGGTCGCCCCCGGAATCATCGACATCACGCCAACAATTAAAACAAGGTTGGCAAACAGTGCCAGATTCGCGATCAAACCAAATTTCCGATAATACAGCGCGGTGAATACCATAACCGCCAACATCCCCCAAAGACAGGCCTGAATACCCATATCGATATTCTGTTGCCCCATAGAAGGACCAATCGTTCGTTCTTCAACTATCGAGATTGGCGCAATCAGCGCACCTGCACGCAGCAGCAATGCTAAGTTATGTGCTTCAGCGGGAGAATCTATACCGGTAATTCTGAAGCTTCTGCCCAGGGCCGACTGAATTGTCGCCTGGTTAATCACTTCTTCATGCTTACTCAGAATTACTTTGCCTTCAGGTGTCTTACGGCCACTGTCTTTATATTCAGCAAAAACAGTTGCCATCAACTTACCGATATTCTTTTCAGAGAAAGCAGACATCTTACTGCCACCTTCACTATCCAGAGAGATATTCACCTGAGGACGACCGTATTCATCGGTACTTGAGCTTGCATCTGTAATGCTGGAACCACTCAGAATCACACGTTTTTTCAAAACAACCGGACGACCCTGACGATCCTTTTTCACTTCAGTACCAGCAGGGACTCTGCCTGCAGCCGCAGCTGCCAGATCCACACTGGTATCAACCTGACGGAATTCCAGAGTCGCTGTCGCACCCAGAATTTCTTTGGCACGTGCAGTATCCTGAACACCAGGAAGTTCAACCACAATACGGCTCGCACCCTGACGCTGAACTAAAGGTTCTGCCACCCCGAGTTCATTCACCCGGTTTCTCAGAATCTTAATATTCTGTTCAACAGAATCTTTACGAATCGCTAAAAGGCGGGCTTCAGTGTATTTTGCATTCAGCACATAACGGCCATTATTATCCCTGGCTATCAGTGTCATATCAGGATGCTTGGGCTGAAGGAGTTTCATCGCCTGATTTGCCTGCTCTTCATTACGCAGCACAATATCAACAGACTGGTTTTCTGATGTTTTAATTGAACGATAACGAATTTTCGCTTCACGCAGTTCTGTCCGGAACGCGTCTTCTTCCTGAGAAAGTAATTTGTCCATGGCCGCGTTCATATCAACTTCCATCAGGAAGTGAACACCACCACGTAAATCAAGCCCCAACTTCATTGGCGCACCACCGATGGACTCAAGCCAGTGTGGTGTAGATGCCGCCAGGTTCAAAGCAACAATGACGTTTTTACCCAGTGCATTACTAATCACATCACGTGCACTGATTTGTGTATCTGTGTCTTTAAAACGAACAAGGATTGAACCTTTCTCTAACACAGCAGATTTATAAGAAAGATGCGCTTTATCCAGCGCACTGGTAACAGTATCCAGCATTGACAACTCAACAGAAGCGCCACGCGCTCCGGTGACCTGAACTGCCGGATCTTCACCGTAGATGTTTGGAAGTGCATACAATGCAGAAACGGCGATAATCAATACCACCATAATGTACTTCCATAATGGATAACGGTTAAGCACAGCGAGGATCCTCTGGCCGTTTATAGAGATTTAAGCGTACCTTTAGGCAACACTGCAGTAACAAAATCTTTTTTAATGACAACTTCATTGTTCTGATTTAATTCAATCGAAATGAAATCATTATCTTCAGCGATTTTAGTAATCTTACCCACAAGACCACCACTGGTCAGAACTTCATCACCTTTTGACATTGATGCCATCAGGTTCTTATGTTCTTTCACACGCTTTGATTGTGGCCGGAAAATCATGAAGTAAAAAATCACAGCAAAAACTGCCAGCATGATCAGCATTTCAAAACCACCACCAGGTGGCACACCTTCGCCCGCGGCATGGGCAACTGAAATTAAACTCATTGAGAACGTCCTCTGATTTTATTGTTGTAAAATATAAAATATATTCATCTTAGTTGGGTTAAACGAAACGAAATTCAACCTTACACCGGGAAATTGCGTATCACTTAACCCGTTTATACCTGACCAACAGGCGGTACATCTCTGTCTCGTCTCGCATAAAAATCTGTTACAAATTCTTCAAAACGATCCGCTTCTATCGCCTGACGAATACTTGCCATTAACCGTTGATAGTAACGCAGATTATGGATGGTATTGAGGCGCGCGCCCAAAATCTCGTTACAGCGATCAAGATGATGCAAGTAGGATTTAGAGTAGTTCTTGCAGGTATAACAATCACACTCAGGATCCAGTGGAGTCGTATCTGTTTTATGTCTGGCATTGCGGATTTTTACCACACCACCTGTCACAAACAAATGACCATTTCTCGCATTCCGCGTCGGCATCACACAATCAAACATGTCAACCCCGCGGCGAACACCTTCAACCAAATCTTCAGGCTTACCAACCCCCATCAGATAACGGGGTTTATCTTCAGGTAATAAAGGACAGGTGTGCTCCAGAATACGATGCATATCTTCTTTAGGTTCACCAACAGCTAACCCTCCAACAGCATAGCCATCAAATCCTATATCTGTCAGCCCTTTCGCAGAAATATCGCGCAAATCTTCATAAACACTTCCCTGAACAATCCCAAATAAAGAATTTGGATTTTCCAGCTTGTCAAAATGGTCACGAGAGCGTTTTGCCCACCGTAAAGACATCTCCATAGAACTTCTGGCTTCGTCATGAGTCGCGGGATACGGTGTACATTCATCGAAAATCATCACAACATCGGAGCCTAAGTCATTCTGGATTTCCATTGACTTTTCCGCATCCATGAAGATTTTTTCACCATTAACCGGATTGCGGAAATGTACCCCTTCTTCGGTAATTTTCCTGATATCGCCGAGACTAAACACCTGGAAACCACCGGAATCAGTCAGAATAGGCCCCTGCCAGTTCATAAAATCATGTAAATCGCCGTGCATTTTCATGATTTCCTGGCCAGGACGCAGCCACAAATGGAATGTATTTCCCAGCAGAATTTCTGCGCCGGTATCTTTAACTTCTTCAGGCGTCATGCCTTTGACTGTACCATATGTGCCAACAGGCATAAACGCAGGGGTCTGAACAGTCCCCCGCTCAAACTGAATTTGCCCGCGACGGGCATTCCCGTTTTTCTTCTTCAGTTCAAATTTTAATTTCACAACGCCTCCAAAATGCCAGAGAAACAATCTGACGGTCTGCGAACAGCATGATTCACTTTCACCCGTTCTTTTTTTCTATAAACATCGCATCCCCGTAACTGAAAAAGCGATACTTCTCTTTTACTGCATGCTGATAAGCTTTCATCACATGCTCATAACCGGCAAATGCACTGACCAACATGATTAAAGTTGATTCAGGCAAATGAAAATTTGTAATCAGGCAATCAATGACCTGATACTCGTACCCCGGATAAATAAATATACTGGTGTCACCAAAAAACGGAGCGAGACCCGTACCATTTTTCAGTCCATTCTGAGCTGCACTTTCCAGCGAGCGCACAGATGTGGTACCAACTGCGATCACTCTTCCACCACGTACTTTGGTGGTCTGAATCGCATCAACCACTTCCTGAGAAACTTCAACATACTCAGCATGCATATGGTGATCATTAATGTTATCAACACGGACCGGCTGAAACGTTCCTGCACCAACATGAAGCGTAACGTAAGCCATTTCGACACCTTTCGCCGAAATTTGTTCAAGTAATTCATCGTCAAAGTGCAGCCCGGCTGTTGGTGCTGCCACCGCGCCCGGTTTTTTGTTATACACCGTCTGATAACGCTCTTTATCTGCATCCTCATCCGGCCGGTCAATATAAGGTGGCAACGGCATATGACCAATGTCATCCAAAATGTCTAATACTGGCCGTTCACTTTCGAAACGAATCTCAAATAATGCCTCCTGACGGGAAACCATTGTTGCCTGATATTCATCCTGTTCTCCTAAAAACAGAGCAGCACCCGGTTTAGGGGCTTTGGATGAACGAACGTGAGCCAGAATATGATGCTCATCTAAAATCCGCTCAACCAGGACTTCAATCTTTCCGCCGGAGGATTTGCGGCCAAACATACGCGCAGGAATCACCCTGGTATTGTTAAAAACCAGTAAGTCTCCCGGAGCAACAAGATCCAGAACATCTTTAAAGGCACCGTCGGCTACGGCTCCGGTATTTCCGTTTAACTGCAGAAGGCGACTGGCACTTCGCTCTGATTTAGGATACCGGGCAATCAGTTCATCCGGTAAGTCAAAGTAAAAATCTGAAACTTGCATGGTTCCTGTCTTCATTGAATTCGATTGGCTCATTTGCAGCGCGGTAGTATATACGGAAATTTTTCTCAACGGCAGAACATTTAGTAAATTCATTTGGGTCTGTTAACCTTTCGGGTTCAAATTTTGTTCAATCTAAAAGTCAACAGCCCCTCGTCATGGATGAGTATTTTTCAGGAAAAAAGAGAAAGGGACGAACAAATCTCACCCTGCGCAGCCAGAAACAACTATATTCAAATTAAGCATTGTTGTTGTCACAGCCACATGATGAACTGCGGGAGAACTTACCGGCAAAAACATCTTGCTTAAGAAATTCCGGTTCCGTGTGTTAAGGAGTTTGCCATGATAAAAATTGAAGACATGATGACCCGTCACCCACACACATTGCTGCCATCGAATACAATCGAAGATGCACTGTCGCTCATGACTGAACACGACATCAGGCATGTTCCTGTTGTCAACGAAAGTAACAAGTTACTCGGTATAGTCTCCCACAGAGATATCCTCAAAGCTCAGGATTCCAGCCTGGATAAAGCGCATACCAACGGCACACACCGCCCCTATGTATATCCGCTTTCAGATATTATGAATAAAAATATCATGACGGTTTCCCCAATCGCCGGGCTGAAAGAAAGCGCGATTTTCATGCAGAAACATAAAGTGGGCTGCCTGCCGATTATCGATCATGGCCAGTTAACCGGCATTATTACTGATAGTGATTTTGTTTCAATTGCGATTAACCTGCTGGAACTTCAGGAAGAAACAGAACCGGATGAAATTGACCCGGAAGATGAAATCGAATCAGACGAACTCGAACCGGATGAAATCAACAGAAAAAGATAGAAAACAAACCCTTGAGGCTGTGAGAAAACCTTAAGGCATCAGAAGAAAAAATAAAGCCGGAGCATCTATCGCCCCGGCAGTTATCAACGCTTCATCAGAAGTCATCAATCAGAACTGATCTTCTTCTGTTGAGCCTGTCAGTGCTGTAACAGAAGACTGCCCGCCCTGAATGGTGTTGGTCATTTTGTCAAAATAACCTGTGCCAACTTCCTGCTGGTGAGCCACAAAACTATAGCCTTTCTCAGCAGCTTCAAACTCCGGACGCTGTACTTTTTCAACGTAATGACGCATTCCTTCACCCTGAGCATAAGCATGTGCCAGGTCAAACATGTTAAACCACATGTTATGAATACCCGCCAGCGTGATGAACTGATAACGATATCCCATATCGGCAAGCGCCTGCTGGAATTTCGCAATCGTCTTCTCATCCAGGTTCTTTTCCCAGTTAAATGAAGGTGAACAGTTATAAGCCAGCAATTGATCCGGATATTGTTCATGAATCGCTTCAGCAAATTGCCGTGCTTCATCCAGATCTGGTTTTGCCGTTTCACACCAGACTAAATCTGCATATGGCGCATAAGCCAGTCCACGGGAAATCGCCTGATCGATCCCGGCTTTCACCCGGTAAAAACCTTCAGCGGTGCGTTCGCCGATGATGAAATCTTTATCATAAGGGTCACAATCTGATGTCAGCAAATCAGCGGCATTCGCATCTGTTCTTGCTATCACCAACGTTGTGGTTCCGGCAACGTCCGCCGCAAGCCGGGCTGCAATTAATTTTTGCACGGCTTCCTGAGTCGGAACTAATACTTTTCCACCCATGTGACCACATTTTTTAACCGATGCCAGCTGATCTTCGAAGTGAACACCGGCAGCACCTGATTCAATCATTTTTTTCATCAGTTCATAGGCGTTTAAAACACCACCAAATCCTGCCTCTGCATCAGCAACAATCGGTAAGAAATAGTCAGTTCCGCCTTCATCTTCCGGAGACTGGCCATTGGACCACTGAATCTGATCAGCCCGGCGGAAGGCATTATTAATTCTTTCAACAACAGCCGGAACAGAATCAACCGGATATAAAGACTGATCAGGGTACATCGTCGATGCAGTATTATTATCTGCGGCAACCTGCCAGCCAGATAAATAAATCGCTTCAATGCCGGCTTTTGCCTGCTGAACTGCCTGCCCGCCGGTTAAAGCACCTAAACAGTTCACATAACCTTTTTTCGCGCTGCCGTTGACCAGCGACCACAGTTTATCTGCCCCCATTTGCGACAGTGTATGTTCAGGCATCACGGAACCTCTGAGTGCAACGACTTCTTCAGCCGAATAGGTTCTCTTTACATGCTTCCAGCGGGGGTTGGTTGCCCAGTCTTTTTCCAGTGCTTCAATTTGCTGACGACGAGTCAATGTCATAGTTCTGTCCTTCCTTTATCTGCGCCGGGTTCTCCGGCAGTCTGACCTTTACTCTCTCAGTCCACCCCTGAGGCAGAGACAGACTGAGAAATCCTGTTTCACGTTTCATTATTATTTAATTCAGGATAAATATTCGTATCCTGGTACGGTTAAAAAGTCCGTCAGTTCATCGCTGACTGTCAGCGATTTCATCAGTTGTGCCGCCTGTTCAAACTGGCCGGACTGAAAACGGGTTGCGCCGATTTCATTTTTGACCACTTCAATCTCTTCCAGCAGATACTGCTCAAATAAAGCCTTCGTCACGATCTCACCGTTACTGAGTGACTTACCATGCTTTATCCACTGCCAGATAGAGGTTCTGGAAATTTCAGCGGTTGCGGCATCTTCCATCAATCCATAAATAGGCACACATCCATTTCCGGAAATCCAGGCTTCGATATACTGCAAAGCCACCCGGATGTTGTGCCGCATGCCAGCTTCTGTCCGTTCTCCTTCGCAGGGCATGAGCAGCTCTTCAGCACGGATTGGCGTATCAGATTCGCGGCTCACATCCAGCTGATTTGAACGCTCTCCGAAAAAACTGTTCATGACGGACATTGCCGTATCCGCCAGTCCGGGGTGTGCAACCCAGGTACCATCATGGCCATTCGCCCCTTCAAGTGATTTATCGTGGCGGATTTTTTCCTGAACCAGTTTATTTTGCTCCGGATCTTTCGCAGGAATAAAAGCAGCCATTCCCCCCATTGCAAAGGCTCCACGACGGTGGCAGGTCCGGATTAACAGGCGGGAATAAGCATTCAGAAATGGCTTATCCATCGTCACCACCTGGCGGTCCGGCAGAATACGATCCGGGTAGTTTTTCAATGTTTTAATATAGCTGAAGATATAGTCCCAACGGCCACAATTCAGCCCGACAATGTGCTCTTTGAGTGAGAAGAGGATTTCATCCATTTCAAATACAGCCGGTAAGGTTTCGATCAACACAGTCGCTTTGATCGTTCCGGTATCTAAACCAAAATACGACTCAGTAAAATGGAAAACATCACTCCACCATTTCGCTTCCTGATAAGCCTGCAACTTCGGCAGATAGAAATAAGGACCACTGCCTTTTTTCAGCAGCGCACGATAGTTATTAAAGAAATATAATGCGAAATCAAACAAAGCACCGGGAATTTGCTGGCCGTCAAACGTGACATGTTTTTCCCGTAAATGCAGCCCACGTACCCGACATATCAATACTGCCGGATCATCTTCCAGCTGATACTGTTTTCCTGTTTCAGGATTTTGGTACTCGATTGTCTCATTCACTGCATCATATAAATTGACCTGCCCATCAAGCAGTTTGGACCACTCAGGACACATCGAATCTTCAAAATCAGCCATGAAGACTTTAACATTCGCATTCAATGCATTAATCACCATCTTGCGATCGGTCGGTCCGGTAATTTCGACTCTGCGATCCTGTATATCTTCAGGAATACCAAGAATCTTCCAGCTTCCTTCGCGGATATCACTTGTTTCAGGCAGAAAATCAGGCAGCTCGCCCTGATCTATTTTTGCCTGACGAACTTCCCGCTTCTCTAATAAATCTCCGACCCGCGACGCAAAGCGCTCACATAATTCAGCCAAAAAGATCTGAGCATCCTGTGAAATGATATGTTGCTGCCCGTCGGATATATTTCCGTGAATTTGAAAACGCTCATCCATTGATTTCTGGCCGGAAGACAGTGTTTTTTCTTCAGACAATGGTTCCATCATAATATTAATTTCCTCACACAGGTATTTCATTTGTAAATTTCAAACAACATCAAATCAGTAACCAGAATTCTTATATAACTCAAATATATAGAGACATCACATGCTGTTTATAAATAATTAATCAGCTCAAAAACCCCAGACAGACTTAATTGCCCGGTCATAAGAACTCTAGGAAATAAGTTGAATTTTTTAAAGAAAAGAAACGGAGAAAATTAAATTTCGATAGATCATACTATCTATATAAAATACCAAAATGAAAATTTATTACGTAATAAAATCACAGAAGATAAAAAAGCAGTTGAGTATAAAGATAACTTACTATCTGATTTCACTTAAATTAAAAAATGATGTTCCGGATGATGACCGAAAAAGACTTGTTAAATTGGCACTGTAAAAATTTACTATTTTATGAAAACTTCAACCATTTACTGCTGTAAAATTTCACAGATAAAAAATCACAAAAAGAATAAAATTCTAATTAAAATTCACTTTACAGCAATAAATATAGACAATTAAATCTTCTAAAGCAGTTCTGAGACTAAATCAGCTAAGTGCTCAAAGACCTGACTCCGCGAAGAACTGGGACGCCAAACCAATCCAATCAATCTGTATGCATTCTGACCTGGTGGTTCAACCGTGACAAGATTCTGATTTTCCAGCAATCCGTGATCAATCGCCATCTGCGGAATAAAGGTTGTTCCCAGGCCATTTGCAACCATCTGAACCAAAGTATGGAGACTTGTTGCTGAAAACGGATTAATCTTCGTTTTATCCGTTAGTTTGCAGGCTGACACAGCATGGTCGGTCAAACAATGTTCATTTTCCAGTAAAAAAACAGATTCATCCGGTAAATCGTCATAACGAATCGGCACCGGAATATGATCGACCTGATTCTGGCTGATAATCATCCGGAATGGATCTTTTCCCACAATCCGGCTCTCCATCTTTCCTATATCAACAGGCAATGCCAAAACAAGAACATCCAGATCGCCATGATGCAGTGCCTGAAGCAAGTTTGTGGTCGTATCTTCCCGGAGCAGCAAGTGCAATTTGGGATAACGCTGATTCACCTCCTGGACCAAATCACCGAGCAGAAAAGGAGCAATCGTCGGAATACAGCCGATTTTTAACTGCCCTTCCATGACATTGTCCTGGCATAACCGGCCTAATTCGATCAAATCCTGCCCTTTTGCCAGTAATTCCCGGCCCTGACTCACTACCAGTTCTCCCACGTGGGTAAAGACTAACGGACTCTTTTTGTCCTTCTTTTCGTAAAGCGGACATCCAACCAGCTCTTCAAGATTTTGTATGCCTTTACTCAGCGTAGACTGGCTGACAAAACACCGCTCAGCAGCCTCACTAAAGTGACGGGTCTCATATAATGTCATCAAATAATAGATTTGTTTCAGGCTGGGCCACTTATTCATAAAACAATTACAACCTCATTCATAAGACAATGACAACCTCAGAAAAATAGTCAGCGTTCAGCATACCTTGGTTCATCGCTTTTTTCGATGAACTCAATCTATTTATTTCGCTTTTTTCTATCCTGAAATATGGTCTATAGTTGTTTCATACAAACGGGAAGCCGGAAACATCCGGTATAAATTGTTTGGAAATTAAAATAATTCTTAGGAGCAAAAAAATGGTACTAGTTGGTCGTCAAGCCCCTGACTTTACTGCCGGAGCGGTTCTTGGAAACGGTGAAATTGTAGATAACTTCAATCTGAAAGATTTCATCAAAGGTAAAAAAGCTGTTCTGTTTTTCTACCCTCTGGATTTCACTTTTGTTTGTCCGTCAGAGATTATTGCATTTGATAAGCGTCTGTCTGATTTCCAGGAAAAAGGCTGTGAAGTGATCGGTGTTTCTATCGATTCAGTATTTTCTCACAACGCATGGCGTAACACTGCAATTGATAATGGCGGTATTGGCCCGGTTAAATATCCATTAGTTGCCGATACAACACATGAAATTGTTAACGCTTATGACGTTGCAGATCCAAACGGTCCCGGAATCGCACTGCGTGGCTCTTTCCTGATTGATGAAACAGGTTTTGTTCGTCATCAGGTGATCAACGATGGCCCTCTGGGACGTAATATCGATGAAATGCTGCGTATGGTTGATGCACTAAACTTCCACCAGGAGCACGGCGAAGTGTGTCCGGCTCAGTGGGAAAAAGGAAAAGAAGGCATGAAAGCCTCTCCTGAAGGTGTTGCAGCTTACCTCTCTGAACATACAACTGACCTTGATAAAAAATAATCACCAAAGCATGCCTTACTCAACAAAGGCAGAGGTTGGACAATAATAAAGCAATACCCTGAAAAATTAGTATAAAAGTAAAGCCCTTCTCAAAACCGGAGCCTGCGCTCCGGTTTTTTTTTGCTCAGAAAAAGACTGACCGGCAAAAGAGTCACCGGTTCAAAGAGATCACAAAGAGATCGGAAGAATGGAAACCTACTCTTTACGCAGCACTTCTTCGATGGACTGCTCATCCAGATGGCGGACATCTTTTCCTTTCACAAAATAAATAATATATTCACAAATATTCTGGCACCGGTCCCCAACCCGCTCAATCGCACGGGCTGACCACATCACCTGAAGAATATGCGGTATATTTTTCGTGTCTTCCATCATATAAGTCATTAACTGGCGAATCACGGCTTCATACTCTGCATCCAGATTATCATCCAGTTTATGAACTTCTGCGGCGGCTTCAATATCCATCCGGGCGAAAGCATCAAGCACCTGATGCAGCATGGCTATGGCCTGACGACAAAGCGGTTCAAGTGACACCTGAAACCTGCGCTCTTTCAGATCCGGGGTTTCAATTGCGACATAAGCCATCTTAGCCGCAACATCACCAATACGTTCAAGGTCGGTGATGGTTTTAATAATCGCAATCACCAAACGCAGATCCTTCGCTGTCGGCTGACGTTTCGCAATGATCCGGGTGCACGCTTCATCAATTGAGACTTCCATGGCATTCACTTTATGATCATCGCGAATCACCTGTCGGGCTAATTCAATATCCTGCTTATGGAGAGCCTGCATGGCAAATGACAGTTGCTGCTCAACCAGCCCACCCATCGTTAATACGTTTGTTCTGATAGATTCCAGCTCGGCATTAAATTGTCCAGAAATATGACGTCCCAATTGCATAAATAATCCCGGTTTAACCTTGTGTAAAACACGTCATGTGTTGATTCAAAATTACCCATAACGTCCTGTTATATAATCTTCTGTCTGCTTTTTCACCGGTGAAGTGAAAATAGAGTCCGTATCTGCGTACTCGATCAATTTTCCCATATGAATAAAAGCGGTGTAATCACTCACTCTTGCTGCCTGCTGCATATTATGAGTCACTATCACGACAGTATATTTCGTTTTCAGTTCATTCATCAGCTCTTCAATCGTCAGGGTTGATATCGGGTCCAGTGCCGATGTCGGTTCATCCAGTAAAAGAATCTCAGGTTCAATGGCTATTGCACGAGCTATAACTAACCGCTGCTGTTGCCCCCCGGATAAACCAAAAGCATTTTCATGTAACCTGTCTTTCACTTCGTCCCACAATGCCGCAGATCTCAATGAACGTTCAACTGCATCATCAAGCACCCGGGTGTCTTTAATTCCCTGCAGCCTCAAACCATAGACAACATTTTCATAAATAGATTTCGGAAAAGGATTCGGGCGTTGAAAAACCATCCCAACCCGGCGGCGTAATGTTGCGACATCAACAGACGGCGAATAAATATCCTGACCATGTAACCGGACTTCCCCGCTAACCTGACATCCTTCAACCAGATCGTTCATCCGGTTCAAACAGCGTAACAACGTTGACTTCCCACACCCGGAAGGTCCGATAAAAGCAGTGACTAATCCTTTGGGAATCCGCATCGAAATATCATGTAACGCCTGCTTTCCCTGATAACATAAACTTAAGCGTTCAATATCAATCGCTGTTTGCTGGCTGGTTAAATGATGAACATCTACCGGCAGTTGAAAACCAACCGGAGAATTAAATGGCTCCATGATTAATCCTGTCCCATAGTTCTGTATTTTTCACGTAGATTATTCCGGATACTGATTGCTGTCATATTCAGCAAAATAATCACGGCCACCAATAAAAAAGATGTCGCAAAAACCAGCGGCCTTGCCGCCTCAATATTACTGGTCTGAAATCCGACATCGTAAATGTGAAATCCTAAATGCATGAATTTACGTTCCGGATGTAAATAAGGAAACTGATCATCAACAGGCAGCCGGGAAACAAATTTCACCACACCCACCAGCATTAAAGGCGCGACCTCACCAGCAGCACGGGCTACCGCAAGAATCAATCCGGTAATCATCGCCGGGCTTGCCATCGGAATAACAATTTTCCAGATAGTTTCAAACTGAGTCGCCCCAAGCGCCAGAGAGCCGTGACGAACAGAAACCGGCACCCGGCTTAACCCTTCCTCTGAAGCGACAATCACAACCGGCAATGTCAGGACAGCAAGAGTCAACGAGGACCAAAGCAACCCCGGCGTTCCGAAAGTCGGCGCAGGTAAACGCTCTGAATAGAATAGTTGATCGACCGAGCCGCCGATTGTGTAAACAAAGAAACCAAGTCCGAAAACCCCATACACAATCGAGGGAACACCCGCCAGATTCATGACAGAAACCCGGATCAACCGGGTTAAAAAACTATCCTTCGCATATTCATGCAAATAAACAGCCGCAATCACGCCAAGTGGCATCACGATCACTGACATAATAATCACCAGCAGAATTGTGCCGAAAATTGCCGGAAAAACACCACCTTCAGAATTCGATTCTCTGGGATTTTCAGACAGAAAATGCCAGACCTGAACACCCCAGTGCTGTACCTTTGCGGAGAAACTCATATCGTCCGGATACCAGAGATCCAGAATCTGATTCACCGGAATACGGACGATATTGCCATTCATATCCTGAACCAGTAAAACCGGTGCTTTAAGTTGGTTCCGGTATTCATCAATCTGGTTTTCTGCCTGTTTCAGTTCCTTATCCAGAGCTGACTTTTTCAATTGATATTGCTGCACAAAATCTGGTGTTAACTGATTACCGAGCTCCCGTTTACGCTTTTCAAGACGTAACGATTCAAGCTGACGGCTGAAGCGTTGAACTTCTCCCTCTGTCAGCGCTGTGATTTTAGCTTTAACTGAAAGGTTTTTTGTCAGTGCCGATTCAAGTGCGTGGTTGATGTCCGGCGCAACTGAACCATCCGCCTCCAGATACCCTTGAGGGCGACCAAAGAACTGCCCGTAATATTCTCTGTCAATCACAGCCCAGCCATGTGCCAGAGACTCGGAAGCGATCTCATTTTGTAATACAGAAATAAAATCAGACGGGTAAATATCCCGGTTTGCCACTTTGATATGCAGCCGGGACAACGTCTGAACCGGCTTTGAATCCGGTAACTGACTACTCTTTTGCTGAAGCGCAGGTATACGGGAAGCCAGCACGACATCTTTATCATACAGCTGCCCAATGATCCGCTCTCCGGATACTGTGTGCCATTCCCACAGTGTTGAAGGCCAAAAATAAATCAATCCTTTCCAGCCGATTAATAATAAAAGTCCCAGTGCGGCTAACAAACTGAGGCTGACGGCACCACCAGTTAACCAAACCCATGGTTCACCGGACTTAATCCACTTAAACATCTGAACCCATTTCCTGCATATCTTATAGTGCCCGGTATTTCTCTCTTAATCTTAAACGAACCCATTCAGCCAGAGAGTTCACTAAAAACGTGAAAACAAACAAAATCAGAGCGGCCAGAAATAATAAACGATACTGACTGCTGCCGACTTCTGATTCAGGCAGTTCAACGGCAATTGTTGCGGCAAGCGTCCGCATACCTTCAAAAATATTCCAGTCTTTAATCGGGGTGTTTCCGGTCGCCATCAGTACAATCATCGTTTCCCCGACCGCCCGGCCAATTCCAATCATCATCGCTGAAAAAATCCCCGGACTGGCTGTGAGTAAAACAACATGAACTAATGTTTGCCAGCGGGTCGCGCCAAGTGCTGAAGAACCATCCGACAAATGTTTAGGCACCGAAAAAACCGCATCTTCGGCAATCGTAAAGATAGTCGGAATCACCGCGAATCCCATCGCCAGCCCGACAACTAATGCATTTCTCTGATCAAAGTCGATGCCATACTGAACCAGAAAATAACGCACATCTCCCTCAAAGAACCATGCTTCCAGATAAAAGCTGAAGTAGTAAATCAGGCAAACCCCGATCATCAGTATGGGAACTAACAGAACTGCATGCCAGCCTCTATCGATACTTCTGCGCCATTTCTCCGGAAAAAAATACCAACCCACACCAAAAAGAAACGCAATCACAGGTAAAAATATCACCATCATCAACACGGAGACTAAATGCCGTTCCACGATTGGCGCCAGCCATAGTCCCGCTAAAAAGCCGATAATCACGGTAGGAAGTGCTTCCATCAGCTCAATCGCAGGTTTTACTTTTCTGCGCATTCCCGGCGACATAAAATAAGCGGTATAGATCGCGGCTAAAACAGCAATAGGTACAGCCAGTAACATGGCATAAAAAGCCGCTTTCACCGTACCGAAAACTATCGGTACCAGACTGAATTTCGGTTCAAAGACATCAGAGACGGAAGTCGACTGCCAGACATAATCTGGTTCAGGATAGTTCTCATACCAGACTTTCTGCCACAAAGCGGAGAATGAAATTTCAGGATATCTTAAATCAACTGCGGCAAACTGAATTTTCCCCTGCCTGTATGTCACCAGATGCTTCTCATTGCCGGCCAATACAGCCAGTTCCGGTGCCCCGGTGTAAATATGGCCGGAAAATACCTGATTCTTCGTTGTCGCGTAATAGTTTCTGACTCTGCCATCGGTATCGAAAACAAAAAAGCCTTTATGGAAAGTATCCGGTAATATGGACTGAACATGCAGGCCGACATCAAAGTCACGGATATGCGTTAAATGCCTTTCATTGTTTTTGACGACATCAAACCACTGAGAAATCACACCCTGCTGACTCAGCACCATCACCGACTCGCCACCAGCCAAAAGCATCGATTGCTTTATCTGATATGTTGGATTACCCAGGCTCAGATCAACAACCTCACGGACTTTATATCCTTCCGGGCTGCTTTTGATCACGATTAATGATGAAGCTTCCCTGAGATAGATCATGTGACCGTCGGGCGTGATCATCATATCCTCAACAGAAGCCAGATCATGAAACTGCCTGATTGCTATATGCTCCGGATCCGATAAACGATAACTCAGGATCTTCAATTCACCGGATATACTCAGAAAAGCAGCAACAACCTGACTTCCATCCAGAGTAAAATTAAACTGCCGGACATCCCGCGGGATCATTTTTCTGAATG